>JAKQOH010000120.1 GCA_029565415.1 Candidatus Rifleibacteriota bacterium | reverse complement strand
GGAGAGACGCGCAACACCGCGGTTTCCTTGGTGATCAGGCGGCTCTTGCACATTTCGACGGCCATGCGCACGGCGGCGGGGCCGTTGCGCTTGCCCACGCGGCATTGCAGCATCCAGAGTTTGCCTTCCTGGATGGTGAACTCGATGTCGAGCATGTCGGTGTAATGCTTTTCGAGTTTCTTGCGGATGTCATCGAGCTGCTTGTACAGTTTGGGGGTGAGTTCTTCCAGGGAAGGCAGATGCGCGCTCTGCTCCGTCTTGCCGTACTCGTTGAGGGGATTGGGCGTGCGGATGCCGGCGACGACGTCCTCGCCCTGGGCGTTGATCAGCCACTCGCCGTAGAACTTGTTATCGCCGTTGGCCGGGTTGCGGGTGAACGCGACGCCGGTGGCCGAGGTGTCACCCATGTTGCCGAACACCATGGCCTGGACGGTGACGGCCGTGCCCCACTCGTCCGGGATGCCTTCGATGCGGCGGTAGGAGATGGCGCGCTTGCCGTTCCAGCTCTTGAACACGGCGCCGATGCCGCCCCACAACTGCTCCATGTGGTCATCCGGGAACTCTTTGCCCAGAACCTTCTTGACGCGGGCGCGGAAATCGCCGGCCAGCTTTTCGAGCTCCTCGGCGGTCAGGTCGGTGTCCGACTTGTAGCCCTTCTTGGCCTTGATCTCGTGAAGCATGTCGTCGAGCTGCTTGCGGATGCCCTTGCCCTCGGCGGGCTCGATCCCTTCAGCCTTCTCCATGACGACGTCGGAATACATCATGATCAGGCGCCGGTAGGCGTCCCAGACGAAGCGCGGATTGTTGGTCTTCTTGATCAGCGCGGGAATCGTCTTGGTCGTCAGGCCGACGTTGAGAACGGTTTCCATCATGCCGGGCATCGATTTGCGGGCGCCAGAGCGGCAGGAGAGCAGGAGCGGGTTCGTCGTGTCGCCGAACTTCATTCCCATGGTTTCCTCGATCCCCTTCAGGCCCTTGACGACCTGGGTGTCAAGATCCTTGGGATACTTGCTGCCAAGCTGGAAATACTCGGTACAACATTCGGTGGTCACGGTGAAGCCGGCAGGAACCGGCAACTTGATCTGGCACATCTCGGCAAGGTTCGCTCCCTTGCCGCCGAGGAGATCCTTCATGTCCGCGCGGCCATCGGCCTTCTCGCCACCGAACACGTATACGTATTTGTTCATCCCAGGTGCCCTCCTATGATTTCTGACCTGCAAGGGGAAAATCTCTTGCTTGGCGGAGAAGTCTAGCACAGGGGGGGTTCCAATTCAAGCGGCCATGATGAAGAAAACCGGCGCATGAGGCGCCGGCCGTGGTTCTTGCAGATGGGTAAACCGTCAGGCCGTCTGCCGGCCTCCGCACAGTTTTTCGATTTCGGCGATCACGTCGCGCGGGTCGAACGGCTTGAGGATGAATCCGTCGGCTCCTGCTTCCAGAGCGAACTTGCGGTCCTGCTCGAGGGCGAGAGCCGTGATCATGACCACGGGGATCTCCTTCGTCGAGGGATCGCTCTTGATCTGCTTGCAGACCTGATACCCGTCCATCTCCGGCATCGCGATGTCGAGAATGATCAGATCGGGCCGCTCGGTCTTCACCTTGCCGAACGTTTCTTTCGGGGAGAGGACTTCGATGCTGTCATACCCATACACATTGAGAATGGTTTTCAGCAGGAGCAGGATCTGCTCCTCGTCGTCGACGATCAGGATACGTTTTCGGGGCCTGTTGCCCTTCGATTCCATGGCCAGTCTGTCGCTCCCCGGGTGAGTTCGTGATTCCCCTGCCATCGGGCCCTGTCGTTCCGAACACTAGCACCCGGTTTCCCCCCTTGTCAACTCGGATTGACAGGAAGATGGGGCGATGTTACCATGAATGGAATGGCTGAAATCAATGGAAAACCGCTCTGGAACTGGATTATGGCGATCTGTCTCGCCGTCGCCGGATTCCTCACGGGGATGCTGCTGTTCGGCCCCAGATCCCGGACCATCAGCACGACTCGCGTCGAAGGCTGTCTGCGCGCCTATCTCGAGCACCGTCACTCGGGCGATGCCGCAAAACTCCGCCAGGAGCTCGACCGCCTCCAGACGAAACCCGTCGAATTCGAAAAGATCATCGATCGGTTCATCCATTACCGCATGTCGAAATCCTCTCTCGACCAGGCCATGAAACTTCTCGACGCGTTCCGGAGCGGCTACCGGATCGTTCCCGAACGTGTCATCACGACCCAGACCGACTCGGAGGAGCCGTTTGCCCTCGATGCCGAGGTGCTCTCCGTCTTCCGCGACAACCCCGACCTGGTGCGCAAAGCGTTCGAAAGCTGACCATGCCACAGTGAGGTGAAGCCCATGCGAGATCTTCCGAGATTCATCCAGAAACTGTTCACCCTCGCCTTCGCGTTCGTCATTTTCATCATCGTCATCCTCTTTACCAAGGGGCACCGCGCCATTCTCACGCAGGTCGGGGTGATGCTGATGATCACGATCGTCTACCTCGAGATGCTGATGGTGCGGGACCACCTCTGGCTCATCGAGGGAAGTCTCATCGAGGCCCGGCGATGGCGCGGCGCCTTCTTCTCCAAACAGAACATGCGGCAACAGCGGCTGCGCAAACTCATCGCCGTCATTCTCGCCGCGATCATCTTCACGTTCGTGTTCATTCACACCAAGAGCGAATACGACCTGTTCGCCTTCCTCGGCACGGTTCTGATGATCACGGTTCTCTACTTCGAAGTGCTGACGATCCGGGACGAGGTCTTCTCCCTC
Organism: Candidatus Rifleibacteriota bacterium; assembly: GCA_029565415.1. The sequence continues at coordinate 21,142 of JAKQOH010000120.1, read as the reverse complement.
TCCTCCAGCCTCAAGGCCCACGACATCGCCGAAACCGCGAAGCACGAGGCGGAATCCGGCTCTTCGGGGAACCAGGCCGCTGACACTTCCGCCGCACCCGCTCCCGATGCTCCCCCGATGCCTGCCGACCCGACCCGCACGACGCGGGAAGTGGACCGGCGGCGCCCGGATGGCGCGGGTTTGCCGGACCCCACCGGAACCCCCCCGGAGTCGCCTGCGCCCACGGAAAAACCCTGACCGATGTCCGGTTCCTTCCGCCTCGAGCAGGCTGCCGCCGTCCTGGCGCTCCTTCTTGTCTCCGCCATCCCCGGCCTGGCTGCCCAACCATTCTGGATTCAGCAGAACGGCGTCGCCACCGAAACCGTTTTCCTCCGACAGGCCCCCGGTCTGCATCTGGAGCGAAACCTTCCGGCAACGGACGGCACGGCTTCGGCGGCGTGGCCGGTTCTTGCCCCCGGTGACCTGATCCGCACCCGGCCGTTCCTGCACACGGGGATCGCCTCCATGACCCTCTTCATCGCCTCCGGCACGGGAAATCGCCTCGAACTGTACCCCGGATCCGTCCTGGCCCTCGACAACCGGACGCTTCGCCTCGACCTCGGCCGGATGCGCCTCATCGCGACAAGCGGAGCCCCACTCATTGCGGATCTCCGGCGCGGCATCCTCGAGCTGCCGGCCGGCGAAGCCCTGATCGAAGTCGATCCGCGGGGCAACACGAAGCTCACCCTCGATCGCGGCACCGCCTGGCTCAAGCTTTCTGACCGCTCGATCCGGCGGTTGTCGCCGGGCAAACAATTCGATATTCCTCGCTATGGAACTGTCGGCAAGCCGACCGAAGCCGGCCGGCTCTGGGGACTCCCGCCCGAATTCTGGACCATGCCCCGCCCGGCCGAAGTTCGCCCCCCGATCCCGGACGAAGCCGCCTTCGAAGCGGCGGAGCCCGCCTCCGACACCGGGGATATCGCCTCCGAGGGCGAACAAGCCGCCTCCGAAGCCGTCGATGTCACGAACGCATCCCCGGGTGCCTCGGACACCGTTCCTCTGCCCGCATCCGGGCCGTCCCCGGCCCCGGTGAAGCCGGTTCCGCCCGAAGCCGCCGGCACGCCGGCAGATGCCGACGAGATCCCGGTCATTTCACCGGATATCGCCACCCCCACGCCCTGATCCGCCAGGGATTTCCCTGACCCACCACGGTGCTTCACGGAAGGACGCTTCCTGCCGATAGAAAGATTCGCACGCCCCTGCGGCGGCAATTCAAGGCGAGCGAGCCGGAGTCGAGCCATGATCCTCTTCTGGTTTCTGACGATTGCAACGGTGGGACTGATCGTGAAGGAGGCGTATCACCATGTTTAGACGAATCGTTCTGTACACCCTGGTCTCGATGCTGTGCGCATCCGGCATGGCAGGCTGCATGTAACACATGCCGACACGAGAAACGACAGAACCGGGTTCCCACGAGGGAACCCGGTTCTGTTTCGAGCCGATGCGGCGCGATCATCTCGCCAAAACGTGATACGATATGTTATATAATTGATGCTCGCCAACGTGAGCGGCTGCCGTTCGCCGAAGCCGCAGGGGCGGGCCGGAAGGAGCAGTCATGAATTCACCTGCGCGGGGAGCGCCGAAAACACCGTTCGAGGAGCTTGTCATCGACGTCGCCGGGGAGGAGAAGCACGGACACGGGTCACACTGGAGCATCTTCTCCGAGGACAGTCGGGCCGTCGTCAAACGGCTTCCCGAGATCGTGCGCCAGGCAAAGCTGGCCGTGACCCACGCGGACAACAGGAGCGCAAAGGCGTATCCGATGCCGGCCACGGAGCCGAAATCTGTTCTGTTGAGCTGGCCCATTCCCCGCTTCGGTCTGCTCGTTCCCATCCGCGTCGATGATTCCACCCGAACCAATGAGGTCGCATCCCTGTATCCATGGTCGAGCGAGGGGGTGCAGCACACCATCCGGATCGAGGGAATCAGACTCTGGAACAATCGTCTGGAAGCCCAGCTCGACACCGTACTTCTCTCGTCGGATCGCAAGGAAGGAATGCCGATCACGTTTTTCGACCCGCTCTTTTGCTCCAATCGGGTGTTCTATAGCAAATGTGATATATATGAATTCATCCTGACGGGATTCCCCTATGTTCTGGAAATTGCCGACCCCAAACCGTTGATCATTACGGACCCGACGCAGGTCCGGCTCATGCGCCAGGAAATGTATCCGGATGATCCGGCCCAGCGAGAAAGCATCGAGCCGGTCACCGTAGAGACCGGGAACATGGCCTGCTTCATTCAACGCGAAGATTTTGATAGGGATGATTACGAGTTTCAGGGACCGGTGAAATCCGTCGCGGAGCTTCATACGGAAATCCTGGGCCAGAAGGCCTGGCGGGTCCGCGTCACCATCAGCCGGCTTGGCGATGAGGAGATCGACATCGATCTGTGCCTCACCAAGAGGGTCCTGGGTGAAGGCAAGTTGCCCGAGATCGGCGATAGCGTCCGGGGTGTTCTCTGGCTTCAGGGACGTCTGTGGAGACATTTGCGGCAGTAACGGATATCTGCTCTTGCTGAATGGGGCTACGCGCCGCCATTCCTTTGTTCCTTTCAGTATGGGGCCAAGCCCCCATGCAGAATCTGCGGCTTGAATGCGGATGACTCCCGGGGTATGATTGTTCCGCGTTGTTGACCAACTTGCAAGTATAATATAAAATATAAAAAGCGGCATGAGACTTGAACGACGGGGTTGACGCATGGATTATTCGACGCTGACCAGGCAGGAACTCATCGACCTCCTGAAACGACGTGACGGCCAAACACCCCTCGGCATCGTCTGGGAGCGGAACGAAATCGATCACGACAACGCCCTCAACGATGATTTCGTCGCGATGGACATTCACCCGGAACTATCCGTCGGGGATGCCCCGTGGACGAACCTTCTCATCGAAGGCGACAATTTCGATGCGTTGCGATATCTGCGCATGGCCTTCAAGGGAAAAGTGAAGGTCATCTGCATCGATCCGCCGTACAACACCGGCAACAAAGATTTCATCTACAACGACGCGTATCTCGACAAGGACGACCGGTTCAGGCACTCAACCTGGCTCGAATTCATGTACCGCCGCCTCCTGCTCGCAAAGGAACTCCTCCGCAATGACGGCGTCATCTTCGTGAACATCGGGGACGAGGAGTTCGGCCACCTCTCGATGCTGATGGACAAGGTCTTCCCCGGCATGAAGGTCGGCACCTTCGTCTGGAAGCGTCGCAGCGGCAGCAACGACGCCAAGGGCGCCTTCCTGAGCGTGGATCATGAATATGTATTGTGTTATGGCAACGGGGATTTCAGATTTGGTGGGGAATTAAAAAAGGGTGTCGATTACGATAATCCCGATGGTGATGCTCGCGGTCCTTGGGTAAGCGGCGATCTTTCACAAGGAAAAACGATGAAACAACGGCCGGATGCATTTTACCAGATATGCAATCCGCAAACCGACACATGGTATCCCTGTGACCCAGGCAATGCTTGGCGGTTTGCATCAGAGACAAAACTCAAACCAGGGCAAAAAATCCGGACCAAGACGATGGAGCAGCTCATCGAGGAAAAGCGAGTGCTCTGGCCGGCCAACGAGCGGACGATCAGGTATGAAACCCTGAAAGAGCTGACCGCTGCGATCGAAGAGGGCTCCGCACCGCACAATCTCAAATCCGATACGCCCGACCTCGAATTCTGGGTCGGAAAATCGATCGGCTACGGGAAACCACGATACAAGCGCTTCTGGAACGAGTTGAAGAACAGGGAAAAACCCCTTTCGACCTGGATCGTTCCGGCATCGAGCAAAAATGCGGAGTTGAAGGAGCTGGAGGTCGAGAACGCCGAGTTCATCACAACGGGCTACACGACCGAAGGCACGGCGCTCTTGCAGAAGATCATGGGGCACAAGGATTTCAGTTACCCGAAGCCCCTCTCGCTCATCAAGGCATTGATTTCACAGGCCACATCGAACGATTCCGGCGATATTATCCTGGACTTCTTCGGGGGGAGCGCCACCACGGGGCACGCGGTGTTGGAGATCAACGCCGAAGATGACGGCAATCGCCGGTTCATCATCGTCTCCAGTTCCGAGGCGACGAAGGCTGACCCGGAAAAGAATGTCTGTCGCGACATCGCCCGAACCCGCCTCGAGCGAATCATTAAGGGCTTTTCCTACCGACAGAAGGGCAAGGTTTTCACTGTGGATGCCGTTCCAGGGGAATTAGCATACTGCACGCTATCTAAAATCCCAGCCGAATCGGTGGGGATACAGATACGCCACGAGCAGGTCTGGATTGCGCTCCAGTTGATGCATGACGGCAGGTTGGCGCCTTTCTCGGAAACCGCGCCGTTCCAGATCGCGACGTCTGACGATCAAGCGATCGTGTATCTCCAAGCGACGACGGGAGATGCCGTTTCAGGCATCGAAAAAGCCGTGGCACCATTCCCATCGGCCGTCATCTATGCGTGGGAGCCCGGGATCGTCCGCCGGAGCATTTCTCATCCGGGCGTGACGGTCAAAAAAATTCCCGACGCTCTCACCGCTTTGACGGAGAAGGCCGAATGACCACTCTCCTGAAGCTATTCCAGCAAACGGCCGTCGACAACGCCGTCGCGCTCCTCGAGACGGCTCGCAGGCAACTTTCCCAGGTGGATGATTCCGCCAGCCGGCAGCGCATCGTCAGCCACAACGGCTGCCTGCTCATCGAAGCGCCCACGGGCGCGGGCAAGACCCTGATTGCAGGCCACACCGCCGAAACCTTTTCCCTGGGCAAGAAGGTCGTCTGGTTCTGGTTCGCCCCGTTCGCGGGCCTCGTCGAACAGTCGATCAGGACGATCAGGAACGAATTCCCCGGCCTGACCGTGAAGGATCTGCGGAACGAACGCACGGTTGCCGGTGTGAAGAGCGGCGATATTTTCGTCACCACCTGGGGCTCCGTTGCGGCCAACACTGCCGAAAGCCGAAAGGCACGTACGAACTCCGACACGGCGCTTTCTCTCGACAGGCTCGTTCCTGCGCTGAAGGGGCTCGGATATCAGCTCGGCGTCATCGTCGACGAAGCCCATCACGGTTTCAAGAAAGCGCCCGAGGCCATTTCCTTCTATATGAACGTCCTTGCCCCGGAATACACGGTGATGGTCACGGCCACGCCCAAGGATAAGGACATCGAGACCTTCAAGCAGGCAACCGGGTTCGAAGAGATTCACAAGATATCCATCAGCCGCTGGGACTGTGTGATCGCGGATCTCATCAAGACCGGAGTCAAGGCGGTTGCCTTCCTCGTTGAGGGGGACGCCCGGGAAATAACGGATTTCGAGAAAACCGCGATCCGGCATGGCCTCGAACAGCATCTTGCCATCGAACGGGCGCTGGAGATGATCGGGATCGGCCTGAAGCCGCTTATGCTCGTTCAGATCGACAGTGCCACAAATGCCCTTTCGGCCGACGAGACGAAACGCAAGCTCGTCGAACTCGGCATAAAGCCCGAACAGATAGCGATTCATACCGCCGATGATCCTGACCCGGATCTTTTGGCCCTGGCGAGTGACGAGAACGTTCGCGTGCTGATTTTCAAGGTGGCGGTCGCGCTCGGGTTCGATTGCCCCAGGGCCTTCACCCTCGTATCGATGCGAAGGAGTCGGGATGCGGATTTCGGCATCCAGGTGGTCGGGCGGATTCTACGTGTTCATCGCCTGTTACAGGGGAAAACGCGCCCGGATATTCTCGATTATGGATACGTATTCCTCACCGATCATGCCATCCAGGAGGGCCTTACCCAAGCGGCGGTAAGGCTCAAGTCGATCGAAACGCAGCTGACCAATGCCAGCCCGAGTCTGACTCTGGTCGGCATCGGCAGCGACGGGCTCCATGCTCAGGTTGCGAAGGAGGGACAGCCTTCGTTCTGGGTTACGGAGCAACCGAAGCCGCCGGAGTCGCCGGTGGAGAATGCCCAGCCTCCGGAGAACGTTGAAGGGTTATCACAGGGCGATGAAATTCCGAATCAACCGCGCCTTTTTCCCGGAACACCGCGTACCATGCCGTCGAGAATCGTCGTCCGCCCGGCGACGCCCGTGGTGAGTGGCGCTACATACCCCCTGCGGACCGATATGGCTTTTCCGAAGTCCTTGAAGAAGGAAGTCTGCAGTGCAGATATGGTCGGCGGCCTCGCTGCCTGTATAGCAAGCCGTATGAATCTGGATGGGGAGATCCTGTCCGTCGTTCATCGCCGCTTTTCGCAGGCGACGAAGCGAACGACGGAACTATTCGGCGGACTGGTTGATACCGAAACCGTCACTGCCGATATTTCCATGAAGGAAATTGCCCGTAAGGCTCAGGGCTTTCTTTTCGAGGATGAGAATGTATCCGGCAGGCCCCTGCATGACCTGTTGATACGGCGTCTGAAAGAGGAGTTTCAGAGGCAGGGGTGGGCGGAAAAAATTTCTCCCCGGGATCTGGAGGACGCGTTGAATCTCATTCTGGCGACGCACCCCGGAGCTCTGAGGGAGGCAAAGCGGCGCTGTTATGCGAATTTCATCGAAGCCGTGCCGGCTGCACCATTGCCGCCGTTCGTCTCGGCCGACGCCCCGCTGCTCCCTGCGCGACTCAACGTCTATGGCGTGTTTCCCGACGGTCTTACGACAGACGAGCGAGAATTCGCCCTGTTGCTGGATTCGGACACGAGCGGGACGGTGGCCTGGTGGCACAGAAATCCGCAGAGCAAGCCCTATACGGCGTCTCTCGTGATGCCTGAACTGAAATATGACTTTCACCCCGATTTCGTCGTCGGTGTTCGCGAAAGATCGACCGAGGACTCGGTTCTCCTGGTCGAAGTCAAAGGTAATCAGCTTCTGAACATGTTCGAGTCTGTCGTCAAGGCCAGGGCCGTTCACAAACTCTACAAGCGTGTCATGATGGTCCATTGGGAGGGCGGCAGGCAATGGAGAACCGTCATAAATGACGACAACGGCGAACACAACCTGCTCGACCAGGCATTCCGGTTCGGCCTCCTGCCGACCTACTGATGGTGTCGTCAACCAGGCTATAATAAATTACTATGAATATATGGCATGAACGTTCGTGAAACCTCTCACGGCACTTCGTGCGGGGCCCCAAAACGAATCAAGACGATAAATGAGGCCGAACGGGATGTGGTTGACAGATATCTCATTATGAGATATATTTGGATGGGATGAGTGATGCATGTCATAACCCGTCGAAGGTTGAATGAGTTTTCCTGTCGCCACCCGGCGGCAAAAACGCCGTTGGATGCGTGGTATCAGATCGTGTCGAAAACCGAATTCCATGATCTGATGGGGATTCGACGGATATATCCAGCGACCGACGATGTGCATGGATTGCTGGTTTTCAATATCGGAGGGAATAAATTCAGGCTGATCGTGAAGCCCGAATTTCGATGGCAGAAGTTCTTCATTGTCGATGTTCTGACGCATTCTGTCTATGATGCGGGAACATGGAAGAAAACATCGGGAACAAAGCGAGGCGCAGCATGAAGGGAACCACCGTCGCCCATGGGAATCCTGCTCAATCCCGTCGCCAGAAGCATCTTCTCGACAAATGGCTCGATGTGGTGAAACTTCTCGCCCTGGATCGGATCCATACGGATGATGAATATGACCGGGTTGTGGCCTTCATGCAGGAAGTCATCGCCGAAATAGGGGATGCCGGCGACGAACATCCGCTTTGCGCTCTTCTCGATATCATCGACATGCGCATCCGCGCATACGATGATGCCCATCATCCCGTGAAGCCGGTGACGGGGGTGGAGATGCTGAAGGGCCTCATGGAAATTCACGATCTGAAACAGATAGACATGGAGATTCTCGGAAGCCAGGGCGTCGTATCCGAAATCCTTTCGGGCAAGCGGGAACTGAACGTCCGCCAGATAAAAGCCCTGGCCGCCAGGTTTCACGTCTCCCCGGCGGTTTTTCTGCCTGAAGCGTGATTCATACCGAACGTCCCTGAAACGACAGAACCGGGTTCCTGAGTGGAACCCGGTTCGTGGTTTCGGGGGTATCGAGTGGTCAGTAGCCCTTGGCGCCGGCGGCGGCGGGGGCGTCGCCGCGGATGATGGCGACGGAGGCGCTGGCGCCGATGCGGGTGGCGCCGGCGGCGACCATCTGCTGCGCGGTCTGGGTGTCACGGATACCGCCGCTGGCTTTCACGCCCATGTTCGGGCCGACGGTTTTGCGCATCAGGGCAATGTCGGCGGCCGTGGCGCCGCCCGAGCTGAAGCCGGTCGAGGTTTTCACGAAGTCGGCGCCCGCCGCCTTCGACAGCTCACACCCCTTCACCTTCTCTTCGTCGGTGAGCAGCGACGTCTCGAGGATGACCTTCACGGTGTGGCCGTTGGCCGCCTCGACGACGCGGGCGATATCGTTCTTGACCAGCTCGAAATCCTTCGATTTGAGGGCCCCGACGTTGATCACCATGTCGATCTCGTCGGCGCCGTTCGCGATCGCGTCGCGGGTTTCCATCGCCTTGGTGAACGAGGAGGTGGCCCCGAGCGGGAAGCCGACGACGGTGCAGACCATGACGCCGCTTCCGGACAGCAGCTTTGCGGCCAGGGCGACGTAGGCGGGGTTGACACAGACCGAGGCAAACCGCGACTGGCGGGCCTCTTCGCACAGCTTCGTGATCTCGGCGGTCGTGGCGGTGGGTTTGAGCAGCGTGTGATCGATGTACCGCGCGAGCTCCGCCGGGGGAACGAGCGCGTCGTGGCCCTTCTCGATCCGGTCGGCGCCGGCGGCGATGACCTGCTTCACCGAAGAGGGGCAGTTGGAGGCGCAGCTTCCGTAGGTGCGGGGGCAGTTGTCGCGCAGGCAGCTTCCGGCGGGCTGGGCCGCATCGGCCTTGCCGGGAATCGCCGAGAAGGCGGGAGTGGACGAGACGGTGCCGGTCGAGCAGGAGCCGCAACTGCCGCTTCCCGTGCAGGTGGCGCACTTGTGCTCGGGCTTCACGACGATGTTGCCGCGGTTGAAGCGGACGCCCATCCCTTCGAGATCGCGGCGGAAGCTGTCGATCTTGCGGGCGATGCCGGAGGGGAAGTAGCGCGACGCGTCGAGCAGGGATTCATCCGTCACGGTGACGGGAATGCCTTCGCACAGCGCATAGGAGATGATCTGGGTCGCGTAGCTGTCGGCGATCAGGTTCGCCGCCTTGGAAAGCGTGTTGAGGGAGAGCGAGGGGATGACCAGCTCGCTGATGCCCCGGATGGCGTCGCAGGAGTTCATCGTGCGCGAGGTGTGCACCTGGACCGAGCCGCCCAGGCTCTTGACGCCGACGTTCTCGACCATGTAGTCGGAAACCAGCAGCCGGCCGCCCTGGGGAACGACCGAGCCGATCTGCTGCATCACCTGGTCGACGACCTTGAAGTTCGCCGTCACCAGCACCGCGATGCAGCCCGCAGCCGTGGGACGGCCCTGGGCGGCGCCCGGCTGGGGCGGGGTGTAGGAACCGCCGCGGTTCGAGGACTGGGACTTGAGCTTCAGCATGACTTCGCGGGCGATCTGTTCTACGATCTGTTCCATTTCAACGTCTCCTGGTCAGCGGGTGGCTTCGGTCGTTTTGTCGAATACGCAGGTGTCATGAAGGTGGACCGTATCGACGACTCCGATGATCGCGGCGTCGGCGGCGGCATCCTTGTTGCCGAGCATCTGTTGCACGGAACTGCCTTCCTTCATGATCAGGACGAGCTCATCAATATCAGAGCCTATAAAATCAATGCACAGAACTTCGGAGCCGTGCGGCTTCAGCGCCATGTCGACGGGCTGGACGAGCAGCAGCGGCCGCGCCTCGAACACGCGGTTCTTGACGGTCGAGACGACCTTTTTGACGACGCGGCCGATCTGCATGATCAGCGCTCGATCGAGTCGACGATCCCGATGATCGTCGCATCGGAAGGGGGCCGCTGCTTGCCGGGAAAGGGGAGCGCCGCCTCGCCACCGCCGCACAGGAACACGGTTTCCCCGGCGCCGGCGCCGATCGAGTCGGTCGCGACGAAGGGTTTGCCCTTCGGGGTGCCGTTCCCGTCGATGGCCGTGACGATGAGCATCTTCAGCCCATTCATCATGTGGTCCTTGCGGGTGCAGACCACGCGGCCAAGAACGCGACCAAGATACATGCCGACTCCGGTTTCGCTGTGAAGTGACGGCCCACGGCCGATTATCCCGCTCACTTTACCAGAACCCGCCCTCCCGTGCAACTGTCACCAGACGGGAGGGCGGTTGAAAAAATCGGTCGGGTGAGCGATCATGGGGGTACGCTTGCTACGCAAGGAGGCGCACATGAAACCCCTGAGTCAACGCTACGACGCCTTCATCTGGGATTGGAACGGCACCCTCATCGACGACATGAAGGTGTGCGTCGAGATCCTCAACCGCAGCCTCGCCGCGCGCGGCCTGCCGGTGTTGTCGGCCGAAAAGTATCTGGAAATATTCGAATTCCCGGTGATCAACTTCTACCGCAGTGCCGGCTTCGATTTTTCCCGGGAACGGTTCGAGGATGTCGGCATGGAGTATATCAGGGCGTATGAATCCGCCATGTTCGACTGCCCGCTCCATGGCGCCGCGAAACGGGTGCTCGACGACCTCACCGCGCGCGGGAAGAAACAATACATTCTCTCGGCCCTGTATGAAAAGGATCTGAAGCGGATCATCGAGCATTTCGGCCTCTCGGCCTGCTTTGCCGACGTGCGCGGCTTGACCGACCAGTATGCCCGCAGCAAAGTCGACCTGGGAAAGCGCCTCGTGACCGAGTGCGGTGTCGAGCCGGCCAGGGCCCTGATGATCGGCGACACGCTCCACGACCTCGAGACGGCCCGGCATATCGGCATCGACTGCGTGCTCGTGGCCGCCGGCCACAACTCCCATGCGCGGCTGGCCACCGGCGGCGTGCCCGTCTACCGCTCGCTCGACGAACTGGTGCTCTGAGAAGCGAAAAGCGCCTCCCGTAAGGGAAGGCGCCGGATGACGTCTCGGAACTCCGGAGTGTCAGGCCCGGATGTCGATACGCTGCCCGAGCCGCGGCGGAAGGCCGTTCCGGCTCTGCTGGACCGAGGTCGGCCGGGCGGGGGGCTCCGAACGCTGCTGCTCCCGCTGGGCCTGACGAACCTGGTCGGGGGATGGCCGCTCCGCTTTTTTCGCCGGTGCCGGCTCCTCGCGTGCGGGGCGTTGGGGTGAATAGGTCGTGGCCGATGAGACGCGTTCCATAACGTTGCCCCCTCAATATCGTATTGCTAAAAATGTACCCGTCTCTCCCCTGTCTGTCAACTTTCCTGGCGGAGTGCCGCAGGGAGAAGGTGAAAGACGGCCAGAGGAGCTGATTTCCCCTTGATGGCGATGTTGCCGAGGAGCTCGCACCGCGTTCCGACCGGCAGGAGCTCGCGAACGGCGGCCGAAACGAGGATCGCGGGGGTACCGGGAACCCTGTCAGCCTGGCCGAGAAGGCGGGCCGCGGTGTTGACCGTGTCGCCGATGACGGTGTGGTCTTTCCGCGCTCCGGAGCCGATGACGCCGCTGATGACCGGGCCGCAGGCGATGCCGGCAGCGACGGGGAAGGGGAGTTCATCGGAGGCGTCGGGGCTGCCGGCGAGCTGCTGCAGGGCGTGAACGAGCCGCGCGGCGGTTTCCTCGGCGGAGCGGCCCTGGAACACGACCAGCAGCTTCTCGCCGATGACCTTGTCGACGTCGCCCCCGGCCGTGATGAACAGGTCGCACAGCCGCGCCGTCTGACGCGTCAGCCGGCCGAACAGCTCCTCGGGGGAAAGGGCATCCGCGATGCTCTGGAACCCGGGGACGCCCGTCATCACGATGATCGCCTCGCTGCGCCGGCTGGGCTCGGCATTCGACCCATCGGAAGCGGAGCGCCGGGCTTCGTTCGACATCATGCTCCGGATCAGCTCGCGCTCTTGCAGGCTTCGTGCCATGCGATCGAACGACCGCTGCAAATCCCCGATTTCGTCGTTGCGGCAGTTGCCGATACGGGTTTCATACCTGCCTGCGGCGATCTCCCGCATGCCGGCCTCCAGTTCCCGGATCGGGGTCACCAGTCCTGAGGCCGACCGCCAGGCCAGGAGCAGCGTCGCGAGAATGCCGGCCGCAAGCCAGAGCAGAAGATCCTGTCCGATCCGGCGGCTGGCGGCGAGCAGAGGGGCTTCGGCTGCCGCACCTGCAAGAATCAGACGCGGGTTGAACACTCCCGGTCGTGCCTCGACGAGAAGGCCACCAGAGCCCGTGCCGAGCCGGACGCTCATGGGCATGTTCCCGGCCTGCGTCCAGCGGGCGACGCCGGCGATGGCCGGCAGAGAGCCGCCCAGATCGGCCCGGATCATCGAGGCGGCGTGCTGTGCCTGGCAGCCGAACAGGGCGAACCGGGAGGGTTTCCCGTGGATGATGCGGTTGAGGGCTGTCTTTTCGGCCCAGGAGGCATTCCAGACCCAGGAGATGAAGCCGCGCGGGCGGATGATGTCCGGGAGCAGATGATTCGAGATCGTGACAACCCCGTTCCCGCCGGGCAGGAGCACATTGGATACGGGCGAATACAGCATGTCATACGAGACTTCGGGGCTGAAGACCGAGCGGAAGATCGAGAAACCGCCTTCGACGGCCATTTCCCGTTTCACGGCATCTCCGAGAGTTTCGTCCGGGGTGGTGCGCCCCGGAGCATCCCCGACCGAGTCGAACATCAACTGGGCGATCGTGGTCAGGTAAAAGGTGAACATATCCGCCTGATGTGCCGCGTTGGGCGAAGTTCCCTGCTCATACCGCCAGCCGTCGGGAGTGGAAAGGATGATCCGGTTGGTGAAATATGGGGCCGCCCCTTTTTTCGATGCCTGTTTCAGCGAGGAGAGGATGGCCTCGAGAGCCGGATCGGCCTTGCGCCGGGCCTCGGGAGGTCGCGGCCGGATCACGGACCGGACGAGCTTCGGATGGTGACTGATGCGGGCGATGCGGTCCCAGGCGAAGGGATACAGGAGCAGATGGCGCCGGTCGAGCTCGTCGACCATCTGCGCCAGATCGAGTCGTTCCACCCGTGTGCGGGTCTCGAGATCCTCTGCCGTGAACCGGGCGGTCCCGGCAAGAATGGCGGAAAACGGCAGAACGGCAGCGGCAAGGAAGCCGGCCAGAAGCTGGCCGAACAGCGTCGTGGCAAGGGCCCGCCGGCGGAAGACGGTCTGATACCAGACGGCTGCCAGGCCGAGAAAGGCGATCACCAGGGCTGCCTCGAGAGGCGCTCCGGCAGACGGAGGGGGTTCGATGCGGGTGGCGAGGGAAAGCGGCAGCCATCTTCCGCCGATGCGCACCTCGCTCCGGGAAACGACGATGCGGTCCCCCTTCACCTGATGAAGGCCTGGAGCAACGTCCATGAGTCCGCGGGGGAAGCCTTTCGTCGAGAGGAGCGAGCCGGGCGAGGCCGTTCCGATGGCAATTTCCTGGCCGGGAGAGCGGAGGAGTTCGAGGAGGAGGGCGGGCGACTCCTCGTCGCCGAGACGGCGGGGGATGCTCAGGAGCAGCATTCCCTGGACGGGGAGAGAGGCTTCCGGTCCCGGCGATAGACCGACCGCGGAGGTGGCGAGGCTGTCGGGGGGAATCTGAGGCGGGATCAGCAGGGGGCGCCAGTAGAACCAGCCGTTTGCCGTGTCGCGCACGATGGGAATGACACGGTTGGTCGCATTGTTTTCGAGGTTGCTGACGGCGATGCTGCGGCCGAGAAGACCCGGCAGGTCGGGAGTGGGATCCCGCAGCCCCTGGCGCGCCTGGCCTGCGAAACTGCACGTGGTGTGGGCGAGAAGGTTGCGCACCACATCGGCCGTCGTCGACGCATCGGTGCCGGTCACGAGTTCGAGCGGCCAGGAGGCCGGCGGCAGCAGCGGGGAACGGTACAGCACGCCGGCTCTCGCGGGAGGGAAGCTCAACCGGGACAGCTCGGACAAGGCTTCCCGACAGGCCGCCTGACGTTCGGCCGCGCCCGTTTGGGGGTCGGAATTCTGGAATACGGCGGCGATCCTGTTCGAAAGAACCTCCAGCCGATCCTCGAGGAGGTGGATGATGGGGCTCGTCACGCGAAGTTTCGCCAGCGTGATTTCCTGTCTCTCGCGGGTCTCGCGGATGGCGCGGTCGAGAGAGCCGTTCACGCGCCCGTCCATGGCTCCAAGAAGGGCGATGACGGGAAGGGCGAGGCCGGCGAGGCCCATCAGGAAGGCGCCGATGGAGGAAAAACCCGGTTTGGAACGATCCGATGGCAGGGAAGAAGCCGGCCCCTGCGCGTCCCCGGCTGGATCGGGCAGAGCGGGGCGATCCACGGGGCCGGGAGGTTCTCGGGAGGGAGTGGTTCTGTTTTCAGATATTATAATACTGTATATATTGTTCTCGTGACCCGGCAGGGGAACGATCAGGTCGGCGAATCTGCCGAGCCGGGGTGCCAGGGAGGCATCGATGGCGATCGGATGATCCGGAACGAGCTTCGTCAGGGCTTCGAGGTCTGCCGCCCGGGAGATGGCGGGGCCCAGAAGGGCGAAATCGAGGCGGGTCGAGGGGTGGCCGATGGCCCCGGTGAGCAGGCGGCCGCCTGCGATGCCGACACCCGCGCGATAGGGGAGGAGCCCCGCGGTTTCCCGCTCGCGGTTGATCCCCTCGAGAGCGTGCAGCATGGCGATCCCGGCCGAGACAGCCCGGGCGGCGGCCGGCTCGGCGCCGGGCGACTCGACGAACACGGCTTGGATCGCGTCGCCGATGAACTTGTCGATCCGGCCGCCGGCCGCGGTGATGAGGGGAGCCATCACGGCGAAATGCCGGTTCAGCAGGGCGACGACCTCGGCCGGAGGCCTGGATTCGCAGAGCGGGGTGAATCCGCGGATATCCGAGGTGAGAACCGCGCCTTCGACGGTGCCGGCCGTCATCGCCATGCCCGGATCCTCGGCGCTTTCGAGCGTCGCGATGGCCTGGTCCGAGACGAGCGAGGCGAGCTGCCGCCGTTCGCGCAGGCCCGCAACCATCGAGCCGAATGCGGCAGCCAGGCGACCGAGCTCGTCGGGCCGGTCTTCGGCGAGCCGCATCGCCAGATCACCCCGCTGGACCCGCTCGAGGGCTTCCCGGAGGCGAAGAATCGGGCTCAGCATCCGCTTCGCCGAAAGCCGGCCGGCGAGAAGAACGATCAGCATGCAGAGTCCCGCCAGCCCCCCGGCGAGAATCATCCGGCGCCGTTCCTGCGCACGGATCCCGTCGAGCGCTTCCGTGGCAGCAAGGATGACGCCCTTGAAGGCGCGCGAGGGGAGCGCCACGAAGGCGCTTTCCGAGGTGGTTTCGACGACGGGGCCGTTCCGCTGCTCCGCCCGCATCGCGATCCGCCGGATGCCCGCGACGAGCTCGGGAGGATCATGCCGACTCGGGGGAACCAGGGGGGCAAGCCGCCCGTGGGCGATGCGGAATGCTGTGGGAATCCCGTTCGGTAGTTGTTCCCGAATCTCGGCGAGACCGTTCAGAAGGATGCGGCGGGCCAGATCGTCGGCATTCCAGCCGATGATCACGGCGCAGGTGTCGATCCCATCGATGGCGAGATAATCGAACAGCAGATTTGCGGTGGAACGCCGGATCGGATAATCGAACGGCAGCGTTCGGGCTTGTTCCATCTCGATGGCGAGTTCGTTTCCCGTCGCGCCCTCGTAGCCGGTGACGAACGCCCGGTCCTCTTCGGAAAGCGGGTCGGGGCCGAGGGAATCCGGCCCTGCCTGGGCGCGGTGCCTCTTCCGGAGTGCCTGAAGAAGGCCTGTCCTGCAGAAACGCATTGCCCCTTCCAGATCGTGGGTGGTGTATCCCTTGCCCGGCACGAAGCGCATCCGACCCTGGATGTCGATGAGGGCCACGAAGACGAGTTGATCCTCGTGGCGGCCGTCGCGGAAATACGCGCGGATCTGATCCGGAAGCGACGAGGCCTGGATCCCGTCGCGAGCCAGCGCCTCGCGCAGTCGTGGATCCTGGATCATACGGAGGAACGCCGCCTGAAATGTTCCCGAAAGGCGCTCCTTGGCGGAGTCGATCCGTTCGAGGACGCTCCTGATGCGCGTCGAGACGGCATTTCGCGCGGCGTTCCCGGACTCGCTGATGAAGGCCAGGCTGCCGATGAGCAGCAGGCTCACGGGGAGAAGCGCCGAAATGCCGAAAAGCGAGGAAAACTTCACCCCGAGAGGCAGGTTGGGCCACGAACCAAGCAGCAGGCCACGCGTCAGAACGAGCAGCCCGCCCCCGAAAACGATGACGTTCAGAAGAAAGAGAGGGATCGGCAGGCTTCGTGCGCTGCCGGGGGTGGGCATCATCAGAACAGCGAGATGCGTGCCCCCGGGAAGATTGCGCGTGAACAGGCGGCCATCGGCCAGGGAGAGGTCCCAGGGTGTGCCGTTCAGCTCCCACCGCGAATACTGGGCATGCGGCCGGAGACCGGTGCGCCAGCTCCGGAAGGCCGGGGAGCGGGAGAGGTCGTGATGAAGAAGGTCGGGTACGTCGGTGCGAAGGATACGGACGAAGCCCGCCGGAAAGCCGCCCCGCCGCTGATGAGCGCGCAGGGCCGCTCTCATCCCCGTTTCGCGGAGGGAGGCGGTGTTCCGGAAGAGCAGAAAGAAGCCGCGACGACGGCCGTCAGGCAGCACCGTCCCGTTCCAGATCAGATAGGAGGGGACGCGATCGTGGATCACCTGGGTCATCACACCCCGCTGGACAACGGCAAGGTGCCGCGCATTCTGGCCCGGCCCGAACAGCGAGATGACCAGTTTCCTTCCGCGGCTGACGGCCGATTCGGAGAGGGTGGGGCGGAGCGCGAAGTGCGCGAGGCAGGCGAATGCCGTGGCTGCTGCTCGCTGCGGGATCGACCGGGAGGCGGAGGCGAGAAGGACGCGCGGAACGCGGTCGCCTGTCTCCACGGCTTCGTCCTCGAACAGCCACAGGTCATAGGTCGGGCCGTGCCGGCCGAGGTGGGCGGCGAGATCCTGCTCGAACCGGAGAGCGCGCGCCGAAGGGGTTTCCCCATCCGGGTCCTGTCCGGTCATCCGCGTTTGGAGCCGCGCCGCGGCCCGCTCGAACAGAGGTTCGAAGGGCGCGCTGTTCGCCAGTGCCTCGAGCTGGAGCCGGACGTCGCCTACCAGTTCACGGTCGTTCCAGGCCTCCCGCCGCGAGGTCAGGAACGAGGCCCCGGCGTTGATCGCGGCAAACGGCAGCGCAAGCAGGAAGACGAATAGCAACAACCCTGCCGGCCCGGCGCCGCGCCGGGAGGCAAAGGTGAAAGATGTTGTATATTTATTGATATAAATACTCGCCGGGGTTGAGGGTTCGGAGGGATGCCGGAGACACGGACGCCGCAGTATAGCAGAACCCCTGCAGATTCAGGGGGCCACCCTTCACGGGGCAGACGGGAACGCATGGGGCGGGCTTGCGGTGGGCCCGGAGGGGTGGGTTGTAAGTGGGAAGGGAATGGCGTAGCATGCCCCGTCGGCCTTGCCGGCCGGCCCAGTCACACCACAGGCGCATCGAACATGACCAACGATCACACCCCTTCTTCGGGATTTCTCTCCCCGCATGCCGTCGGGCTGCTTCTCGTCACGGCCGCGGCGACGCTCTGGAGCTTCGCCGGCGTGGCCGTCAAACTCCTGCCCGGCCTCGATCCGCTGGCCATCACGGGGTGGCGGAGCCTGTTCGCGCTGCCGGTTGTCGTCGCCGTCTGGCGGCTGCGCGGCGTTTCCCCCGAACCGGGCACCGGGGTGTATGTCGCCGGTTCGGCGGTCTCCTACGCGATGATGGTGATGTTGTTCATCTCGGCGACCCGCATGACCACCGCGGCCAACGCGATCGTGCTCCAGTACACCGCGCCGCTGTGGGTGGCCGTGTTTTCCCGCGCGGTGCTCGGCGAGACGGTGAGCCGGCGGGAGTGGCTGATGATGGCCGCCTGCCTGGCCGGCATGGGCTTCTTCTTCCTCGACAAACTCAGCTTCGCGGGCCGCCTCGGGAACGGGCTCGCGATCGTTTCGGGCATTGCCTGCGGCCTGAACACCCTGTTTCTCCGGCGGCTTTCACGGCAGGGCGAGCCGCCTGCCGGGCCGGAACGCTCGGCCGATACCGGCTGGAACGGGATTCCGGCGCTTGTCTTGGGAAACCTGCTCGTGATCGTCTTTTCCGCCGGCTCGATGATGCGCGGCCTTCCCGCAGGGGCTACGGAGTGGGGCGTTCTGGCAGCCCTCGGCGTCTTCCAGCTTTCCGTGCCGTACGTCCTGTTTCTCATCGGCATCCGCACGGTCACGGCCGTGGAAAGCATGCTGTTCGCGATGCTGGAGGCGATCCTCAACCCGCTCTGGGTGGGCTTCGGCGCCGGCGAATGGCCTTCTCCGGGGGCCGTCGTCGGCGCCGGGCTGATCCTTTCCTCGATGGCAGCCTACGGGATCGCGCGAGCGAACGGGCGGAGCCGGGAACGCCAGAGATGAAAAAGCGGGCGCTCCGCAAAGCGCCCGCCGTTCGGTCAGAAAATTTCCTCGCTCAGGCCTTCATGTCGATGATGGTGCCCAGCATCTCATCTTTGGCTTTGACCAGCTTCGAACCCATGGCAGCCGTTTTTTCGGCTTTCATCAGGTCGGTCATGCCCTTCGCCGGGTCGGCGGCCGCACTGCGCGCGCCGGACTCGACCTGGGATGCCGCTTCACGATACAGATTCGGGACGCCGGCAGCAATTTTCATGTGCAACTCCCTTCGGATACCTACACTTCAAGTATACCCGTGTACCCCGGATCTGCCAAGAAGTATCGGCGGAGCCTTCCCGGAGGCGATCAATCCCGATGCCGGGCGAACCATCGCAGCAGAGAGCTGGTCGAGCAGTCGTGGTGCGACATTTCCGGCTGCTGACCGCGTGCGAACGCCTCCTCTTCGCCGAGAATCGTCTTCGCAAGCACTTTTCCAAGCTCGACGCCCCATTGGTCGAAGCTGTCGATGCGCCAGATCACGCCCTGGGTGAATATCTTCATCTCGTACATCGCGACGAGACTGCCCAGGACACGCGGTGTCAGCTTCCGGACGAGAATCGAGTTGGTCGGCCGGTTTCCCGGGAATACCTTATGCGGAACCAGCATCTCGACGCGGCTGTCAGTCAGGCCTTCGCCGGCCAGTTCGTTCCGCGCCTCTTCCGCCGTTTTGCCTTTCATCAGGGCTTCGGTCTGGGCGAAAAAGTTCGCCATCAGCTTCGGGTGATGGTCGCCGATGGGGTTGTGCGAGTTGACGCTGCCGATGAAGTCGCAGGGAATCAGCTTCGTTCCCTGATGGATCAGTTGATAGAAGGCGTGCTGGCCGTTCGTGCCGGGCTCGCCCCAGATGATCGGGCCGGTCTGATAATCGATCGTGGACCCGTTCCGGTCGACGCGCTTGCCGTTGCTTTCCATGTCACCCTGCTGGAAATAGGCCGCAAACCGGCTCAGATACTGGTCATACGGCAGGATCGCGTGGGACCCGGCCCCGAAAAAGTTGTTGTACCAGATGCCGAGCAGCGCCAGGATGATGGGGATGTTCTTCTCGGGCGGCGCTTCCATGAAATGCCGGTCCATCGCGTGGGCGCCTTCGAGAATCTCGACGAACGCGTCGTAGCCGATGGCGCACATGACGGGCAGACCGATCGCCGACATGAACGAGTACCGGCCGCCGACCCAGTCCCAGAACTCGAACATGTTCGCCGGATCGATGCCGAACTTCTCGACCAGTTGCCGGTTCGTCGAGAGGGCAACGAAATGGTTCCGGACGGCGTTCTCTTCGATGAGGGCCGCCAGCAGCCAGTTGCGCGCCGTGTGGGCGTTCGTCATCGTCTCCTGGGTCGTGAACGTCTTCGAGGCAACGACGAACAACGTCTCGGCCGGATCGAGATCACGGGTCTTCTCGTAAAAATCGGTGCCGTCGACGTTCGAGACGAACCGAACGGCCGGTCCGCCCTTCGCATACGGCTTGAGCGCCTCATACACCATGACGGGGCCGAGGTCCGAGCCGCCGATGCCGATGTTGACGACGGTCTTGATCGGTTTGCCGGTGAAGCCCTTCCACTCGCCCGACCGCACGCGGCCCGTGAAGAGGCGCATCTTCTCGAGCACCTCGTTGACCAGCGGCATCACATCGGCGTTGTCGACGAAGATCGGTGTGTTCGACCGGTTGCGCAGGGCGATATGAAGCACCGCGCGGCCTTCCGTCCAGTTGATCTTGTCGCCCCGATACATCGATTTGGCCACATCCTTGACACCCGAGGCCTTCGCCAGGGCAAACAACAGGGGCATGGTCTGGTCGGTGATGCGGTTTTTCGAGTAATCGAGCAGGATATCCTCGAACTCGATGCTGAACTTGGTGAACCGCTCGGGATCCTGGCTGAACAGATCGCGCATGTGCATGTGGCGCACATTTTCGTGATGATCGTGCAGCGCCCGCCACTCGGGGGTGCGCGTCAGCGGCGTGCCGATCCGGATCGTTCTGTCCATCGGGGTTTCATACGGAAGCATGGCATCCTCCTGCTGGGATTGTCATCCAAGCCGAAATTCACATGCCCCACTTTACATCCCGCCCGTCTTTTCGGCAACCCCGGCACCCCTGACGAAATGAAACGTGACGATCCGCAGATGGCACAGATGACGCAGATGATTCCTCTGGTGATGGAGATGAAATCCTGAACGTCATCAACAGGGATTTTTCGGCGCAGACGTGAAAATAGGGGGGGCCCAGGCGTTCGTTCTTCTCTGGTTTTTCATCTGCGTTCATCTGCCCTCCATCTGTGGAAGCGTTCTTGAATCCGAGGTTTATTTCAACGGAGGATCCCTGTGGCTCGTTCTTCTTCGTGTCGTGGTGTTGAATTTTCTCTGTGTCTCGGTGCCTGGTATGTTGAAATCGTAATATAGTATTACCAAATTATTGCGCATGCCTCATCCGTAAAATCTTTTGAAGTTTGGTGTTCCATTCTGTAGGTTTTCCTCGCTGCGGGAGACTACGGTCCATGCCTTGGAGCTTGACTCCGTCACAGAGATTGTCGCTCCCGGAGAGAGGTTAAATTCGGGGAAGTAACATGAGCCACGAGCGCGCATCGACCAGGAAGAATTCGCCTCTCAC
>JAKQOH010000019.1 GCA_029565415.1 Candidatus Rifleibacteriota bacterium | reverse complement strand
CAGGATGAGGACGAAAAGCAGTCTGGAACCAGTTCCTGTTCTCATATATGCCTCCTTGTTGCCCTTAGTAGGCGCCACCCATGATGTAGATCTTGGCGTTCAGGTTTACCGTCAGAAGCGGAGCCTTGGTCTTGGGATCAGGTTCGGCCGAAACCGAGATGTTGATCGAGCCGGCTGCCAGGTTGACGATCTTGCGCTTTTCCATGACGAGCAGGAAGTTTCCGATGTCCTGGAATGTGCCCAGGAGGCCGATTTCGATCGGAAGTTCCGACCACTGCTCTGCTCGCACAAGGGGCGAGATGCGGATGTCATTGAACTTGACGTTGAACTTGTTGGCGATCGCTTCCGTCGAGTCGAGCAGCTTCGGAACGACGGTTCCGAGCTGGTTGGATTCCATTTCCAGCTTCTTCTTCTCTTCCGTCAGCTTGGCGATGGACTCGTTGATACGGGCGATTTCGTCGGCAACGTTCTTGATCTCTTCCTGTTTCCGCTCGAGTTCCTTGATGTCGTTCTGGAGCTGTTCGCGGGTGGCCATGGTGGGTTTCCAGTAATACATCCAGAACGCACCGCCGGCACCGGCTGCAGCGAACACGATGACCATGATGACGGCCGCAAAGTTGTTCATTTGTTCGCTCCCTCAGTTCTTTCCGAGATCCCGTTTGATGCGACAGGTGATGTCGAACCGCCACACGGGAGCTTTTTCGAAGGTATTCTTGTTGGCATTGCTGAGAAACACTTCTTCGAAGTAAGAGTGGTTCTGCAGCTCCTTGATGAAGTTCTGGATGCCCAGGGTCAGGCGGTCGTTCTTCTTGTCGGGCTGCTCGGAGCAGGCATACCCCGTCAGCTGAACGCGCCTGTCGGAATCGATGCGGATGCTCGTGATCCAGACCGTCTTCTCGGGAACGACCGTGGTCAGAGAGGAGAACACTTCCGACCACTGGAGCAGGTTCACGCCGGAAAGCTGCTTGAGCTGCTCGATCTGGCTTTCCAGGGCCCGCTTGTCCTGGTCGAGTCGGTCGCGCTGTTCCAGTTTGTCCTTGTCTTTGCGGACTTCCTCTTCGAGCGTCGTTTTCTGCTCTTCGAGATCCTTGTTGTAGGATTCGATCCAGATCGTTCCGAAGTAGAACAGGACGAGGATGCCCGCGAGTGCGATGACGAGGAAGATCGCGGCGAACGGAATCTGAATCGGCTTGCGCCGCTTAATGGTGATGAGGTTTACTTTGATCATCGGTTAATCCACCACCCCTCTGAGCGCCAGGCCGATGGCGACTGTGAATCGTTGCAGGTTGTTGTAGAGAATGTCGGTGTCGGGAACGGTCACGGAGATTCCTTCGAGCGGATTCCCCATCGCCACGTCGACGCCGAGCTCATTGCTGATGTAGGTGTTGAACCCCTTCAGATTCGAGGAGCCGCCCGAGAGAATGATGCGGTGAATCAGGGGCTCGCGGGACTGGGCCTTGAAGTAGTCGAACGAGCGGCGGATTTCGGAGGCCAGTTCCTCGACGGTCTGCTTCACGACCTCGGCGACCTCGTTGCTTCCACCTTCGTTGATGTTGACTTCGGCCTCGTTGAACTTGATCTGTTCGGCCTGTTCGAACTCCTGCTTCATCACGTTCATGATCATCTGGGTGATGTTGTTTCCGGCGATCGGGATGTTGCGGGTGAACATCAGCACGCCGGACTTGAGCACCGAGATGTTGGTCGTGCGGGCGCCCGAGTCGATGATGGCGACGACTTCGCCGCCTTCCTGGGCGCCGGCCGTCAGCAGGATCGAGTTTTCGAGAGCGTTGATCGCGGCGATCGTGTCGACATCGATCACTTCAGGAGTCGAGCCGCCGCCCTTGAGGACGTCGAGGTAGCTGTTGACCAGCTCCTTCTGCGCGACGACCAGCAGGATCGAATACTTGCCCCCGCCCTCCTCCTCGGCCAGCTCGGCGAGCTTCGCATGGGTGATGCTGAC
>JAKQOH010000116.1 GCA_029565415.1 Candidatus Rifleibacteriota bacterium | reverse complement strand
ATGCCGAGATCAACCGCATCATCGTCGACGAGGCCCCGTGGCTGTATCTGTGGTATGCGAACGAAAGCTACGTGCTGGGGCCGCAGGTCGAGAAGATGACCTTCTCGCCGCTGTTCTCGGTCGACAAGGGCCTCACGATGAAGCTGTGCAGGTGACCTGAACCCGGTATGCTCGAATACACGCTGCGACGGCTGGTCGGCACGATCCCGGTCATTCTCGGGATTCTGCTGATCGCGTTCGTCGTGTTGTATCTGGTGCCGGGCGACCCGGCCGCCACGCTCGCCGGCCCGCGCGCCTCTCCCGAGGACATCGCGCGCATCGCCCGCGAAATGGGGCTGGACCGGCCGCTCTCGGAGCGGTTCGTCACCTACCTGGGCCGCATGGTGCGCGGCGATCTGGGCACCTCGGTCGTCACCGAACGGCCCGTGCTCACCTCGATCCTCGAAAAGTTCCCCTACACGCTGAAACTGGCCGTCATCGCGATGGTCTTCTCGGTGCTGATCGGCCTCGCGGCCGGCATCTTCAGCGCCATCCACCGCGGCAGTCTCATCGACCGAGCCACCACGCTGTGCGCCGTGACCGGCATCAGCGTGCCGGTGTTCCTGTCAGGCCTGATCCTGCTGTATGTGCTGGCCGGCAAACTGCGCTGGTTCCCCACCTCGGCGTTCGGGGCCGAACAGTCGCTCTGGCCGCTGGTGCTGCCGGCCTTCACCCTCGGCATCCGGTCGGGGGCGTTTCTGGCCCGCATCGTGCGCAGCAGCCTGGTCGAGGTGCTGAACCAGGATTACATCCGGACGGCGCGGGCGAAAGGGCTTTCCCCGAGCCGCATCCTGCTCCGGCACGCGCTGACGAATGCGCTGATTCCGATCATCACGGTCGTTGCGCTGGATTTCTCGAGCTTTCTGAACGGGTCGGTCATCGTCGAGACGATCTTCGAGGTGCCTGGGCTCGGCCGGTTCGCGATGGATGCGATTCTCAAGCGGGACTACCCGGTCATCCAGGGCATCGTGCTGTTCGCCGCGCTGATCTTCGTCTTCGTGAACCTGGTGATCGATCTGCTCTACGCCTGGATCAACCCGAAGATCCGTGAAGAGATGATGGGAGGCGCGGCATGAACCAGGCGCTGCGCCATCTGACCCCGGCGGGCTGGCTCTGTCTGGCCGTGATCGCGGTGCTGGGCGTCATCGCCCTCTTCGCCCCGGCGATCGCTCCCCACGACCCGATGGAAACCGACCCGCTGCGCCGCCTGCAGAGCGCCGAAGGGTATCCGCTCGGCTGCGACCAGCTCGGCCAGTGCGTTTTCTCCCGCCTGGTCCACGGCACGCGGCTGACGCTGATGATCGGCTTCGCCGCCCGGCTTGCCGCCCTGCTGATCGGCCTGTGCGTCGGCCTGGCCGCCGGCTACTACGGGGGTTGGCTCGACTGGCTGCTGATGCGGGCCGTCGACATCTTCCTGGCGTTTCCGAGCTTGCTGCTGGCCATCGCGATCTCGATGGCCCTCGGCCACGGGCTGGCGACCGTCATTCTCGCCATCGCCGTCGTGGGCTGGGCCGAGACGGCCCGGATCATCCGCGGGGCCACCCTGGAGCTGCGCAGCGCCGAGTTCGTTCTGGCTGCGCGGGCAATGGGCGCCGGGAACGTCCGTATCATTCTGACGCATATTCTTCCCAACTGCCTGCCGCTCGTCACAGTGATCTTCGCGATGGGAATGGCGACCGCGATCCTTTCGGAAGCCAGCCTGAGCTTTTTGGGCCTCGGAGCCGACCCGTCGCTGCCCACGTGGGGCGGCATGGTCTCGATGGGCAAGGATTATCTGCGTATCCAGCCGGGTCTCTCGCTCTGGCCCGGGCTTTGCATCGCGCTGGTGGTCATCGTCTTCAACGTGCTCGGCGACGAGTTGCGCGACGTGCTCGACCCCGGCCGGAAAGGGAACTGGGCATGAACGGGAAACGGCCCCTGGTGGGAATGGCCTACTGCGACACCGCCGTGCGCGACAACGAGATGCGCATGCGCACCTACTGCACCCGCAAGTATTTCTGCGCCCTCCAGAAGTGCGCCGCCGACGTGATCCTGCTGCCGCCGACGGAAGATGCCGCCGTGTTCGACCGGTATCTCGACCTGGTCGACGGGATCCTGCTGCCCGGCGGCGAGGATATCGACCCGCGCTGGATGGGCGAAGAGCCGAGCGCGCGGCTGGGCGGGGTGAACCCGCTGCGCGACGCGTTCGAGCTGGAGCTGACCCGCCGCAGCCGGGACCGCCGGATTCCGGTGCTGGGCATCTGCCGCGGCCTCCAGGTGCTGGTCGTCGCCCTCGGCGGCTCGCTCCACCAGGATATCGCCGGCCTCACCACGCAGCAGCACAGCCAGCAGGCTCCGCGCTGGGCCACGAGCCACCGCGTCATCCTGGACCCCAACTCGCTCATCCGGGGCTGGGCCGGGAGCGACGAAATCTTCACGAACTCGTTCCATCACCAGGTCGCGAACCGGCTTCCCGAGTATCTGAAAGCGACCGGACACACCGCCGACGGCCTGATCGAGGTCGTCGAAAGCGCCGATCCCGGATGGCTGGGCATCGGCGTCCAGTGGCACCCCGAAGAGACCCTGTCGGGGGATGAGGTGTCGCGGCGCCTCTTCAACGGATTCATCTCGGGGCTTGTTTCCGGAAAGAAATCCTCGGCCGCTCTCTGAGCCGGGCCGGCCCGGGCTGCCGATCAGCGCCTGTTATGTGGGTTTTCGTCATGAGAACCGATCCGCAGATTTCGCAGATTGCACAGATGAAAAGCAGATTCTTTTGATCAATGGAGGAACCAGGGCACAAGAGAAATCGGGTTTTTCCCGGTGTTCTTTCCTATCTGCGTTCATCTGCCCTCCATCTGCGGATGCGTCCTCGAATCCGAGGGATCGTTCACCGGAGTGTCTCTGCGATTTTTCTCGAGGGGCGAACGGGTCGGTGCAACTTTTTCCCTCTTCGGTTTTGTCGAAGAAGTGTCGATATCTCGATCAGGGAAGAGTTTTTTCGCGAAGGAGGCATGAAATGAACCGCATGATCGTGTGGACGGCCGTGGTCCTCAGTTGCCTTTCGCTGTGCCTCAACATCGCGTTCGCCAACCGGCCGACGGTGGCCTGGGGCGAGATGCAGCTTTCGGGCCGCGAGGTGAAGGTGAGCCTGAAGAATGAAGGATCGTCCGACTGGGCGAAGTTTTCCGTGACGGTCAAGGTGTTCGACGGCAAGAAGCTGGTCTCGACCGGCATGCTGAGTCAGGCGCGCGGCCTCAAGGCCTCGACGGAGAGCATCCTCCGGTTCGGTCTGAACAAGCCGGTTCCCGCCGGGAAAACCTACCGGATCCAGGCTTGGGTCCAGTCGGGCAGCCCCCATCTGGCGAATCACGAGTGGACCGTCTCGATCCCGGCCGGCACCTCGATGCGGAAGTTCCGCTCGGATCGGGCGTTCGGCATGCTGCCCGAGGTGGACAAGCTCAAAAAGCCGATCGACGTGCGCGCCGAGATGGGCCTCTTCTGATCCCCCCGCTCACCCGCAGGCCGAGCGCACCCGTTCGAGAAACCCCCGCAGCTTCGGGCGCAACAGCGTTTTCCGGAACCGGCCGGCCGTCGTGAACAGGTCGGCCGCGAGCCGTCCGAGCCGCGCCGGGTCCGTCGAGAGATCGTGAAGCAGCCGCGCGAGAGCGGCCGGATCCCCCGGGGGAACGATCGCCGCGTCGGGCAGAATTTCCGGAACGCCGCCGACGCGGGTTCCGATGCAGGGCAGCCCGCGGGCCATCGCCTCGAGCATCGCGCGCGGCAATCCCTCGGACCGGGACGGCAGGACGAAGAGGTCCGCCTCATCGAAGCGGGCGCGAACCTCGCGGGGAGTCGGAAGCGCACCGGCGAACTCGATCCGGCCGGCGACTCCCAGACGTTCGGCCAGCCGCATCAGCCCCGGCCGTTCAAAGCCGTCACCGATCACGGTGAGCCGGGCGTCAGGGCACAGGCCGTGCTTTGCGAGAATTGATATACTTTTCAGTATTATATCGACGCCCTTCTGACCATGATGGAGGGAGCCGGCAAGGATCCAGGAGCGGGCGACCGAGCCGGGCGGAAACCGGCGGGGTGCGCCGGCAAAGGCCTCGTCGTCGAGATCGACATCCGAGACGCCGAACATGCCGTTCGGGCACGGGTACCTCCGCTGGAGCGCCCCTTCCGTGACATAGGCGGCGGCGGCGGCCCCGCAGCAGTCGAGGCGGGTTTCGATCCGGGCGATCAGCCTCAGCAGGGGCATGACGGGGGTCGCGTGCACCCCGGGGCCGAACTGCTCCCACGGGTCGGCGATGACCTCGACGGCCCAGGGGATGCCCCGTCCGGCCAGGTGACGTCGCAAGCAGCTCGCGGGCTGGGCCGGCACCCGCAGGATGACGGGGGTTTTCCGGGGAACCAGCCGGGCATGGACGCGGCGCAGCTCCTCGCTTCGGGCGAGCATTTCCCAGGGGCCGACGAAATACGGCAGCCCGCGGATTTCGACCCCTTCGCCGTCGGCGCGCGCCGCGCCGTGCGGGGGTTTGGCGACGTCCCGAAGCCGGGCAGCGACGAGCACCCGGTCGAACACGTCGAGATACCGGGTCCAGTAGCCGTATGCCATCCCCGTCGTGGTCCAGCAGCGACCATCCGGGGCCCGGTCATACCGGTTCTGGGTCGTGATGATCAGATCCATGGCCGCTCCTCCGCATCGCCGGCCGGTGTTTTCGGCCAGGCGAGGGCAAGAGCCAGGACGAGCCAGACGAAGCGGTTCCGGAGAAGGTTGTGGAACAGGCCGAGCAGATACAGCCCGGCCACGGCCCCGAGCAGGGCGGCGGCGCGGCGCCGTTCATCGGCCCCCCGGGCCCGAAGGCCACGGATGACCGGGAGGAGCGCCGCCAGAAGGACGGCATGGGCCGTCAGGAAGCCGCCGATCCCCGTTTCCACGAGCAGGTTCAGCGGGGTGTTGTGCAGCTCCTCCCCGTGGATGGCTCGGAAGCAGCCCGGGCCGATGCCGATGAGCAGATCGTCAAGATGCGTGAGCGCGCGATCGAGTTGGCGTTCCCGGGGCAGATCCTGCGCAAGGGCGGGAACGCCGGACAAGCCGAACGATCGCTGGAAGGAGAGTTCGTCGGCAAGCAGCAGGCCGATCGCGCCGAAGGCCGTCAGGGCCAGAGCCAGTCTGAGCCATCCCGGCAGGACGGGTTTCATCTCGGCATCGGACCGCAGTTCGCTCCAGACAACCTGGCCGATGGCGACGAGCATGCAGCTCCGGGCCCCGACGCCCGAAACAGCTATGATAAATAATATATTATACATCATTCGCTTTGCAGATCCCATCCCGGGCCAGATGACGGCAAACGGGTGGGCGGCGATCAGATAGGCGCCGAGCAGGATCGGGAAGCGGAACGGGAGATAGAGGCGAAACGAGAACACCCCGCCCGTCCACGCGTCCCAGCCGACCCAATGGGAGGCCAGTCCGGCGACGCAGAACAGCAGCACGGGCAGGAAGAGGAGGTTGAACCGGTGCACCGCCGCGTTCCAGGCATCAGGCGAGGGAATGACGCGAGAGATCATCCAGGCTCCGAGGGCCAGCCAGGCGATCGAGACGAGCTCGAACGCGACGGCGCCGGGCTGACCGGTCACAAGCGAGCCGAGCAGACAGAAGCCGCCAAACGCCAGGGCGGCGGCCGGGAACGAGCCCGTATCGCGCGGTTCCGGGAGCCGGTGGGAGGGCCGTTGTATATGAGCGGCAATTCCCGCAGCAAGGCCAAAGGCCAGGCAGAGATCCGAGGGAACGAGATACGTGAAGAGCGGGATTCCGAGTGGCAGCAGGAGCAGATACCCCCCAAGCCAGCCGGGGAGGCCTGTTTCCGGACGACTCACCCCATCGGAGAGCGTTTCCCGGGCCGGCCGTTCAAACGCTGCCGGCATCTTGCGGCCGGGGCCGGGCGGCTTCGGCTTCGAGCAGCATCACACCGGCCAGGCAAAGGAACAGCCAGCCGATCGGCAGAAGCAGGGCGATCACACCGCCGCCGGGCTGGATAAGCCGGGGCGGAGAGGCCGGATCGGTGAGCAGGAGGGGTTCGCGGGGTGTCGGATCAAGGCTCCCGACTTCGCTCGCCGTGAGCTCTTTCCAGGCGCGGAGGGCCATCGTCTCCTGAAGCAGCACCGAATCGACCGTGAGCCTGCCGATCAGGCCGAAGACGGAGGCGGAAGCCAGTCCGGAGAACGCATCAGCCTCAGGGGAAGGCGATGCTGCGGCAGCCTGGGATGCCGGCACGAGCAGGCGCGGGAGATCGGCCGTTCCGAAGAGGTTCTGGAGGGCCTGGCGGCGGCGGGTCAGAATCTCGAGGCCCGAGGCGGTGAAAAAGAGGCGTTTCTCGTATTCCCGGGCGGAAAGCAGGCGCAGATGCGCGAGGATGCGGGCGGTGAAGGCTTGCAGAAACGGCCGGATCCGCTCCGGGGTGCCGAGATGGAACCGGATCTCGGCCATGCCGGCGTTCGTCATCCGATACGACAACCCCGGCCTGATCGTTGTTTCGAGAAGGCGGAGCACCTCCTGGCGGGGTTCGCTCGTCTGCCAGCCGCCCTGGGTCATCACCTCGATCATGAGCGCGTCGTCGTTCACCAGGCGGTCCCACAGCTTCGGGAAACCGACGAGCGGCTCGCCGGCAGCCTCGCCGAGCGTGATCACGTCGGTGGCCTCGTAGCCACGCGGGGGAAAACGCCAGAACCACCATTCGAGGCTCAGAGCGCAAACGATGCAGAAGATCACCCAGAGCGGGTGACGGGCACAGGCGGCAGCCCATTGCGCCGGCACGGAGCGTTCGTCGGGCATGCGTTCCCGTTCGTTCATCAGTGGCCGGAAAGGCTGATCAGGCCTTTGGAATGGATGATGAGAGCTACCGCCGCCGCCCAGATCAGGATCGTGATCTGGAGGGGATGATCCGCGAGGAGGAGCTCGGAGGGGTTGTCGCCGAGTTTGCGCAGATGAATCAGATACAGATAGCGGAAAATGCCGTAGACGACGACGGGCACGGTGAGAACGAGGCCGTCGGTGCCGAATTTGGCGACGGTTTCGGTGCTCACGGTGTAGAGGGCGTAGCTGACGACGGTCGTCGCCGAGACGATCGCGATCATCTGGTCGATAAACCCGGGCGTGTAGTCTGCAAGCGAAACGCGGTGCAGATCTGCCCCCTCGCTCAGCAGCATAATCTCCTGGCGTCGTTTGGCCAGCGCCAGAAACAGCGCCAGCATCAGGGTGCAGAGCAGCAGCCAGTGCGACATGTAAATCCCCGGCTCGATCGGCCGCAGCACGCCGACGCCGGCCTGGGCCCGCAGCACGAAGCCAATCGCGATGCACAGGACGTCGAGCAGGACGAGTTGTTTGAGCTTGAGGCTGTAGGCGAGATTCAGCAGGAAATAGGCGACCGCCGACACGGCGAACAGGTTCGAAATCGCCGCAGCACAGCCGATCGTCGTCACCAGCAGCAGGAAAATCGCCAGGCGCGCCTGTCCCACCGTGACCAGGCCTGCCGGAATCGGTCTCAGACGCTTTTCCGGGTGCCGCCGGTCACGCTCGACGTCGACCAGATCGTTGATCAGATACACCGCCCCCGAAAGCAGGCAGAAGAGGAAGAAGCCCACCGTGGCCCAGAGCCAGGCCGCCGGCTGGAAGAGAAGCCCTTTTTCGGAAAACAGCAGCCCGGCGAAGAGGATGAGATTCTTCGTCCATTGCCGGGGCCGCATGCATTTGATCAGGTTCAGGATCGGCATACGGGGGCATTCTACCAGCCGCCTTTCCATTTGACCAGATTGCATCGTCGACGAACCACCGGCTCATCCGCAGATGGAGGGCAGATGACCGCAAGTGAAAAAACAGAGCGGAACGAACGCCTGGGACCGCCAAATTTCCTGCATATGCCGAAAACTCCCGGTTGGAGTGGCTCAGGATTTCATCTGCGCCATCTGTCTCATCTGCGGATCGGTTCTTGTGCTTTTCTTTCTCGGTCGTGATGGCTTGCCGCGCATCGAGGATGCCGGAGGAAACGGGTTGTGGTACACTGGGCCCGGTGACGGCTCCCATCGGTGCCGCGCCGGCGGGAATACTCTCAATGAAAGCGGCTCCGGCTTCTGGCCGACGGCACCGCATCATGTCAGACTCCTCGATACTGTTGATTCACACGACATCCCGGGCATCGCTTCGATGCGGCGTGCTTGCCCGCGGAGCCGGCCATCCGGCTCCCCTCGGCCTTTCGTGCCTGGCAGCCGCCTTTCCCGGCCGGTGTCTTCTTCTCGACCTCCAGGACCGGCTCCCCGAGAAAGGAGATATCCCTTCATCGGGCGCGATCCCGTTCGCGGCCGTGATCGTCGCGGCGGCAGCCGGCTGGCAGCCGGTGGATGCGGCGATGATGCGCACCCGGCTCGCACAGCTCCTTCCCGAATCCCGATTGATCCTGGGCGGGCCCCGTGCCGCCCAGATCGGCTCCGACTGGGATGCGACGCTCCACGGCACGGGCCGGGTCGCCTGCGAGTGGCTTCTCAAGGATCCGAAGGGCATCGACGGCACCGTCGACACGCTCGAGGCGGATCTGAGAAGCCCCCTCGGGGTCCCCGGGGCTCCCCTTGCCGAGCAGGCGGGGTATGCAGCCTCCGCCGAAAAATCCGGTTCCCAGCCGACGATCTCGGTTCACCAACCCTGGCTCGGGCTGCTCGATCGCCTCGCCGAGCCAGCCGGCACCCCCTCACGCGGCGATTTGACGGATCTGGTCATCTGGCTCCGCCGGTCAGGATTCGGCGGTATCGCGTTCGAAACACCCCGCTTATCCGCACAACGGGCTCAGCAGCTCGTCGAGATCGCGGGCGAGCAGGGCATGACTATTTCGCTCCGGTTCGACCGTGCCACCGATGCAACAGCGGCGCGACTCACCCATTCACCCCCTCTCCAGCGCGTCTGGCTCAACCCCACCCTCGACGGTCCGGACGGCCCGGACGCATTCGTTCCACCTGCCGCCCAACTGCGCTCCAACGGCATTTCCATCGGCATCCGTCTCCCGGTCGATCTTCTTCCGGATGCCGCGCTCCCGTTGCTGATCGAGGCGGACGAGATCTCGATCGACCACCCCGCCGCCTGGCAGCCGGGCCTGCTCCGGCACCACCTCGTCGAGTTCTACTGGCGACGCGGCCGACTGTGGAAAAGCCTCTGGCGGCTGCGCAGCGCTCACGATCTCGTCCGGTGGCTGCGTGGAATGTACGGTATTCTCGATGCGGCGCTGACCCGCTGATCAAGGAGATGAGCATGCAGAAAATTCTCGTCGTGAATGGCCCGAACATGAACCTGCTGGGCAGACGCGAGCCGGCTCTCTACGGCACCGGAACCCTTGCCGACCTCACGGCCCTGCTGGAGACCGAAGCGGCCGGGCTCGGCTGCACGATCGAAACCTTCCAGTCGAATGCCGAAGGGGCGCTGCTCGACAAGCTCCAGACCGCGATGAACCCCGGGGCGTATGCCGGCGTCATCCTGAACGCGGCAGGCCTCACCACCTCGAGCGTTTCCCTTCGGGACTGCGTTGCCGCTCTTCCCGTGCCCGTCATCGAGGTGCATCTGACGAACATCTTCGCCCGGGAAGCATTCCGCGCGAACTCCCTGATCGCTCCGGTCTGCCTCGGCTCGATCTGCGGCCTTGGCTTCGACGGGTATCTGCTGGCCCTCCGACATCTCGCGGCTCGCTCGAAGCGCACCCCTGCCTGAGCACGCCCATGACGAACGCCCGACGCGTCGAACTGCTCGCCCCCGCCGGCGACCAGAGCTGCCTCAAGGCGGCCCTGCTGGCCGGCGCCGATGCGGTCTACCTCGCCGGAAAACGGTTCGGGGCGCGGGCGTTCGCCCCCAACTTCGACGATGCGGGACTGCGCTGGGCGCGCAACGTGACCGCCTCGCTGAATCGCAAATTATATATTACCCTGAATACCATTGTGTTCGACCACGAGATGCATCTGCTGGAGCAGGCGCTCGATTTCTACGAGGTTCTCCAGCCGGATGCCCTGATCATCCAGGATCTCGGCGTCGCCGCCCTTCTCGCGGCCCGCGGCAGCACCATTCCCCGTCATCTCAGCACCCAGGCGGCCTGGTATGCCACGGGCGGCGTCGAGGTGCTGCAGAAGCTCGGCATCACCCGGGTGATCCTGCCCCGCGAGATGTCGCTCGACGAGATCCGGGAAGCGGCCGCCCGCGTTCCGTTCGAGGTCGAGACGTTCGTCCATGGCGCCATGTGCTACAGCATTTCGGGCCGCTGCTTCTGGAGCGCGGCGCTGGGCACCCGGTCGGGGAACCGCGGCACCTGCGCCCAGCCCTGCAGGAAAGCCTACTCGGCGGGTGACGGAAAGCCCGGCGACTGGCTGTTCAGCCCGCGCGACCTGCGGCTGATCGGGGCCGTTCCCGAGCTGGTCGGGGCCGGCATCTCCTCGCTCAAGATCGAAGGGCGCATGAAGGGGCCGGAATACGTCCACGCCGTCGTGTCGGCATACCGGCGGGCAATCGATGGCGAGCGGCCGGGCACGGCCCAGGACGAGGAGCTTTCCGCGGTGTTTTCCCGCCCGTTCCACACCGGCTTCCTTCACGGCACGCCGCCCCGCGACTGGAACACCCCGGAACAGCCCGGCCGCGAAGCTCAGACGGTCGGCCGGGTCGCGGGACCGGGCCGGGGCGGGTTGCTCGAGATCGACGTTTCCGTCCAGGTGAAGCCGGGAGACGGCCTGGCCTGGGACACCCCGGACGGCGGTCGCAACGGAGCCCGGATCACCTGGATGGAGCCGGCCGGCCGCACCGGTCGCTGGCTGATCCGCGGCCTTCCCGCCTCGCTGCCGGCCGGCACCGTGCTCCGCCGCACCGATGTCTCGGCCGAAATGCCCTGGCTGAAACACTGGAATCGCGACTGGGAACGGTATCCCGTCGACCTGTTCTGGTCGGGCCGCGAGGGTCAGCCTCTCGCCGTCGAGACGATCGTCAACGGCCGCCCCGTCCGCCTCCAGAGCGACGCACTCCTCGCCCATGCCCTGGGCGGCAGGGGCCTCGAGATGGGGCCGCTGCCCCAGAAGTTCCATCTTCTGGGCGAGTCATTCGCAGCGCGCCGCCACGTCACCCGGGCGCTCGAAGAGGGCATGTTCATCCCCCCCGGCGATCTGAAGCGCCTCAAGCGCAATCTGGTCGACACCCTCATCCGGCTCGCGACGCTCCCACCGCCGTCGCAGCCGACTCCTGCCGCACCCGCCGTCGCCGTCACCGCGCCGGCCGATTCCTCCCGCCCCGCCCCGGCACCGAAACCGGGCATCACGCTGCGGCTGTTCAACCGGGCATTCCCCATCCATCGCGACATCGGCCCCGACCGTTGGCTCCTGCCCTTCGAGGATCGCGCCGCGCTTCCGGACACGGTCGACCCGGCCCGCGTCGGCTTCTGGCTGCCCCCCGTCACCTCCTGGCGCCGCCTTGGCGAGCTGGCGCGCGCCCTGGACGAACTGCCCGACCAGGAGTTCCTGTGCATGGGCTGGGAAGCCTTCGAGCTCACCCGCCGCCTGCCGCGCCACACCTTCCGGCTCGACTGGTGTTTCAATCTCGCCAACACGAGCGGCTGCCAGATTGTCCGACAACAGGGCCTCGTCCCGACGGCAACCCGCGAATGGCCTGCCCAACAGCCACCGACGGATTCCGACGTCTTCTGGAGCCTCGCGCACAATCCGCTCGTCTCGCTCAGCCGTTTCCCGGTCCTCGCCGAGCGGAACCGGATCATCACGAATCCGCACCGCGACAGGTTTTTCCTGATGGAACTGGCCCCCGGAACCACGGGACTGTTTCTGGTCTCCCCCCTTGCCGCGCTGGCAGCTCCGCGCAACCTGCCTCTCCAGATCGACGTGGCCGTGGCCCCGCACGAAAGTCCGTTCCGGGTGCTCGGCCAGATCGAACAGTTGATCGCCGCGGGACGCAGCCGGAACCGCTCCTCATGAACAAAACGGGAGAGGCGTCGCCTCCCCCCGTTTCGGGTGATTCGTGGATCTGCCCGCGCTCAGACGGCGGCCGGTGACTCGATGAAGGTGCGCTGCGTCGGCCGGACCGTCAGCACCGGGCAGTCGGCCTGCCGCGACACCGCATACGACGTATCGCCCAGCAGCGACTGAAGCAGGCCCGACCGGCCGTGCGCGCCCATGATGATCATGTCGATCTTTTGTTCTGTAGCATATTCTATAATAGCAGTTGCGACATTTCCGCCGCGCACCGTCGTGACGATCGGAATATCCTTGTGACCATCGCCCACGAACGAACGGAGCTGCTGGTGGATATCCTGCTGTTTCTGGACGCCGGCGCCGGTCGGCAGGGCGATGGGAATCTCCATCGGCACGGGCGGCATGAACTCCTCTTCGAAGACGTGGAGCAGATGCACTTCGGCGGTATGTTGCCGGGCAAACGAGGCGGCATACCGGAGCGCCAGCTCGGCGCCGTCAGAAAAGTCGACCGGAACGAGAATACGCTTGAGCTGGATCACGACGTCCTCACTTCACCCAGCAGGGGGTGCGGCCGGGAGCCAGGATCTTCACGTCGAGGCCGTTCGACCGGCAGACGTGCAGATGATCCGCATGCTCGTAGGCAAGGCCCGTGTTTTCCGGGGAAAGGCTGGGATACAGGCCGGTGACGATCGGCCGGGTGAGCTGGCGCGAGTTCAGGTCGATGTATTCGAGCTCGCTGGCACCGTGCCGGTCGGAGATGAACACGAGCTGCTTTGCATCCTTCGAGAAGCACGGGAACGACTCGTTCACGTCCTTGGTTTCGGTGACCCGGATGATGCCCTGGGCGAGGGTCGAGATCATGTACAGATCGTTCGTTCCGTCATTCGTCAGCACCGAGGCGGCGATCCAGTCCCCCTTCGGCGACCAGTCGGCGGCGGTGACGCGCAGATTCTGGGAGATCTTGATCGAGGTCTTCTTCTCGATGTCATAGGAATACAGCCCGGCCGCCTGATCACAGGTGGAGTACAGCAGATACTTGCCGTCGGGCGAGAAGCTTTCGAGGGCGCTTCCGTCGAGAATCTTGCGGATCTTGCTTCCGTCGCGGCTGAGCAGGTAGATCTCGGAGCTCATGTCCGGCAGTTTGTTGGTGAAGCCGATGCAATCGCCGGCCTCGCTGAGCTTCGGAAACACGATGTTCGAGTAAGCCGGGGTGATTCGCTCTTTGCGGGTGCCGTCTGGATTGATGAAGGCGAGATACGTCTTGCCGGTCTCGGAAGTGTCGACATACAGGATCCGGCCCTCGAGGGGCTGGGCGGCGGCGGCAAACAACTGCGGCACGGCGAGAACGATGACGGCCGTCAGAAGAACGGCGGCACTCACGAAAAGCCTCTTCATGGAATTCCTCCTGTGTTGGTCGGGAAAAAAATCAGGCGGGGTTGCCCCCGCCCGAGAGTATATACGAATTTCCCACCGAAGCCAATTGGCTTCTCAGATTTTGAACAGCGTCCGGAGAGGCTCGAACTGGTCGACGAGCTTCTGGTTGTCCTTGTTCCGCTCCTCGATATCCTTGATGGTCTTGATCAGGTCCTGAACCTGGGACGCATTGTCGGAGTTGTTCTTGTCCAGCTTGTTCAGCTTGTCCTGCGCTTCCTTGAGCCGCGGGCCGTCCGTCTTGATCGCGGCAGCGGCGGCATCGGCCTTGGCCTTGGCATCGCCGTAGACCCCCTTGAACTCACCGTAGGCGTCGGCAAGGCGCTTGCGGGCCTGCTGCACCTTTTCGGCCGAGGACTTGATGTCGTCGTCGAAGGGGTTCCAGCCACGGTTGGTCACGTCGCCGGCCTTCACGTTCTTCTCGTAGGCGGTCTGGGCGGCCTTGAGCTCCCGCTGCAGATCGACGAGGTTCTTGAGCCCCGTGAACTTGAAGAAGGGGGAGTCCTTGAAGAAGGTCGGGGGCAGAACCTTCATGCCGGAGCGTAGCGCGCTGTGATACTCGCTGCTCTTGCCCGTGAGATCCTGCATGCCGAGAGCGCTCAGCTCCTTTTCGAACTGGGACTTGGCACTGGCTTCGGCTTCTTTCTGGGCCTTCTCTTCGGCAGCCTTCTTCTCGGCGGCTTTTTTCTCTTCGGCCGCCTTCTTCTCGGCAGCAGCCTTTTCCTCGGCGGCCTTCTTCTCGGCCGCGGCCTTTTCATCCGTCTTCTTGTCGGCATCGGCCTTGGGCTCGGTCGTTCCGCCGCGCTTGACGAGCTTCACCTTGCCCTTCTCGATCGCCCACACGTAGCCCTCGGGGGGATTGAGCCCCATCCACTCGGCATCGGTGAGCAGCTTATTGTCGATCATCATGCGGACGGATTCAGCCGTGAGCGCCGTCACCATCTTGCCCTTTGAGGCGAGAATGCGGTTCAGGCCGTCGATCGCCTTCTGGAGCCGGGCGATTTTCTGCTCGGTTGTCCACTCGGGAACATTCACCGCCGGCTTGGCGGGTTCTTTTTCTTTTTCCTTGTCGGCCTTCGGGGCATCGGATTCCTTGCCCTTCTCGGTTTCCTTGGCGGACTGGCCGGGCGTGGTCTCCGGCTTCGAATCAGGCTTGGTGGCCTTCTGCGGGATCTCGATGGTGAGCTCCCAGCCGTCGATGATCAGATCGGGATTCTTCGCCAGCGACGGGTATTTCGCCTTATTGGCAGCAACGATCTCGGGATAGCGGTTTCCATCACCGAGATACTTCTCGGCATAGGCCCACAGAGTATCGCCCGGAGCGACGGTCACCTTGACCACCTGCTTCTTGGCCTCTTCTTCCTTTTTGGGTTCATCTTTTTTGGGCTCTTCGGCCTTCGCGGCAGCCGGCGCCTGGGCTGCCTGAGCAGCCGCCGGCGTGACGATCGCGTCGGTATCGGCCGACACCTTGCCGTTATCCGATCCGGTGTCGTCCTGGACCGAGACGGTTCCGCCGGTGACAGGGTTCACCACCTCGGCAGACCAGACCTGGCCGCACAGAAGGCCACAGAAAACCATCACGACGAGAGGGGAGATTCGTTTCATACGTGCATTACCTCGCTCTTCTCGGATTACATTGTGTACCGATTATACCCATATTTACGGGTGACCGGGGGGAAAAGTTTTCATTTTTCTCCGACCCCGGCGCCATACCTTGTTCCAATCTGCGCTTCGCGGAAGAAAGGCATCTGGGGGTTTGGCGGTCGAAACAGGGTGTGGTATCCTTTGGCGAATCCCCTGGAAGCACAAGGAACGGAGGCAACGACAAAACATATGTGGCCGAAATGGTTGAGAGGGTTGGTTACGATCTGGGTCGCCTGGGACAGCCATGCCCGCAAGGGGCCCGGCATCTTCTGGACGGCCGTGGTCTTCATCCTCGGGCCGCTGCTGATCCCGTTCTACCTCGCCGCCCGCCCCCTCCTGGCCGGGGAAACGCGGCGCGGCTCCTTCTGGTGGAACGCGCTCTGGAACTTCGAACGCCTCTTCGCGGCCCTGGCGGCCCTGGCCGGCTTCGCCGTCTGCGCCCAGAATCTCCAGGTGGCCGAAACGAAGGATCTCGCCGTCGTGAAGCGCGCCGAAATCAAGGCCGGCACGCTCGCCGGGCTGTTCGCCACCCTCGCCCTGCTGTTCATCGAGCGCGTCGGGATGGATGCCCTCAAGTCGAGCATGGAACGCGATCTTCCCCGGGAATCATGACCGGCTCGGCCGAACGGCACCGCGTCGCCCTCATTCTCCCGGATATCCGAGGCTGGTCGGTGCTGCTGTATCTGCTGCTCACGCTCGCCCCGCTCGGGGCGGCTGTGACTCTCCCCACAGGTCCGGAACAGCCCGCCACGGGCCCGGGCGGCAAGGCGTATCCTCACGCCGGGTTCCGCATCACTCAGCTCGGGGTCTCGGAAGAACGGTTCGTGATCTACGAACCTGCCGATCCCGCCCCCGCAAGCGCGCCGCTGATCGTGTTCCTGCACGGCTGGCTCGCCTCGGATCCGGGCTACTATATCGGGTGGATCGAGCACCTCTGCCGGCGCGGCAACACCGTCGTCTTCCCGTTCTATCAGGGAAGCGGCGCTCATGCCTCGGAATACACCGCCAATGCCGTCCGCAGCGTCAAGGAAGCGATCACGGTGCTCTACGGGGGGGGCCACGTCGAGCCCGACCGCGACCGGGTCGCGATCGTCGGCCACGAGTGCGGCGGGGTCATCGCGATGAACATCGCCGCGGCGGCGAAGTATTTCAAGCTTCCCCGGCCCGGCGCCGTCCTGGTGCTCCATCCCTCCCGACAGGGCGGCATGGGAGCCAATCTCAACCTCGATCTCTATGACCTCTCGGGCATCAAGCCCGGAACCCTGCTGCTCATCGCCGTCGGCGACGAGGTCGGGGCATCGGTCCAGGAGACGGCCCGCGAGTTGTTCTATGCCGCCGACGCGATTCCCTCGACGGACAAGAACTTCCTCACCTACCGTTCCGACATCCGCGGCACGCCGGCCCTCGTGGCCGACAGCGCCTCGGTCTACACCCCCCGGGAACCCCGCTATGAGCGGCTCATCGAGCAGCGCCGGTGGGAGTTCATCCGGCTGAACCGCCAGACCCGGCTCGCGCGCTTCATCCGATGCATGGGCAACGACGCGATGGACTGGCTCGGCAACTTCCGTCTTCTCGATGCCCTGTGCCATGCGGCCTGGACCGGCCGCGACCGGCATCTCATCCTCGGGGACGGCGAAGCCGTGCGGTTCATGGGCGTCTGGAGCGACGGCCGCCGCATCGACGGCCCTCTCGCCACGAACCGCCCATGATCTTCCGGAGGTAGGGAATGAAGCCACACGCATTTTTTATCGTTATTGGTATCATATCGCTTGCTTTATCATTCACCCTCCCCGCGCAAGCGGCCGGCGAGCTCGCTCTCACCGAGGAGATGCTCACGCGGTATCTGGCGGTCTATGACGCCCTCGTGGCCACCAGCCCGGAAACGGCCGCCCGGTTGTTCCGAAACGATGTCCCCGCGGCCGGCACGCCCGAAGCGGAGCTGGCGGATCGCGCGGTGCGGGAGGCGGGATTCACCAGCCAGAGCGAGTTTTCGGCGGCGGATGTCGTCATCGGCACGGCCTGGCTCCAGATGACCGCCCAGGAGATGGCAGAGTCCGCCGAAGCGAAAAAACAGGAGGCCATCGAGACGCTCGAATCGACGCTCGAGGAAGCCAGCCTCCGGAGCGACCAGCGGGCCGAGCTCGAACTGGCGCTCGAACGGCTCCGCGCCGGTGACGAGCCCGCCCGGACCGCCACGGACACGGATCTCATCGATGCAGCCGGAATCGAGCTGCTTCGCCGGTACCGCGACCGGCTTCAGCCGGTCATGCAGCAGAATACCGCCGCCTCCGTCACGGGATTCTGACCCCCAGCGAAGCGAGGCCGGCACGCAACTCCGCCGGCTCCCGCCACAGGAGCAGCGGAATCCCGTTCGCCGCGGCCTCTCTCCGGATGCGCGTTTCCCGAGCCGCCTCCCAGCCGTCGATGAGCCGGATGACGATGCCTTTGGCGTCGGCCAGGCGCCGGCTGGCGAAGGCCAGGTAGATCTCGGGATCCCGTTCGCCGCTGTCGCCCAGCAACAGCATCGGCACGCCCCGGAAGATGGCCGCCAGCCGCTCCAGCCACGCCGTCTTGTGGGCGATCGTCAGCTCCGCCGTGCCGCTGATCCCGTCGCCCGTGATCAGCAGGCCGGGCGGGAATCCCTGCCGTGTCAGGAACGCGGCGATGAACCGCTCCATGGCGGCCGGCGAGGCGCTGAGATAGACGAACGCTCCCGCTTCGCCCACGGCTTTCTGTATATATCGATATATTTCCGGCGTGCCGACCACCGGCCGGCGGCCGGGGACGCTCCGCAGAAGAGAGTTCCAGACGAGGTTCAGCCGCTTCGTCACCTGGGAGACCAGGACGGTGTCGTCGATGTCGCTGATGATGAGCAGGGTGGCCGTTGCCGGCACCGGCTGGCGGATCCGCCGAAGCTCCGCGCCCCCCGACGCCGTGTCGGCGACCACCGCCACCATCTCGGTCCCCGGCGGCCGCACGAACTCGACCCGGAAGGCTCCCCGCGCGTCGAGGCCCAGGCGCCGCGTCTCGGAGCCCACCGTGACGAGAATCTCCGAGCCCGAGGCAGGTCGGCTCAGCAGGCCCCGCAGACGGTCACGCCGGGCCGTTCCCTCCCGCGTGCGGCCTTTCCTGACCAGCCCTTCGGCGACCAGCCGGTCGGACCGTTCCCCCGGAAGCAGGCGCAGCGACGGACAGTCGAGTCCGAACGCGGCAACCGCCATGACCAGCCAGGCCGCGAGAAAGCCCATCCCGCGCAAACGCATCCGCTCCTCCCGTTTCCCCCGTGAATTTTCCCCTCTCAGCTTCGCACGGGTCCGACGAACTGGCAAGCCCGCCTTCCCATCCGGGGCGGATTGCGATAGAATGGCGCGCATGCGAAACACCCTCCTGATCCTGATGCCGGTGCTTGCCCTGTTCATCGTCGTCGCAGGCTGGGGCGGCACCGTGCCGCCCGCCGGCTTCCCGACGGCCGATCAGCTCGACGCCCTGCTCCAGCAGAAGCGGCCCGCCGAGATCCACGACACGCTGACCGGCCTCCTCCACACCCCCACGCTGTCCGGCGATGCGCTGCGCGCCCTCCTCAACGCCCTCGACGAGATCGAACGGCGGCCCGACACCCAGCGCCGCCGGGAAGCCGTCGAAACCTACCGGGCCTGGCTGCTCGCGGTTCACGGCCATGACTCCACCGCCCTCGCGATCGTCCGCCGCCTCGCCAGTGACCCGGTCCCCCTTTCGACCGCCCTCCAGGCCGATCTCGCGATGCTCGAGGCCACCATCGAACAGCGCGCCGGCAACGCATCAGCCGCCGCCGCCGCCGTCGCCCGCCTCTCCGGCATCGATCCCGTCGCCGCCC
Organism: Candidatus Rifleibacteriota bacterium; assembly: GCA_029565415.1. The sequence continues at coordinate 70,224 of JAKQOH010000116.1, read as the reverse complement.
AGCAGCTTCAGGAACGCCTGGCAGACCTCACGCCCGCTCCCACGAAGCGTTCGACCTCGACCTGGCTCCTCGCCCTCGTGCTTTGGCTCGCCCTCCTGGTCACACCGGCCCTCGTCATGGAGCGCGAACGCCGCCTCTGGCTGGCGCGGTTCCCGGCCGGCCAGGACCGTGCCGCCCCCTACAACGCCCTCCGCCGCTCCCCCCTCAGCGTCCTGCTCGCCACGGCAGGCGGAATGCTGGTTCTCACCCTGGGCCTGCCCCGGCGTCTCGGCATCGGCCACGACCTGGCCTGCGCGATCGTCCACTGGCTGGTCTCCTACACCCTTGCCCTGATCCCCGTTCACAAGCTGGATCGCGAAGTCCGCAACGCCCTCTGGCCGCTCGACGGCTTCCTCTCGGCCATTTTCCGCCTCCATCTCCTCCGGGCCCTTCCCTATGCGGCTCCTCTCGCAGCCGTTCTGGTCCTTCGCCGCATGGCCATCGCCCTTCCCTGGTGGGGCATCCACGCTCCCTGGGCCCCGGCCCTGGCCTTCGCTGCCCTGTCCGCCGCCGTCCTCCTCGTCATGCCTCTCGCCCTGCCCGCCCTGATGGGCATGCGACGCATCCAGGCCGAGACTCTGCCGCGGCGCATCCGCGACCTGCCCGTGACGTTCTACCGCTGGAATCTCTTTGGAAGCGGCATCGCGAATGCCGTTTCCTTCGGGTATCTCCGCTCGACCCATGCCGTCGCGTTCACCGGCGATCTGCTCGACCAGTCGCCCGCCGATGATCTCGTGGCCGTGACGACGCATGAAGAAGCGCACCTGGTCCGGGAACACCTGTTCCTCTACTTTCTCGCGATGGTGAACCTGGCCCTTCTCGTCGGCTGCTGGGCCGCGTTGCACCCGGTCACGGCGGAACGCCTGCTGATCTTCGGCCCGACCGTCATGCAGGGGGTGGTCCTGATCCTGCTCTGGATCCTCGCCAATCGCCTGTTTGCGGCCATGGGCCGGCGGTTCGAGTTCGAGGCCGACGCCTTCGCCGCCGAGCGGACCGGCCGCGAAGCCTACATCGCCGTCCTCAACCGGCTCACCCGCGCCAACTTCATGCCCGTCCGGGTTCGCGAGGGTGAAGAGGCTTCGGGCATCCACCCTTCGCTCGCGGAACGGCGACGCGCCCTGCGTTCCCGAGACGGCACCGTCTTCGAGCCCCATGGCCCGCCGCCTGCCGAGCTGATCCTGTCGTTGTGGAGAAGTCGTCTGGCCCTCGAGTGGAGCCGGGGCGAAACCGAGGCCATCCACCTCTGTGCCCTCGACGATGACCCGCCCGATGGCGCATCCCTCGTCACCCGCCTCCAGTGCGTGGCGCGTCGCCAGGCGGCCTTCGGGGCCGAGTGCCTGGTGCCGCCCGACGGAACCGCCCTCGAGGTGATCGATTGCGCCCAGAAAGCGATCGTGAAAACTGCCGAACCCCCGATTCCTTCCGACCGTGTCTGCGCCCTGTGCAGCGGCGGCATGCGCGAAGCCCTCACCCCGGACCCCCTCACCTGGAGCGGAACGCCGACGGGCTGTCGCCTCAGCCGGAACGCCTGATCCCCGGAAACGCCAAAGCCGGCAGGGGCATCGCCCCTGCCGGCTTTGTGGATTCACGCCCTCAGGACATGATCGCCTTGAGCGACTCCTGGCGGTCGCTGTACCGCTCGAAGGCGAACTCGACGAGCTTGGTCACAAGGTCCTGGTAGGTGATCCCGGTGGCTTCCCACAGCTTGGGATACATGCTGATGCTGGTGAAGCCCGGAATCGTGTTCACTTCGTTCAGGACGAACTTCCCGGTGTCCCGGTCGAGGAAAAAGTCGACGCGGGCCATTCCGGCGCAGTCGAGAGCGCGATAGGCGCGGACGGCCATTTCCCGGATCTCAGCGGTCTGCTCGGCCGTGATCTTGGCCGGAATATGCAGCTCCGAGCGATCGTCGACGTATTTCGCCTTGTAATCGTAAAACTCGTTGCAGGGAACGATCTCGCCTGGAATCGAGGCGATGGGGGCATCGTTCCCGAGAACCGAAACCTCGAGCTCCCGGCCGGTGATCGAGGTCTCGACGAGGATCTTGCGGTCATATTTCGCGGCCAGATCGATGGCCGCCCGAAGCTCCTCGCGATCGTGCGCCTTCGAGACGCCGACCGAAGAGCCCGAGTTCACGGGCTTGACGAAGCAGGGATAGCCGAACGCCGCCTCGATCTCGGCGATGACCTTGTCGGGCCGTTCCCGCCAGTCGCGCCGGAGGTGCTCGGTGAACGGGGCGATGGGCAGGCCGGCATCGCGGAACAGCCGTTTGGCCGTGGTCTTGTCCATGCCGACCGACGAAGCCATGACGCCGCAGCCGACATAGGGCAGATCGGCCATTTCGAGCAGGCCCTGGAGCGTGCCGTCCTCGCCGTAGGTGCCGTGGACGATCGGGAAGACGACGTCGAGCTTGACGCGCTGCTGCACGTTCTTACGATCGAGCAGAATCATGCCCTGATGGGAAGGGTCGCCGATCAGAGCGGTTCTGGAAGCGGTCTCCGCAGGCGCCGCCTCGAGGTGACGTTGTTCGGCAGGGGCCGGGAGAAATCCCTTGGGATCCGCTCCGACGACCCAGGTGCCCTGTTTCGAGACACCGATCGGAATGACCTCGTATTTCTGCGGATCCAGCGCCTTCATGATCGACTGCGCAGATACGAGAGAGACTTCGTGCTCGCCCGAACGGCCGCCGAAGACGACACCGACGCGAATCTTACCCGATGTGTTCATTTCCTGCCTCCTCGCGACAGACGAATTCTTGATATCTATCGGCCGATCCGTCGTCGCGGCTGAGCGTTGTTGCGAAACCCCTGATCAGGCGGGCTCCTTCGCGGCCGGCGCCTGGGCCGGGGAGGCGATCCCTCCTCCCGGGCGCGGGAAGGTGACGCGGAAGGTGCTTCCCTCGCCGACGCCGCTGTCGACCGTGACATCGCCGCCCATGATCGTCACGAGGCTCTTCACGAGATACAGCCCCACGCCGGAACCGCCGTAACGGCGCCGGATCGAGCCGTCGACCTGGCGGAACCGGTCGAAGATGTACTGGATGTCCTCTTTCGCGATGCCGACCCCGTGGTCCACGACCCGGATGCACACCTCGCGCTCGTCGGCCGAGGCATACAGCTCCGCCTGGCCGCCCTTGACCGAGAATTTGACGGCATTGCTCAGGAGGTTGATCAGCACCTGTTTGAGGCGGTCGCCATCCACGACGATGGGGGGAAGCGCCGTCAGCAGTTTCGCCACGATCTTCACTTCCCGGCTGATGGCGTAGCCCTGCAGGTGCTGCATGACTTCCTGGATCAGCGGCGTGATGTCGGTCAACACAGGCTCGATCCGCATCCGGCCGGTGTCGATCGCTTCCATGTCGAGCAGGTCGTTGATCAGCCGCAGCAGATGCTGCGCCGTTTTCTTGATCTGGGCCGCGCCGGTCAGCACGTCCTGTTTGCGCTCGTAGTGGTCGAGAATCAGATCCGGCCAGGCCAGGATCGAGGTGAGCGGGGTGCGCAGCTCGTGGGACATGTTGCTCAAAAACTCGCTCTTGAGGCGCTCCGACTGCTGGGCCTTGTGGGTCTCGATCTCGAGCAGGCGGGTGCGGTCCGCGACCTTCTGCTCCAGGGTCTGGTTGAGGATGCGCAGCTCGTTCTGCCGCTCCTGGATCGCCCGGACCATCTCGTTGAAGGTGTGGGCGAGGAACTCGATCTCCTGGGCCGCCTCGATCGTCACCGGCGGGGTCGAGTAGTTCTGCTGGGACAGTTTTTCGGCCAGACGCTTCAGAGATTCTATAGGGTCAGTTATCATTCGCCCGAACCGGCGGGCGGCGATCGTCAGGATGACCAGCGAAATCAACACCACGCCGGCGACCACGAGATGGTTCAGGAACAGCTGGGCGTTGATCTGGTCCAGGGTGAAGCCCATGTAGACCACGCCGAGAAACCGCTGGTTGAAGCTCAGCCGGTGGCGGAGATGGAGGACGCGCCCGTCGTCCCGCGACTCGATCGGGGATTCCGAAAAATCCGTTTTCCAGCTGTTGATCGAGGCGAGCTCCGGGTGGTAGGAGGCCATGGCGCGCCCCGTGCGATCGGCGACCAGGATGTAGGAGACTTCCCCGCGCCGGGTCAGGCCGTTGACGACCTCGTTCAGCGCCTGGAGATCCTCGAATTCGACGCCCGGCGCCATGTTGTAGGCCGCGAGATCGACCAGCTCCTCGGCCTTCATCTGGAAGCTCTTGCGAATGATCGAGTGCTCTCGGATGACGGTGAACAAGCCGAGGACGAGAACTCCCGGCACGAAGGCGAGCAGCAGAACCATGCGAAGCTGATTCTGCAGCGGGGAACGATGGATCCAGGGGAAGAGTTTCATCGGATCACCCGGCAGTGTTTGAGAAAATTCGCGTGGAAGTCGGCGCCGCCCGCTTTCGCTTCGGTCAGGTTCACGTGGATGACGGGCCGGCTCCCCTCGAGGCTCATCACGACGGCCACCCCCGATTCGAGGAGCGCGACATCGCTTCCGAAGGTCAGCCGATGATGCTTGCGGGCGAATTCGGCGACCTTGTCCCCATCCTCCTCCCAGTTTCCGATCAGCACGAGCATGTCGGGAAGCGGCTCGGATGGTGAGAGCTGGCCTTTGCGGAAGAGCAGCTTGACCGGCACGAGCGGCCGGCCCAGGATCGTTTTCTTCGACAGGGCATCCGAAACCTGCCGGAAGATGCGCTCGTCCGACGGCTCTTCCATGTTCCGGAGAACGACACCGACCTGGTAGGGCGCCGGAGTTCCGTTGTCGAACGAGCGGTCATACGTGATGATCTTCAGGAATATCTGGATCTGGAGCGGAATCGGAATGTCCCGTCGCTCTCCGCGCTCGGCCGCCGCGCCGGAGCACGGAAGCAAAGCCAACAGTATTAATGTTATTGCTATCTTATACATTCGCCGTCAGAACGACCTGATGAACTCGAGCCGCGCCACGGTTCCCGGAGCCCAGGCCTCGAGCATCTCCTGATACGGTTTCCGGCCGATGTTCCAGACCGAGAGCTTCACGTGTTCCTTCGCGGAGAGCGCGTATCGAAGAGCCGCTCCCGTCACGGTGTATCCAGAGACGTGGCGCGTGCCGATTCCCGGAACGTCGCGTTTGTTCGTGTCGATCGTGTCGTCAACCCAGTGCGACTCCACCTGCATGTTGGTGCGGGAATCGAAGGCATGCCAGTAGCCGATCCCGGCTTTGCGCTCGGCATCATACTGGAGATCGCGGCTCTGGTCGTCGCGCGAGCGGAGCCACATCCCGGTCAGGAAGAGATGGTTCCGCGGGTCGAAATGCTTGAGCAGTTCGAACTCGGCACCGTGGATATGCGCGCTGTCGCCCGGCTGCTGCGGATGGAACTTGCCGAAGATCCCGAAAATCTTGTACTGATTCTCGGCGATGAGCGGATCGAAGTTTTCCCAGATGATGTTGCGGTGCTTCATGTTGAAGCCGGTCACGCGGGCATACAGCTCCCGGGGGAACATGTAATCGATGGAAAGCTCAAACGTGCGAATCTTCTCGGGCTGCATGTCCGGGGTGCCGCGACCGCTCGGCTGGTCGATGTACAACTGCCAGCTGGAGGGTTCCTTGAAGGCCCGGCCGTAGCCGAACCGCACGTGGCCCTTCGTGTCGGCGAAGGTGTGCAGCACCGTCACATGGGGGCTGAAAACGTTCTCGTAATCGGTGTGCGTATCAAACCGCCCCCCGACCGTCACCTTCCACAGGTGTGCCAGATTGATCTCGTCCTGGAAAAAGAGATTGAAATTCTCTTTCGAGAAGGAGCGCCGCGTGGGAATGAAATCGTCCCCCCGGTAATGCTCGGACCGCAGTCCGGTGCCGAAGGAGATCCGGTGCCGGCCGCGCGGGCACATGTCGCGCTGGAGGTTCAAATACCAACGATACGAGTCGATATCGTAATTCAGGTTCGGAATGTCGGCAAAATGGTAGAAATCCTCGTCGTACCCATGCCAGCTCAGCACCAGCGAATCGCGGTCCCCATTTTCCCGCGTTTTCCCGTGATGCCAGTCGATCCACTCTTCCCCGCGACGCCATTTGTAGAGATCGTAGACGGCGAAGTCGGCGCCGTCGTATTCCTGATCGACGCGGCGCATGCCGACGTTGAGCTTGTTGTTGCCGAACTTGTATTTCCCGTACAGGTAGCCCCACTGGCGGTCCGAATGTTTGTCGGCCCCCGGCCGGTTGCGGTCGCGGGTGATCCCGGGCCCCGTGGTGGAGTCGAGATGGAGGTCCCACAGCCAAGAGGCACCGCCGTTGTTCCCGGCGACGGCGAGTTCAGACAATACGGTGTCGTATGTTTCGAACGACGTCTGGAACTTGCCCGTCAGGTCGTCATGGAGATAATCCTCGGGATCGCGGGTGATGATGTGCACGACGCCGAGAAAGGCATTCGCGCCATACAGAGCCGACCCCGGCCCCGACAGCACCTCGATACGTTTCACATGGGACAGGGGGATCGTGATGTCGGTCCAGATGCCGCCGTCGCGCACGTCGTTGACCGGCACCCCATCGATCATCCAGAGAATGCGTTCATTGATGACGGACGCGCCCACCATGCCCCGCAGCGAGGTGTTGGTGAACTCGGACAGCCAGGTTTTCGTCTGGAAGCCCGGAACGCGGCGCAACAGATCCGACAGCGTGAGGGCCGGGGAGCGGCGGATATCCTCTTCGGTGATGACATACATCGTCGCGGGCGACGTCTCCATCGCCGATTCCCGACGGGTGGCGGTGACGACGACCTGGCCCAGGAGATCGTCGAGGGACAGCTCGGAGATGTCCTGGTATTCCTTCGGGGCAGGCCCGGCCAGAAGCGGCGCGGGGCTGAACGGCTCCGCGATGGCGATCAGAGCGAGAACGAGCAGGGCACAGCGCCTCATGACGCCTACCAACGGCAGCCTCATCCTATCCTCCCGGGAAACGTGATCTCTCTATAGGTCACAGGATATGAAAAATCGGACCGGATGTCCAGCATGTCGAGTTGACACCTTCACGATGCGGGCTTAGTCTGGGCTGGCAAGCCATGAACCCACGTTTCGAACCGACACCGGCTCAGGGTCTGCCGTCACGGCTCCAACAGACGGCGGAAACAGGCCTGTTGATCGCACTTTCACTGGCCCTGAGCCAGTTCCGGCTGTTTGAACTGCCGGCAGGAGGCTCGCTTTCGCTCGGCGGCCTCCCTCTGCTGCTGCTCGCCGCACGCCGGGGGGTGAAACGCGGCGTGGCCGCAGGCCTGCTGGCGGGGCTGCTGCTGACGCTGCGCCGCCCATTCATCGTTCATCCCGTCCAGTTCCTGCTCGACTACCCGCTCGCGCACGGGGCCCTCGGGCTGGCTGGCATCCTGCGGTGGAAGAGTCCGGGAAACGCAGCGACGGCGGTGACATTTGCATGCAGTCTGAGACTGCTCTGCCATGTCACCGCCGGCGTCGTTTTCTTCTCTGACCCCGCGTCGGATCTGAGCGCCGCGATCGTGACGTCGAGCATCTACAATCTCGGGCACATGATCCCGGAAACCGTCGTCAGCGCAGGCCTTGCGGCTTGGCTGGCAGCACGGCACCCCGAGCTCACGAGAGCGGCGGGAACCACCGGAGAAGCCTGAAGAGCCCCTTCCGGCACAGATCGAAAATCAGATGACCGGGGTCACCTTGTCGCTACCCAGACACTTGGTGCAAACATAACCATGCACCAGCTTGCCGCGAAGCATGACCCGCTTCTTCTGAAGGTTCACGCTCCAGCGCCGCTTGGAGCGCCGATGCGAGTGGCTGAGCTGATAGCTGACCTGGGGTCCGCGTTCGCAAACCATGCAATACCGAGACATTCTTGTCACCTCCGAGCAATGGTCGAGTGAAATGAGATGGTAGCAGATTTTTTGCCGAGATGCAACAGCATTCTTGTACACACCCCGCGAAAATTCATGATACCATGACCGCCGGCTCGCCGGGCAGCGTCCCCAAAGCCGTAACCGCATCGGAGAACCGAATCATGAAGATCACCGTCCGCTCACGCCCCTCGGGAACCATCGACGGCTGGCTGTTCCTGCCCCTCAGAAAAGACCCCGCTGCGATGCCGGCCCCGCTTTCCCGGCTCCCCGGGGTACCCCGGCTTCCCGTTGGTGAATGGAACGGGGAAACCGAGTCTCTCGGGATCTTCGACGGTTCGCTGATCGCCCGCGCCGCTCCCGTCCTCATCGACGCCGAGCTTCGCCAGACCCTGCCCGACGCCCTCGGAACCGGCCTCAAGCGGCTTGCAGCGCGGAAAGCACGCACCATCGCCGTCGTCCTGCCGTCCCTTCCCCTCCCGGCTGAGGAAGCCCTTCTCCTGATGGATGATCTTTTCATGGTGCCAGACCTGTTCTGCCATCACGCCGCCCCCTACCGCAAGAACCCGGCGGATCGCGGTCCGGCCGGCTTCGACGCGATCCAGTTCCTCACCGCGGCGGAGCAACGGACCGATCTTCTGGAAGAGCGACTGAAGCGGGCACGGATCGTGGCCGAAGCCGTGAATCTCGCCCGCCGGCTGTCGGATGCGCCGGGAAACGAACTGACTCCCGAACGGCTGGCCGCCGAAGCCGAGGCGCTGGCCCGACCGAAACGGCTGACCGTGAGCATCCGTCGCGGAAAGGCGCTGCAGAAGTTCGGCGGCCTGCTCGCCGTGGGCCAGGGTAGCGGCCACCCGCCCTGCCTGATCGAGATGGAGTTGAACCCTGGCAAAGCGAAGCCGGTCCTTCTCGTGGGCAAGGGGATCACCTTCGACTCCGGCGGCATCAGCATCAAGCCGGCCGAGAACATGCACGAACTGCGCAATGACATGGCGGGCGGGGCGGCGGTCATGGCCGCCCTCTCGGCCCTCGCCCGGCTCGGCTGCACCCGCCGCGTGATCGGCCTGATTCCCGCCGCCGAAAACCTCCCCGACGGCAACGCCTGCCGCCCAGGGGATGTGATCCGCCAATTCGACGGCCAGAGCGTCGAGATCATCAACACGGATGCCGAGGGGCGTCTGCTGCTGGCCGACGCGCTCGCCTACGGCGCTACCTTCAAGCCCGCCTTCTCGATCGATCTGGCGACCCTGACCGGTGCCGTCATCACGGCCATCGGCGACCGTTTCACCGGCCTCTTCACCGCCGACCCCGCCCTCCGGGATCGCCTGACGGCCGCCGCCGCCGCATCCGGTGATCTCCTCTGGCCCCTGCCGCTCCACAAATGCTTCAAGGATGCCATGAAAAGCAGCATCGCCGACTGGAAAAATGCCGGCGGCCGGAAGGGCGGCGCCTGTCTTGCCGCCGCGTTTCTCTCCGCTTTCGCCCCGCCCTCCTGGGCACACCTGGATATCGCCGGCACCGCGGACCAGCTCCGCGAGATCAGCTATCTGAGCAAGGGCTCGTCCGGCGTCGGCGTGCGGCTTCTCGTCGAACTCCTCGCCCCGGCCAGCGGCGCCCGGATGGCGTAACTCCAACCCGGGCGCATCGCGATGCGCCCGACCGGACCACTCAGAGAAATACCGGTTTCTTCCGATACCTCCAGAACAGGACATATCGGAGGTGCCCCATGGCATTTCTCTCTTCGTATCGCATCCATCTGTTCGCCCTTCTGGTCGTCGTCACGGCCATTCTGTTCGGGGGCTGCACCAACGCGAACTCGGTCGCGGCCCTGCGCACGACCGACGGCGCGGAAACGGCCCTGACCGACACCGAGACGACTTCGGGAACGGGCGGCAATCTCTCCCCCATGCTGAACCTCACCTCGGGCGGCAGCCTGACCGGATTCGGCGGGGAAATCACGCTGACCGCAGACGCGATCGATCCGGACGGGGATCCCGTCCAGTTGAACTGGACCGCTTCCGGCGGAACGATCATCCGGAATGTCTCGAACTCCGCCGTCTGGAAAGCCCCGTCGATGACGGGCACGTTCGAGATCACCTGCAGCGCCGACGACCGCAAGGGCGGCATCACCACGAAAAAGACGAGCGTCGACGTGGTGGGCGGGCGGATCTACGCGATCACGGTCCAGATCAACCGCACCTCGCTCCTCGTCAATCCGACGTCGGCCGCCGCGGATGGGGACTGGCTCCCGCTGGCCCAGGCGAAAGTGACGATTCCCGCACTCGATCTCGTCGGGATCACGAATGCGCAGGGGAAAACCGAAATCGCCCTGGACGCCGGCAACCTGGTCGCCAGCTCCGCCGAAGTGCGCATCCAGTATCTCGACTGGGACTTGCGGTATACCGCGGTCTTCCCGTCGAACGGGACTTCTATATCAGATAATATACAATTACATCCCGGTTTCGAGAACGCCTCGGTCGCGGTCGGTCGGGGCGACTCGTTCACCAAGCGGCGGGGCGGCGTCGAAGTCCAGGTGCTCGAAACGGTGGCCGGGGTCGACACCCCGCTGAACGAAGCGGCGATCACGGTCGGAACGAACCAGCAGGTCACCAGCGGCGGCGCGGCGTTCCTCGCGGTCGGCGCGGGCTCCGGCGATACCGTGATCTCGGTCGTCAAGTCCGGATATGCCGAACGGCGCGACATGCAGATTCCGGTGGCTCTCGACGGCCTGACCATCGTCCGGATGCGCCTGTATCCGGCCCACGACGTCCCCGTCACCGATCCGATCATCTCCTGGACCCGCCCCTACAACGGCCAGACGGGGGTCGACGTCTCCACCCCCCTCGAGATCGGCTTCGGCCAGTCGATGGACACCGCCACGATCTTCGACCAGTTCGAGTTGACGCTGGAGATCGACGGGAAGACGACCGTCGCCGTTCCCGGCTCGCTCGTCAAGTCGTTCTTCGAGATCGAATGGATCGGCGCCACGGTGCTGCGCCTGAAACCCCGGCAGGCCCTCTCCCCGTCGAAAAAATACAGCCTCATGCTGTCCCAGTGGGGCGCAAGGGCTGCCGACGGCCGCCTCCTGCGCAATTACACCGGCCTGTTCGCCTCGTTCACGACGGCCGCCGACCCCTCGCCCCACGTCGTCTCGACCTCGCCGAAAAACGGCGACACGGGCGTTTCGCGGGCCGGCCCGTTCCGGGTGAAGTTCGACCGGCCGATGAACCCTGCCAGCCTCCTGACGGGGCTGCGTCTCGACGTGACGGACATGCAGAACGGGATCCGGGTGACCCTTGATGGCACGGCCCTCGGCGAGGAGTTCGACATCGCCTGGAGCGATGACGACACGATCCTCTCGCTGGTGCCCAACCGGACGCTGGCCTCGAACCGTTCCTATCTGATCCGTCTCACCACTTCGGGACTACGCTCGCGATCGGGCCTGGCGTTGGCAGGCGAAGCCCAGCTCTGGTGCCAGTTCACGACCGGAACGTTCTGATCCCGCCCGTGCCGGTGCGGTTCAGATACCGGTGCGGAACACCAGGGTCGGGATCGTGTCGAGCAGAATCATCAGATCGAGCGAGACCGACAGGTTCTCGATGTAGAACAGGTCATACTCGACGTGGGAATGAATCGGCAGATTCGCGGTGCGTGCGTAGACCTGCCAGAGCCCGGTGATTCCGGGACGCACCTTGAGGCGTTTCGCCTCGACCGCCGTATACTCCCGCACGATGAACGGCATCTCGGGTCGTGGCCCCACGAGGCTCATGTCGCCGATCAACACGTTCCAGAGCTGGGGAAGTTCGTCGAGGCCGGTCGATCGCAGCAGCGCGCCGATGCGGGTGATCCGCGGATCGGCGCGGCTGGTCGGCGTGGGCGAGTAGACCTCGGCATCCTCGTACATCGTGCGGAACTTGTAGATCGTGAACTCCCGGCCGTCGCGCCCGATGCGCCGCTGCGCGAACAGGACCGGACCGGCCGAGTCGAGACGGATCAGCAGGGCGAACAGCACGCCCAGCGGCGCAAGCAGCACCAGGAAGGCTGCCGAGATCGCGACGTCCAGGAACCGCTTGACCCCGAGCGTCAGACGCCGCGCGGCGGGAGAGGAAACGCTCAGCATCACCGCGCCGTCGAAAAAACCGCCCGTGAACTGGCGCAGATACAGGTTTCCGAAGGACGGCACGAGATGCAGCAGAACGGCGGAATTGCGCGAGGTTTCCCGAAGCTGCCAGAGCTGTTCATACTCGATGCGGTCCCCGAACAGAAAAACCTCGTCGATATATTCCGATGACAATAGTTCAGCCAGGGGAATGCCCGCGCCGGAGGCCACGATGTCGGCCCCGAGTCCGGGGTTCTCACGCAGCCGCTTTTCGAACAGCTCGAGGGTCGGCCCCGAGCCGGTCAGGATCACGCGGCGGCGGCCCCAGCCCCGGGCGTGGAGACGTTCGCGCAGCCGGTGTGCGATCTGGCGGCCGATGCCGCCGAAAAAGACGAACGCCAGCCACCAGAGGAAGATCACGAGCCGGGAAAAATCGTAGGCGTGATAGAGGAACGTCGCTGCCATCAGCAGCAGGAACAGGAGCAGCGACGTCTTGAACTGGAGCAGGAGTTCGTCGAGACGGAACAGCAGAAGTTTCCGTTCGTAGCCGCCGCGCCAGATCAGCAGCAGATGCCAGATGACGACGGCCGTCCCGATGAGCAGGCCGTATTGTCCGGGATTCTGGAGATACGGCTCGACCTGGAACAGGGCCTCGGAGGTCCGGACGGCGTAGGCAAGCCAGCCCGAAAGGCACAGGGCGAGCGTGTCGGCGAGAAAGTTCAGCATGCGCGCTTCATGCGCGGTCAGTCCCGCTCCCCGAGCGAGCGAAACAGCCGGTACCAGAGAAAACTGACGGCCAGCGACGTCAGGGTCGCGAGCACCGAGTAGCGAAGCCCCGGCCCCTCACCGCCGGCCAGCTTCAGCTCGGCCGTCTGCACCCGGGCATCCGTCCCGTCCGCCGCCAGGCCCGTGGGCCGGACGATGCGCACATCCGTCGTCACCACCGGCTCGACCTGGGGGGGCTCGACGACAGGGGGGACGTTGGCAGCGGCCTCGGCGGGCAAGGCGGTTCCCGTCTGACGGGCGGAGGCGGGGGAAGGCGCCGTAACGCTCGTGATCGGGGGCGACGGCGGCCGCAGTTCGGGACTCAGCGGCTCCCCAGGCTTGATGGGCGGATGTCCCTCGGCCTGGAACTCGATCAGATCCGCGAGTTCGCCGCAGAAGTCCTCGAGCACCTCGCGCTGGCTCCGGGGAAACGAAACGCGGGTGATGTTCTGCGGGGAGGATCGCGGCGTGAACGTCAGCGTATACCCGCGGCGGCTCTGGAAATACAGGATGGACTGAATGTCCCGGCGCGGCAGGAGGGCGACGACCGCCTCCTTCCCGAACTCTCGGGTATGGAACAGGACGGTGCGGTCGGTGAGGACCATCCACAGTTCCCCGAGGCGCCCGATCATGCCGGAAGCGGACGCAATGCACTTCTGAACCGCCTCTCCTTCGGCGAGGTAGAGGCGGAGGTCGCGGGAAACCTCTTCGGGCAGGCGCGGCACCGTATTCATCGGCCTCATCCTAGCGCAATCCTTCCCCGTCGGCAAGCCTTCCCGGGGCATGGTATAATCGGCGCCCATGAGCACCTCATCCGTTTCTCTCCCCCTCCCGGACGCCGTCCCGCCGGCCACCCAAGACCGGCTCTGGGAACAGCGGTTCTGGCTGTTCCTGACGTTCTTCTGGCTCGTCCGCCTCGCGATGGGGCTGCTTCTCGATCTCACCCCGGACGAAGCCTACTACTGGGAACTCGCCCGGCGCCCCGACTGGTCCTATTTCGACCATCCGCCGCTGGTGGCCTGGATGATCGCGGCGTTCCGCCACCTGCTCGGGGACACCCCCCTTGCCGTGCGACTCCCCGTGCTCATCACCCTGCCCATCGTCTGCCGGGCTCTGTATCTGATCGGCCGTGACGCGTTGAACAACCCGGCGGCGGGCTTTCTCGGCTCCCTCCTGGTGCATCTGACGCCGGCCGGCATGGCTCTCGGCCTCATCACCACGCCCGACACGCCGCTCGCGCTGTTCTGGAGCCTCGGAGCGGTGGCATTCCTTGCGGCACTGCGCACCGACGCCGTCTCCTGCTGGGTCGCGACCGGCGTCTGCCTGGCCCTGGGGGCTCTCGGAAAATACAACATGATCTTTTTCGTTCCGGCCGTGGCCGTCGTGATCCTCGCGTTTCCGGCCTACCGGAGCCGCCTCACGACGGGGAGACTCTGGCTGATGGTCGCTCTCGCGGCCATCGGGACGCTGCCGATCCTCTACTGGAACTCCCTGCACGACTGGGCCTCGTTCCGCTTCCAGTTCGCCCACGGATTCAAGCCCAGCCCCAAACATATTTTGTCGAATATCGGAGAGTTCCTGGGAGGCCAACTGGGCACGATCGGCCCTCTCCTGTATCCCGTCTTCTGGTGGGTCGCCCTGCGCGGCCTGGCGGACGGCTGGAGGCGCAGCGAAGCCGGGCGATTGTTCCTCGCACTGCTGGCGCTTCCGATGATGCTGTTCTTCGTCCGGCGCGGCCTTTCCTCGAAGGTCGAGGCGAACTGGCCGCAGATCGCCTATCTCAGCCTCATGCCCCTCGCGGCCGAATGGCTGCTCGCGGCACAGGCGGCCCGCCGATCACGCCTGCTCTGGATCGTCGGCCCGTCAGCCCTTCTCACGCTGATCGTCGCCCTCCAGGCAATGACCCTCATCCTCCCCCTGCCGTCCCGCGCCGATATCTCGATCCGGCTGCACGGCTGGCAGGCCCTGGGGGCGAAGGTGCGCGAGATCGACGCGGCGACGGGCCATTCCAGCCTCTTCGTGGGCCAGGGCGGGCCGCTCACGGCCCTGATCTCGTTCTACGGCAACCTTCCGCCGGATCGCATCGCCGAAGTGCACGGCAAGGGCAACTGGCGGTTCTGGTGGGCGGGCCGGGAGCCGGCCTCCGGCTCGAACGCCGTTTTCATCGATGATGGCCGGTATTCCGAAGCGCTCGGCTTCGGCCGTGCCTACACCTCGATCCTCGCCTCGGAAACCCTGCCCGTCGTGTCGCGCGGGCGCCTGATCCGAACTCTCACCTTCACGCCGCTCCATGGATACCGCGGCGGCGTGCGGTTCGAGATGGGTCCGACGGAATCCCGCCATCCGGGCGCCGCCGGCCCACTTCCCGCCTCGGGCAAGTCGAGCCGGCAGGAAGATCCCAACTGAACGGGGAACAACGCGTGAATCCAGTGAATCCCGCCTTCGACTGCCGCCACTTCCGCGGCGACAAGCCCTGCGCCTTCTGCGCCGGCCGTCCGTGCGGCCCCCTGACCGGCCTCCCGGCCGCGTGCGGCAGATATGAGCCGATCGGCCACCGCACCCTCATCATCAAGCTGGGCGCGCTCGGCGATGTCGTGCGCACGACGAGCCTTCTGCCGGCCCTGCACCGGAAACACCCCGGAACCGTCATCACCTGGATCACCCAGCCCGGAGCGGTGCCGCTGGTTCAGAACGACCTCGTCTGGAAGGTTCTGCCCTGGAACTTCGAAACCGCCCTCTGGGCCGAATCCGCCACCTGGGATCTGGTCATCTGCCTCGACAAGGAGGACGGCCCGACGGCTCTCGCCACGCGCGTTCCGGCCGATGTCCGCCACGGGTACGGCAGGAACGGGAACGGGCTTCTGCGGCCTCTCTCAGAGGCCAGCGAGCGGCTGTTCCTGCTCGGTATCGACGACGAGGACAAGTTCCGCCGCAACACCACGACCTACCCCCAACTGATCGCCGAGGCCTGCGAACTCGACGGTGGACCGAATCCCTACGTGCTCCCCGTGTCGGCGACCGAGCGGGTCTGGGCCCAGGGCGTCTCGGCCTCCTTCGCCGGCAGGCGCCCGGTCGGACTCCATCTTGGCTCGGGGGAGGGCTTCGCCGGCAAATGCTGGCCCATCGAGAGGTTCGTCGAGCTCGCCCGGCGCCTCCTGGCCGACGGCGCAACCCCGGTGTTCCTCGGCGGGAAACGCGAGTCGGCCGTCTACGAAACCGTCCGCGCCATGGCTCCGGCCGGCAGCATCTTCCCGGGCTGCGAGTTCACCCTGCGTGAATTCATTGCCCTGACTTCGATGCTCGATGTCATGGTCTCGGGCGACTCGCTCGCCATGCATATCGCGATAGGAACGGGAGTCCACGCCGTCGCCCTGTTCGGCTCGACGACCGAGCGCGAAATCGCCTATTACGGCCGGGGCGAATCGCTCGTCGGCCGCGTTCCCTGCTCGCCCTGCTTCCGGCGGGTCTGCCCGACGCACGAGGAGTGCATGCAGCAGATCTCCGTCGATGCCGTATTCGCTGCCGTCGAACGCGGCCTGGAACGGAAAGGATAATTCCATGACCATCGAAGCCCTGCGCGGCCGCCGCCTTCTGGTGCTGCTGCCCACCTACAACGAGTCCGGCAACCTGTTCCGTCTCATTGGCGAGTTGCTGGCCCTCGATCCGGCAGTCGACGTGCTGGTGATGGACGACCAGTCGCCGGACGGAACGGGCCGGATGGCACAGGATCTGGCTGCCTCCAACCCACGTGTTCATGCCGTTCTCCGTCCACCCCCGCGGGGCCGCGGCCTCGCCGGGCGCGACGGGTTCACCTGGTTCCAGAACCACCCGGAATACGCGATTCTGGTCGAGATGGATGCCGATTTCTCGCACCAGCCGAAATTCATCCCGGCGATGGTGGCCGCTCTCGATCATGCCGACGCCGTCACGGGGTCGCGGTTCGTCGCGGGGGGCGGGGAAACCGGCCGCACGCTCGGCAGGCAGATCACTTCGCTGTTCGCCAACGCCTACCTGCGCTTCGTCTTCCGGACCCGGGTGCGCGACTGCACCTCCGGCTTCCGGGCGTTCACGCAGCGGGCTTTTTCGGGAATCGATTTCACGACCTACCGGTCGGTCGGGCCGACGATCGTGACCGAGCTGCTGTTCGATCTCCAGCGGCGCGGACGGCGGCTCGCCGAAGTGCCCATCCTGTTCGAGGACCGGGTCTGGGGAGAATCGAAACTCTCGCCCGCGATCCTCGCGAAAAGCCTTTGGTTTCCGCTCGTGCTGCGGTTCGGAAGGTTGTTCGCCCCCCGGGTCACTCTCCCCCGATCTCGTGACTGATCAGCTGCTTGAGCTTGGTGAACAGCAGATACAGCATGAACAACAGGCCCAACTGCATGACGAACAGGGCCATGAACAGGAGCCGGGTGATGAACCGCTCGGTCGTGACGATCGAAAGAAGCATCCCGACGGTTTCCGAAGCCGGCAGATTCCGCACGGCATCGGGGGTGACAACCCCGGAATACGACTGGGCCGCCATGATGAAACTGCCGAGCACGAGCAGGAACGCAACGGCCACGAACAGGAAACTGATGATGCGCAGGCGGCGCTCGAGTCGTTCGTTGTGGGTCATGGCTGGCTCCTTGGCGGGGTGGATCGGACGGTTGCATTATAGGAACCGGGCTCCGTTCTGTCAAACCGGCCTTTCATCGGCGACAATTCGAATATAATATATTATATAACATACTGATTATCATGGAGGTTCTTGTGAAACGGTGCTACGTCTTTATGGCGCATGGATTCGAGGAGATGGAGCTGACGGTCACCGTCGACATGCTCCGGCGCGCAGGTCTCGAAACGCAGACCGTTTCCCTCGGCGAAGACACGGCCCCCGTGACCGGTTCGCGGGGAATCGCGATGGTACCGGATCTCTCCTTCGACCAGCTGCAGGAAGGCGAGGCCGCCTGGCTGATCCTGCCCGGCGGCCTCGAAGGCACCCGCAGACTTGCCGCGGACGAGCGGCTGCTCGCGCTGCTCCGGCGCCAGGTGAAGGCGGGCCGCCGGATCGCTGCGATCTGCGCCGCCCCGACCGTCCTGGTGAAAGCAGGCATCGCGGGCGGCCATACCATGACCTCACACCCATCCGTGCGCGAAACGATGGAGGGCGTCACCTACAGCGACCGGCGGGTCGTCCTGGACGGCCCCTTCATCACCTCGCGGGCTGCGGGAACGAGCTTCGAGTTCGCCGCGGCGATCATCGCCGTCGAGAAAGGCCAGCCGGCCGTCGCCGAGGTCAACAAGGGCGTCCTCGCCCCGCTCCCCTGAAACCGCCCCTCTCAGTGGGCCGCGGCCGGAACGTCGTCCTCGAGCTTGAACTGAGGGTTGATGACCAGCTTGAAGAACTTGGCGTTCAGGCGGTCGGAGAGGAAGTTGTTCAGATCCTCGGAGCACTTGATGAGAGTCTCCCACTGGGGAACCTTGATCTGCTTGCCGCACAGCGAGCAGTTCAAAACCCCCTTCATTTCCTCGATCGATTTGTGACTGACATTCAGGACGTTTCGGCACAACGAGCAACTGATCGTGAAGTAGAACGGCAACCGGTCGATACGCTCGAGCATGGTATTTCTCCTTATTTATAATAATACTTATATAATTTCCTGTACCAGGTCAATACCCGAGATCGGCATCGACCAGATGGATCGAGATCGGCGTCAGTCTCGGCCGACGTTCGAGAATGACGGTGGCATTGCACATTCGCTGGGGAGAGGAGCAGCCATCCGGAGCCGGGCACGGACGGTCGTGCGCGCAGGGTGTCTGGGCGCCGATCCGGCGGGCATTCTTCGGACAGGCCTCCTGCTTGATCCGGCGGATCGCCGCAGGGACGTCGGTGGCAATCTTGTTGCGGCCCGCCACGATGATGACGCGGCCGGGGCCGAACGTCTGGCCGGCAACGCGGTTTCCCACGCCGTCGATATTCACGAGCTTGCCGTCGGCGGTCACGGCATTGGTCCCCGTCAGCAGCACGTCGGCCAGGAGACCGGCCCGTCGGATCCGCGCCTTTTCGGCATCGTCGATGGCGGCCAGGTAGGGATCATTGATGGGGTTTCCCCGTTCGGCCAGCTTTTTGAAGAGTTCCAGTTGATCACAGGTGACGGAGCCGCAGCGATTCACGACGGCCGTCACGGGAATCTCGGCAAGAACGGCCGCGACGGCCTCGTCCGGGCTCGGGTGGATCACCGCCTCGAATCCATGTTCGCGAAGTTTCTCTGCGACGGCACTCAGACGCTCGGCATCCATGAATATACTCCATTCTATGGCTCTTGCCGCCCCGCGAGGCAGGGCGACAGGGAATTCCCGACAACCTATACCCCGGACGGCGGCCGCCGTCAATCCCCGGCGACGAGGATCGTGTTACCATGGCAGCCGGAATCGACCGGCCCCGGGCCGGATGTTCGGGAGGCAGCATGAAGAGCTATCGCAAAGAACTCTGGTTCGACATCCACGGACGGCGGGCATTCGTGAACATCACCCGCGACGTCGAGAAATGTCTGAAGGAAAGCGGCATCCAGGAAGGCCTGTGCCTGGTGAACGCCATGCATATCACGGCCAGCGTCTTCATCAACGACGATGAAAACGGTCTGCACCAGGATTTCGAGGTCTGGCTCGAGAAGCTGGCCCCCGAGAAACCGTATTCCCAGTACCGTCACAACGGCGGAGAGGACAACGGCGATGCACATCTCAAGCGCACGATCATGGGACGCGAGGTCGTGGTGGCCGTCACGGCCGGCAAACTCGACTTCGGCCCCTGGGAGCAGATCTTCTACGGCGAGTTCGACGGGAACCGAAAAAAGCGCGTCCTGGTCAAGATCATCGGCGAATGAACCGGCCCCGGCCGTGGTTGTGGCCGGCTTGAAATCCGGAGCCGGGAACCGTACACTGAGGCCGCCCGACCACCCCGCGCCGGGGCATCTCAACAGAACTCTCTGGAGGAAACGTAATGACCGCATCCGCTTCGAAGGTGTACACGATCGGCCTCCGCGCGAAGGGGCCCGCAGACAGCCACGACGCGAAAATCGCGAAACTGGCCCGGGCAATGGGCATGGACACGTTCGACTGGAAAAACAAGCTCGTTGCCGTGAAAACCCATTTCGGCGAGCGCGGCAACTCCTCGTTTCCCCGCCCCCACTACCTGCGCCCCCTCGTGGATATCGTCAAGGCGGGAAACGGCAAGCCGTTCCTGGCCGAAACGGCCACGCTGTACACCGGCAGCCGCAGCAACGCCCCCGACCATCTCATGACCGCCATCCAGCATGGGTTCGGCACCGAAGTCACCGGCGCCCCCGTCTTCATCTGTGACGGGCTGACCGGCCGGGATCACCAGATGGTGAAGATCGACGGCCGCCATTGCAGGGAGATTTCCGTCGCCAGCGGCATTCACGAGGCAGACGCGCTCGTCGTGCTGTCTCATTTCAAGGGCCATGAGGTGACCGGCTTCGGCGGGGCGATCAAGAACATGGGTATGGGCTGCTGCTCGCGGGCGGCAAAGCTGGTGATGCATACGGCGATCCGCCCCAGCGTGATTCCCGACGTCTGCGTCCGGTGCAAACGCTGTTTCTCCTGGTGCTCGGCCGGTGCGATCGGCCAGCCCACCCCGGACGGCCCCGTCGTCATCGATCCGCAGAAGTGCCGCGGCTGCGGCGAATGCCTCATGGCCTGCCTGGTGGGCGCTATCCGCATCAACTGGAGCTCGGATGCGGGGAACGTCACCGAAAAGATGGTGGAGCATGCCTTGGGCGTCCTCCAGCCGAAACGCGGCGCCGCATTCTTCATAAATATTCTGATGAATATTGTTCCTCTCTGCGACTGTTACGGTTTCACCGACGCACCGATCGTCCCCGATATCGGCTTCGCGGCATCGACGGATCCCGTGGCCCTCGACGCCTGCTGTCTCGACCTGGTGAACGCCCAGGCGGGCCTGCAGAATACCGCCCTTCCCAAGGGCCATGCCCCGGGCGAGGCGAAGTTCGCCTGCATTCACGATGAGATCGACAACGAGGCGCAACTGCGCCATGCCGTCGAGATTGGGCTCGGGAACAGGTCCTATGAGCGGATCAGCCTCGACTGAGGTCACGGCGCGCGTCGGCGCCAGCGTGCCCCCGCCTTCTCCGGACACCCCCGCCGAAGAGAAGGCTCTCTCGCCGCTTCTCCAGCAGTACGTCGATCTGAAGGCCGAGAATCCGAACGCGCTGCTGCTGTTCCGGTGCGGCGACTTTTACGAGACGTTTTTCGAGGATGCCGTCGTCGCGGCCCGCGAGCTGCAGATCACCCTGACGGCCCGCGGCCGGGCCGGCGACAACCCCGTGCCGCTCGCCGGGGTGCCGTATCACAGCGCGATGACCTACATCGCGAAGCTCGTCCAGAAGGGCTTCACCGTCGCCATCTGCGAGCAGATGGAGGATCCGAAGCTCGCCAAGGGCCTCGTGAAGCGGGAAATCGTCCGCATCCTGACGCCCGGCACGATCAGCGATCCGCAACTGCTCGAAGAGAAATCGAACAACTGGCTGATGGCGTTCGGAAAGCGCGGCGAGCGGTTCTGCCTCGCCGGGGCAGAGCTGTCGACCGGTGAGGTGATCGTCACCGGCGGCGACCGGGCCGAGTTCGAAAAGATGCGTGAGGAGCTCACCCGGCTCGCCCCCCGTGAACTGCTCGTCCTGGGCGTCGAGGCCGAGGATGCGGACACGGACGGGGCCGCCGCCCCTCCCTGGAAGGGCCTTCCCATCGAGATCCTGACGCGGCGAATGCCCGAACAGACGGCGCTCGAAGCCCTGACGAATCTGTATCCGTCCGAGCCCCGACCCAGGTTCCTCGCAATGCCTTCCGTCGAGCTGCGCACGCTGGGACTGCTGGCCGATTATCTGCTCGACACCCAGAAGTGCGCCCTTTCGCACCTGCGGTTCCCGGCCCCATACCGGCTCGGCGACGGCATGGTTCTCGACGAGTCGACGCTGCGCAACCTGGAACTCCTGCCCGATGGCCGCGACCGCAGCCCCGGCGGCACGCTGTTCGAGGTGCTGAACCGTACCCGCACCTCGATGGGCGCCCGGCTCCTGAAACGCTGGATGCTCAAGCCCCTGCTCCACCTCGACCGGATCCGGGAACGGCAGGACCGGGTCGGCACGCTCGTCGATGACGGCATGCTGCTGGCGGATCTGCGCGAGAAGCTCCGCGACCTTCCCGATCTCGAACGACTGCTTTCCCGGGTCGTCCTGGGAAGCCGCAACCCGCGCGATCTGCAGGCGCTGTGCCGCGGCCTCGAAGCCCTGCCCGGCCTCCACGCCCGGATCGCCGATTCCCCGCTTGCCGTGCTCGCCCCGGAACTGGAACCCCTGCCGGAGCTCGCCGCGCAGCTTCGCGCCGGCCTGCTCGAGAATCTTCCCGCGACCCTGACCGACGGCGGGGTGATCGCCGACGGCCTCGACCCGGCACTCGACGAGCTCCGACGGCTGCGCCGTGACGGCGACAGTTGGCTGACCGAGTATGAAGAACGAGAACGGAACCGCACCGGCATCAAGACGCTGAAAGTTCGCAAGAACAGCGTGTTCGGGTATTTCATCGAGATCTCGAAAGGCATGACCGACCGGGCCCCGGCCGAGTATGTGCGCAAGCAGACCCTCACCAACGGCGAACGGTACATCACCGCCGAGCTGAAGGATTACGAGACGAAGGTGTTCAGCGCCACCGACAAAGCCATCGCGCTCGAAAAGGAGCTGTACGAAAAGCTCGTCCAGGCCGTGAAAGAGCAGATCGGCCCGATCCAGCGCGCGGCCGCCGGCCAGGCCCACCTCGACACCCTCTGTTCGCTCGCCCAGATCGCCCGCGAACGGGACTTCGTGCGGCCGAAACTGACCGAGGAGCCGGTTCTCGAGATCCGCGAAGGCCGACACCCCGTCGTCGAGGCATTCCTCGGCACGGGCGAGTTCCACCCCAACGACTCGGCCTTCGATGCCTCGAACCGCCAGGCTGTCATCACCGGGCCGAACATGGCCGGTAAATCGACGTATCTACGCCAGAACGCCCTGATCGTGCTCCTGGCCCAGATCGGCTCGTTCGTGCCGGCACGGGAGGCCGTGGTCGGCCTCGTCGACCGCATCTTCACGCGCGTCGGGGCCTCGGACAATCTCATCCGGGGCCAGTCCACGTTCATGGTCGAGATGATGGAGGCGGCTCTGATCCTGCGCCACGCCACGCAGCGAAGCCTGCTGGTGCTCGACGAGATCGGCCGCGGCACCTCGACCTTCGACGGCCTCTCCCTCGCCTGGTCGATCCTCGAGTTCATCAACCGCCAGCTCGGCGCCCGCACCCTGTTCGCCACGCATTACCACGAATTGACCGACCTCCAGCCCATCCTGCCCGGCGTCTTCAACCTGAACGTGGGCGTGCTCCACGACGAGAAGACCGGCGACATGGTGTTCCTGCACAAGATCAGCCAGGGACCATCGAGCAAATCCTACGGCATCGAAGTCGCACGTCTGGCCGGCGTCCCGACCCCCGTGATCGATCGGGCGCGGGAGATCCTGTTCGAACTCGAGAAAACCGAAGAGGAGGAGGTCGGCCGCATGACGCGCGCGGTGCGCACCGTCAAAACGCCCCAGCCCCAGCAGTTGTCCCTGTTCGGCCCAGGCAACGAGCTGGCCGAGACGCTTCAGGCGATCAACGTCGACGAGACGACGCCGCTCGAAGCACTGAACCTGCTGGCGAGGCTGAAAAAGATGGCCCATGGGTGACGCGTTCTGGGATCCGATCTTCACGCGCCTGATCGATGATCGGGAAGTCCTTGCCGACATCATCCGCGACACACCGGAGCCGGTTCTGATCGGCCTCGCCCGGAAGAACCCGGCCCTCTGGCGCGCCTGTCAGCCCTTCGTGCGGGGCCGGGCCCTCACCCGCCCCGACCGCTTCCGCGACGTGATCCGAGACTTCGCCGACCGCGAGGCGCCGCTGCGCCGGGTGCTGTTCTTCGAATGGGTGAACGCCAATCCCCGCACCCTGGCCTTTCCGACGCTCCCTCTCACGCCCGAAACCCCTGCCCGGCTCGAGTCCGGCGAGTTCGGCCCACCCTCGAAGATTTCTATCCTTGCACGTATAGATCCACGGGAATCGGCCGCGTCCCTCCTGAAAGCCTATCTCGAGCGGTGCCGGGACCTGGCCGCCCCTCCCGAGGAAACGACCGCCGCGGAACCCCCTGTCGACGAGGTCCCGAGACTGCGCGACGAGATCCGGAGCCTGCGCCGGGAACTGAAACTCGCGCAGGAGCGGGAAAAGGCGCTCCATGCGCATCTCAGCGAGCGGGGCAAACGCCAGGCCGAACTCGAACAGGCTCTCGGGGAACGGGATGCGCGGATCACCGCCCTCTCGGCGAAACTCGAACAGGCGCTGGCAGACGCGGCCCGCGCCGGAGCTGATCCGGCCCCCGAACCGGCCTCCGATGCCGATCAGGCCGTCCGTTCCCGACTTCGGGACAGTCTGACCGGCCTGGAAACCCGAAACCGCGAGCTGGAGGCGGCTTTGGCTCGACGGACAGCCAGCGGAGAGCGCCTCGAGCAGGAGCTCGAAAAAAATCGCCGCCAACGCTCGGATGCCGAGGAGATGGCACGCCGGATCGAGCATCTGCGGGATGCCCAGACAACGCTCGAACGGCGGTTGGAGCTTCTCCAGAATGCGGTTCCCGCGAGAATTCTGGCGTTTGCTCCTCCGGCCGCCCCCCCGGGAACATCCGTCTGGATCGTCGAAGCTCCGGGTATCGGGCGTCTCGTGGTGGATGAAGCCCTGACCCGTGACCTCCGCCCCGTCGAGGGCGAATGGATCCTTCTGCACCGGGACACCACCGGAGCCATCCGCAACGTTTCCCCGCTCGAAGCGGCCTGGAAGCGCGAACTGGTCGGTGTTCTGCGTCGGGATGAATCCGGATGGCATCTGCAGGTGGAGGAAACCCGCGAACTTCTTCCTGTCGGCCTGACGCTCCAGGGCTTCGCCCCCGGCGACGTGGTGACGGCCGTCGTCCTTCCCGAACTCGCCGAGCGGAAAGCCTGCGCCGTTCCCCTCAAGCGCCAGTCCGCCCCCGCCCTGGACACCTCGGCCGCCACCGAGCACCGGATCGGCTTCGCCGCCCTCCAGCGGAAACTCGGTCTGATCGGCTTTTCCTCCCAGGAGTTCGCCCGATGGCTGCAGCAGCAGCACATCCCCTTCCTGCTCGAGGCGGATGCCTTCCGGTTCGAACAGCCGGTCCAGGGCCTCCTCCCCTCGCTGCGCCCACGGCTTCCGGCCGTTCCCGTCTGCGCACGGGAAGGGTGCAGATCCTCTCTCGCCTCACACCCGTTCCCCCGGGAAGGTCGGCCGGACGAAGTCTGCGGCATCTGCCACGAGGAAGTGGCCGAAACGGCCCCCGTGCTTCCCCCGGAGGAGTGGTATGACTTCGAGGGCCGTCGCATCCTGATCGTCGGGGGCGATGCCGTCGGCACCGCCTACCGGGACGTTCTCGGCCGCCACCGGCTCGAGGTGGAGTGGATGAGCGGGTTCGTCGGCCTGGGCGGCGCGGCCCGCGGGTTCGGCGGGGTTTCGGCCGTCGTCGTCATCCTGAAACAGATTTCTCACACCCTTTTGCGGGAGCTCACGAACGCCCTTCGGGGAAGCGGAATTCCCCTGCTCTTCGCCCCGAAGCGAGGCAGTTCCGGCGTTCTCCGCCTTCTCATCGAACGGTTCAAGCCCTCCCGCATCCCCGCACCCTGACCCGGCGCGGCAGAGAGAGGATCGGCGGCGGGCGGATCGTTCGGGACGATTTTCCTCAAGGCAAACCGGAGATCTGCCGAAAAAGAGGATTTGAGGTGTCGTCGATGAATCCGGGAAGATCGCCATGGTGAGCGCCTACAAGCGGAATACCGCAGCGGATCAGCTTCTGCGGCAGTATTTCCGTGAACTGAAGCGGTATCCTCCCCTGACCCGTAAGGAGGAGGAGCTGCTGCTCAAGAAGGTCAAGACGGGCGGCACTTCCGCAAGATTTGCGGAAAAGCGACTGATCATGGCGAATCTGCGGTTCGTCGTGTCGGTGGCGAAACGGTACAAATTCATCAACGACGTGCCGTTCGAGGATCTGATCGCCGTCGGCAATCTCGGGCTCCTGCGGGCGGCGAAGCGGTTCGATCACAAGCGCAACGTCCGGTTCATTTCCTATGCCGTCTGGTGGATCCGTCAGGCCATGATCCAGGCGGTTTCGATGCACACGAATACGATCCGCATTCCGCTGAACCGTATCCATACCGGACTCCGGCTGAAAAAAGAGGAAGAGACCCTGCGCAAGCAGCTGAACCGGCGGCCGACGCTCGAGGAGCTGGCCGAAGCGGTAGGCATGAATCCCGAGGAGCTGCGCAAATTCCTCGCCGACACCCCGAACGTGATCTCGCTCGACACCACGATGGTCGATGACGGGGAGGACCTCTCCCTGGGCGATGTCGTCACGGATCCCCGGGGCGATCCCGAGCTCCTGACCACCGACACGGCGCTGCGCGAAGACGTCCAGCGGCTGTTCGCGACCCTGACGGACCGCGAGCGGATCGTTCTCGAGCAGCGGTTCGGGTTCCAGACCGACCGGTCGCACACCCTCGAGGAGATCGGCAAGCTGCTGGGCCTGACGCGGGAACGAGTTCGTCAGATCGAGGCCCAGGCGCTCCAGAAACTGCGCCATCCGAGTCGCGCCGCCATCCTGAACCTGTACCGGAGCTGAGATGCCGGAAGACCAGCGGCGGGCGCCCGTTCGGGCGTCCGCCGCGTCATTGGATCGGGCAGGGAATGATCAGGCCCAGAGGATGTGCCCGGTGAGGATGGGGTGGATGAGATCCGCATGGTGGGGCAGGACACGGACGGAAATGCCCTGTCTCCCGCTCTGATCGAGGGTGATCTTCCCGGAGAACAGGCCCCGGCCGTCCTTTTCCTCGATCGGAGCGAGATCGGCAAACGCCCCCGCCCCGATCATCCCGTCGGCCCCGACGGCTCCGTAATAGACCTGGACCGCCACGTCCCTGGCCTGGAGGCGGTCGAGATACAGGCGCACCTTCACCTCGACCGGCTGGCCAACTTTCTGCTCGTCGCCGCCCGCCGTCTCGACGCTCTCGATCCGGATATTGTTCCAGCAGTCGCGCAGGTTGCCCAGCCACGAAGCAAGATCGCGCACCCGGCTGTAATCGCTGCCGGAGAGAGCCTTGTATCGGGTATTTCCAGGCATATAGAACCGGTCGTTGTATTCCCCGACCATGCGGTTCGTGTTGAAGAAGGGGCAGATCTGGGACATGCAGGACTTCATCATCGCGATCCAGCGGCGGGGCAGGTCGTCGCTGCTGCGCTCGTAGTATTTCGGCACGATGTCCTTCTCGAGCTGATCGTAGAGGGAGTTCGCATCGACCTCGTCCTGGTAGTTGAGATCCGCGATCTCCTCGCGGCCGCCGATCGCCCAGCCGACTTCGGCGTTGTAGCACTCGTCCCACCAGCCGTCGAGCACGGACAGGTTCAGGGCGCCGTTGGCCGAAGCCTTCATGCCGCTGGTGCCGCTGGCCTCCTGGGGCCGGCGCGGGTTGTTGAGCCAGACGTCGACGCCCTGCACGAGATACCGGGCCACGACGACGTCGTAATTCTCGATGAAGACGACATGGCGGCGGATCCGTTCATCCTTGCAGTGCTGGATGATGTCCTTGATGAACTGCTTGCCCGGCTCGTCCTTCGGGTGCGCCTTGCCGGCGACGATGATCTGCACCGGCCGTTCCTTGTTGGTCAGGATGCGGATCAGCCGCTCCTTGTCGCGGAACAGCAGGGTGGCGCGCTTGTAGGTCGCAAACCGGCGCGCGAAGCCGATCGTGAGGGTCTCGGGGTTGAGTACTTCTCCGGCGGCCGCGATCTCGGCGGGCGGGGCGCCGCGGACGGCGAGCTGGTGCTGGAGACGCTGGCGGGCGAAGGCGACGAGCCGCTCACGACGCCGCTCGTGCGTGCGCCACAGCTCCTCGGGCGGAATCGACTCGATCTTCTGCCAGACGGTGTGATCGCCGGGGGAGTTGATCCAGCGCAGGCCCAGATACCGATCCATCAGCGCCGACAGCTCCTGGGACATGTAGGAACGCACGTGCACGCCGTTCGTGACGGAATCGATCGGGATCTCCTGGAACGGAACATTCGGATACAGACTTCCCCACATCTTGCGGGAAACATGGCCGTGCAGCTTGCTGACGCCATTGGCATAGCCGCACAGATTGAGGGCGAGAACGGCCATCGAGAAGCCGTCGCCCTTGGGCGTGTTGTTCTGCCAGCCCAGGTCCAGGAACTCCTGCCAGGTGACGCCCAGCTTGGGATAATAAATGGAAAAGTATTTTTCCATCAGTTCCCGCGTGAACACGTCGATACCGGCCGGAACCGGCGTGTGCGTCGTGAACACGTTGCTGGCCCGGGTGAGTTCGAGAGATTCGCGGAAGTTGAGCTGGTGGCGCTCCATCGCGACGACGATCCGCTCCAGGGCGAGGAAGGCCGAGTGGCCCTCGTTCATGTGGTAGACGGTCGGGTGCATGTCGAGCTCGTGGAGAGCGCGCAGACCGCCGATTCCCAGCACGATCTCCTGCTGGATGCGGGTTTCGGTGTCACCGCCGTACAGCTCGCGGGTGATGCGCCGGTCGGCCGGGGTGTTGGCGGGGGTGTCGGTATCGAGCAGCAGCAGCGGCACGCGGCCGATCTGGGCTTTCCAGATCAGCACCTTGACGGTGCGGCCGGGCAAGATGACGTCGACGAACAACTGGTTGCCCATCTTGTCGAGGCACGGCTGAACCGCCATGTTGTGAAAATCGTTCTCGGGGTAGCTTTCCTTCTGCCAGCCGTTGGCATCGAGAGCCTGCTGGAAATATCCGACCCGATACAGAAGCCCGACGCCGGTGAGGGGAAGGCCCAGATCAGAGGCGGATTTCAAATGGTCGCCGGCGAGCATGCCCAGGCCGCCCGAGTAGAGCGGCAGGCTTTCGGCGATGCCGAACTCGGCGGAAAAGTAGGCGATGACAGGCTTTTCCGAAAACCCGTATTTCTTCGCATACCAGGTCTGATGGTCCGCCATGTAATCCTCGAACATCTCCCAGGCTCGTTCCAGGTGGGCGAGGAAGCCGTCATCCTGGGCCTTGAGGGCCAGGCGCTCCTGCGATATGCAGCCAAGCATCTTGACGGGATTGTGGTAGGTCCGTTCCCACTCGATGGGGTCGAGGCGGCGAAACAGTCCGATGGCTTCAGGATTCCAGCACCACCAGAGGTTCATGGCGAGGTCCTTGAGGCGCTTGAGGGGTTCGGGCAGGCTCGGAACCACGACGAACGTTCGAATCGGCTTCATCTGCGGAGTATCTCCTCCTTGAAGGTTGGGGGAAAGAAACGAACATTGGTATACCATGCCACCCCGGCTCGCGCAATCCCACGATCCCAGGGTTGTAAACGGCACGGGTGCGCAGGTATACTGCAAGGCGATTCCAGCCATGCAGCAGCAGATTCCCCTTCTCCTGATCCTCCTGTTCACGCTCTGTGCCGTTCCGGCAGGCGCGGAGGAGATGTTTGCGCCCCGGAAACAGCCGCCGCCGATCGCCACGGAGCCGTTCCTGGTCCCCGGAACCCCGCCCGGGACGACGATCACGGCAGCATCCATGCGTTTCGCCGAGGGCCGCATCACGCTGGATGGCAACGTGCGGGCGGTTCGGGAACCGGATCTCCTCACGAGCGGCCTCGCCCATCTGTATCAGGATTCCCGACGGCTCCATGCAACCCTTTCCCCGCGCCTGTTCCGAAAGGAATCCCTTCCCGAGAAGAAGTCGACCCGCGAGATGACCCTCGATGCGACCGACATCGTCTGGAACGACGCCTCGGGCACCATCAACGCCTCGAGCGCCGTCACCGTGCGGCTCGAAGAACGCACCTGGGACCTGGCGACCTACTCCTGGCTGCTGATCTCGTCGGACGCGATGGAGGGCGACCGGGACACGAGAACCATGCATTTCAGCGGCAACGTCAAGGTCAAGGACCGCGAACGGTTCGGCCAGGCGCGACACCTCGATTACGACCGGGCCAGCTCGACCGTGACCCTCTCGGGCGACGCGATGGTCGAGACCGAGGAGTGGAGCCCGAAAGAACAGCGCATGGTCAAACGCAAACTCAACGGCCAGGTCATCCGATACGACACCGAAACGAAAGCGGCATCATCAGAATAAGATATGGAACTCAACATCACCTACCGCGGCTACGTCCTCGACAAATTCCAGATCCAGGCCATCACCGAAATCGAAAACGGCCATTCGCTCGTCCTCGCGGCCCCCACCGGCTCGGGAAAGACCCTCGTGGCCGAGTATCTCATCGAGAAAATCCTCCAGACCGACCGGCGGATCATCTACACTTCGCCCATAAAAGCCCTCTCGAACCAGAAATACCGCGATTTTTCCCGCCTCTACGGCGACAAGGTCGGCATCCTGACCGGCGACGTCGTCATCAACCGCGAGGCCCAGGCCCTCATCATGACGACCGAGGTGTATCGCAACATGGCCGTCGAGGACCCGGCGGCCATCGCCGATGTCGCCTATGTGATATTCGATGAGATACATTATCTCGGCGACATCGAGCGGGGCACGGTCTGGGAAGAGTCGATCATCTTCTCGCCAAAGACGGTCCGGTTCCTCGCCCTGTCCGCGACGATCCCCAACTATGCCGAACTGGCCCGGTGGATCGAGTCGGTGCTGGATCACAAGGTGTCGGTCATCGCCCACAACGAGCGCGCCGTTCCCCTTTCCTATCTTTTTTACTATAAAAAGAACCTCCAGACGTTCAAGGAGCTGAACAAGCGGGCCCGCAAATCCTGCGAGCTCGAGGAACCGCAGCGGCGCCGGCGCGGGGAAGAGAAAACCGAGTACCGGCACTTCGACATCATCCGCACCCTCCAGTCCCAGGACCGGCTGCCGGTGCTGTATTTCGTCTTCTCGCGGGCCGGGGCCAACAAGATGGCGAAGGAGACGGCCCGCCACTTCGATTTCACCAGCCGGGAAGAGAAGGAGCGCATCACCGCGATGGTCGATGCCCAGATCGAGAAATACTCGCTCTGGATGCTCGAAAGCGCGAACGAGCTGCGCGAGCAGCTGATCCGCGGTGTCGGCGTCCACCACGCCGGGCTGCTTCCCCAACTGAAAGAACTCGTCGAGGTGCTGTTCGCCGAGCGGATCGTGCGCGCCCTGTTCGTGACCGAGACGTTCGCGGTCGGCGTCAACATGCCCGCCCGCACCGTCGCCTTCGACGCCCTCAAGAAGTTCGACGGCCGCAGTTTCCGGTCGATGAAAGCCCTCGAGTTCTGCCAGATCTCAGGCCGCGCGGGCCGGCGCGGGATCGACCCGATGGGCTGGGTCGTCGTGCCCTACCTGCCCCGCGACCTCGACATCGATGAGACCGAGCGCCTGGTCTACGGCGATATCGAGCCCCTGATGAGCCAGTTCGACCTGTCATTCAACAGCGTCCTCAACCTGTATGCCGGCCATGAGGACGACGAGGTGCGCACGATCCTCAAGCGCAACTTCGCCCAGTTCCAGGCGAACCGCCACCTGCCCAAACTCGCGGAACGAGTCGCCTCGTTCCGGTCCGAACTCGACCGCGTGCTGCCGCGCTGCCACGAGAAGACAAACGATCTCGAGGCCTACATGGCCTTCCACCGCAAGATGCGCGACATGCACAACACGATGAACCAGCAGATGGCCCGCATCAGCAACGGCCTGCGCGGCCGCCGGAACCGCCCCGTCGAGGAACAGGTCCGCAAGGAGTTCGACGAGCGGTTCGAACTCCTCGAGGCAGAGGAGATGCAGTATATCTGCGGCCGGTGCCAGAGCCGGAACCGCTGCTCCAATGCGTATCTTCAGGCATCCAAGATCCACAAGAAGCTCGACCACTGGCGAGAACTGCTCGAAAAGCAGGAGCAGCTCCAACTGCCCATCTACGAGAAAAAAGTGTCGATCCTGCGGGAACTGGGCTATATCGACGAGAAGGGCCTCCAGCCCCGCGGCGAGTTTGCCGCGAAGATCCACACCGAGGAGATCGCGGTCACCGAGCTGTATTTCAAGGGCGTTTTCCACGAGTGGGAAATCCACGAGCTCAACGCCCTCGCCCTGTCGCTCGTCTACGAGCACCGCAAGCGCGGCGGCATCGACAGCGGAAAGCCGCACGGGAAGCTATTCCCCCGTCTCCGGGATGCCAAGAGTTTCATCGGGGCGCTGTCACGGCGCTACCCGTTCGTCAAGCCCCTCGAGACGGGGCTTGCTGATATCATGTGCGCCTGGAGCAAGGGGGTTGCCTTCACCGAGATCTCGCAAATGACCGACGTCCCCGAGGGCGATCTGATCCGTGCGTTCCGCCAGGCGATCGACGTCATCCGCCAGGTTCGCGAAGCGACCGACGACCGCAGCCTGCGCGAAAAGTTCGACGCCTGTCTCGATGCGATCAACCGCGATATCGTGCTTGCGACCGAGCTGAGAGACTGATGATGCCGCATCTTCCCCCGACGCCCCTCTCGAGCGGCTCCCCCGAAGACACGCTGGCCCATGCCGAACGCATGGCCCGGGCGTTTCCTCACTCGCTCGTCCTGCTTTACGGGGGTATGGGAGCCGGGAAAACCCTTTGGGCGAAAGGATTTGCGGCCGGCCTCGGCTTCGGGGGCGATGTATATAGCCCGACATATACCATTATGAATATCTATCACGAGGGCGGCCTCACCCTGCACCACCTCGACCTGTACCGGGTCGGCTGCTTCGAAGAGGTCGTGGATCTCGGCCTGTTCGAGATCCTGGATGCACGTCATCCCTGCGTGATAGAATGGCCCGAACGCGTGGCGACGCTGGCGGAGCTGCCCCACCTCGAAATCCGGCTCGAACCGGGCGACGGCCCGGACCATCGGATCCTCCACTGGCGCCACCACGAAGGGAGCCGTCTGTCGTGAATTATATCTTTCTCGATGCTTCCTCGACCGACGTGGTCGGCCAGGTCGGCACCGCCCGCGACTTTTTTCCCTTCCAGTGGAGGACGGAACGCGACCTCGCCTCGCGCCTCACCCGCCTCTGTGACGAGATGCTCGACCGGGCCGGGCTGCATCCCCACGACATCGGCCGGTTCGGCCTCGGAACGGGTCCTGGCAGCCTCACCGGCCTCCGGGTCGCGGCCGCATTCCTGCGCACCCTCGCCCTGACGACCGAAGCCCCGCTCACCCCGGTCGACCTGTTCACCTGGTCCGCCCACACCCTCGCCGCCACCGGCGTCACCGGCCGCGTCCGGCTTACCGTGCCGGCCCTGCTGAATCAGGCGTTCGTCGCCGATCTCGTCCTCCCCCTCGACCTCCCGTTCGGCGGCATCGACCCGCGACTCGATGCGCGCGGCCCCGCCCCCGACGGCACTCCCACCTGGGGCATCCGCTACGAGGCTGAGGGCATCCAGCGGATCGATCCCAGCCCGACGATCCTCCACGATCTGATGCAGACGGCCGCGCCAACCGGGTTCCAGGCCCTGCTCGAGGCACTGCCCCTCTACGTGGTACCGTCCCAGGCCGAGATCAACTTCGAAAAGAAGCGGAGCGCGCAGCCATGATCACGCTGGGCATCGAAAGTTCCTGCGACGACACCTCCGTCGCCCTCGTCGAGGACGGCATCCGGGTCGTCTCGAGCCTGGTCTCGTCCCAGGTCGAGATCCACCAGCGGTTCGGCGGCGTCGTTCCCGAAGTCGCCTCGCGCAAGCATCTCGAGGCCATGCTCCCCCTGCTCCAGCAGGCAATGGGCCAGGCCGGGGTCGGCATCTCCGAGATCGGCCAGATCGCCGTGACCGCCGGCCCGGGCCTGCTTGGCCCGCTCCTGGTCGGTCTCTCCACGGCCAAGGCGCTGGCCTGGCGATACGGCCTGCCGCTGGTGCCGGTCAACCATCTCGAAGCGCACCTGACGGCCTCGTTTCTTGCCTGTCACAAGCATCCCCGCTTCCCCTACGTGGGCCTGATCGTTTCGGGAGGCCACGCCAACCTCGTGCTGGCCGAAGGCCCCCGGCGGTATACCACGCTCGGCCGCACCGCCGACGACGCCCCCGGCGAGCTGTATGACAAGGTCGCCCGCCTCCTGAACCTCGGGTATCCCGGCGGACCGGTCATCCAGAAAACCGGCCTCACGGGCGATCCGAAGCGCTACTCCCTCCCTCGGCCGATGGCGGGCAAAGGTTACGGGTTCAGCTTCAGCGGCCTCAAGACCGCCGTGCTGCATCTCGTCGCGCAGGAAGGCAGCCGCCTGTCCGTCCCCGACCTGTGCGCCAGTCTCCAGGCCGCCGTCGCCGACACGCTCGTCGGCAAGGCCGCCGCCGCCCTGAAGGAAACCGGTGCCGGCCGTCTCGTGATGGCGGGCGGGGTGGCGGCGAACAAGCCGCTCCGCGAGGCGATGGCAGCCTTGTGCGAGCGCGTCCGCGTCGAGTTCCTCGTTCCCCCGCCGGCGCTCTGCACCGATAATGCCGCCATGATCGCCGCCCAGGGGTATTTCACGGCCGCAACGGTCGATATCGACCCGCTGCTCGTCAATGGCCGGGCCGACTGGCCGATGGGAGCACCGTTTCCGCTATGAGCACCGAGACCGCCAACGCCCCCGCCGGGGTCATCCGCGTCCTTTCCGAGGAAGTCGTCGGCCGCATCGCCGCCGGCGAGGTCGTCGAGCGGCCGGCCTCGGTCGTGAAGGAGCTGGTCGAGAATGCGGTCGACGCCCGCGGCCGCCGCATCGAGATCGAGATCAAGGAAGGCGGCCAGAAGCTGATCGAGATCACCGACGACGGCATCGGCATGTGCCGCCAGGACGCGGTGCTCGCCTTCACCCCTCACGCGACGAGCAAGATCAGTTCGGAAACCGACCTCGACCACCTCGAGTCGCTCGGCTTCCGGGGCGAGGCCCTCGCGACGATCGCGGCCGTCTCCCGCGTGACCCTCGTGACGCGACTTGCCGGAAGCGAGGCCGGAACACGCCTCCAGGTGGACGGTGGCCGGCTCGGCAGCGTCGAACTCGACCATTTCCCGCGCGGCACCCGCATCCAGGTGCGCAATCTGTTCTTCAACGTGCCCGCCCGCCGCAAGTTCCTCAAGTCGGTCCAGAGCGAGATGGCCCAGATTTCGGATATCGTCTGCCATTATATGCTGGGCTATCCGGAAATCGCGTTCCGGTTCACCCGCAACAACGCCCCGCTCGCCGACTCCCCGGGAACCGGCAGCCTCGTCGATGCCGTGCTCGCCGTGTACGGCCCCGAGGTGACGCGCTCCCTGCTGCCCCTGAAAGAACCTCTGACGCTCGCCGGAACCGGCGCCTCGATCCGCGGCTTCATCTCGCGGCCGACCGACGCCCGCCCCTCGAACCGATACATGACGCTGCTGGTGAACCGCCGCTATGTGCGCTCGAAGCTGCTGTCCCAGGCCGTCGCGAAGGCGCTTTCCGCGTTTTTCCCCAAGGGCCGCTGGCCCGTGCTGGTCTTCGACCTCCGCCTGCCGCCCGAGATGGTCGATGCCAACGTCCATCCCCAGAAAACCGAGGTCCGGTTCCGCGACGAACGCTGGGTGTTCGGCATGGTCTGGGAAACCCTCCAGACGACGCTTTCCGGCCTATCGATGGTCGCCCCCGCCTCGGCCCTTACCCCCCGAACCACGCCGGATCCCGGAGCCGCAGAGGCGGATTCCGCGTCGGAACAGGATGCGGAAGACGATGCCCCGGCTCACACGGCGGCCCCCGTCGCCCATCCCTCGCTGTTCGGCAGCCTGTCCCCGGCACCCGCCAATTCCATACCCATCCATACACAAAACCTCCCTGCCGGCCGCGGCAGGATCTATGAACTCAAGGACGGGAACGAGCGCCTCGCTCCGGGCTCCTCTCCCGTGCAGCCCCTCGAGCCGGTCATCACGCTGAACGAGCCGCGCATTCTCGCCCAACTGCTCCAGTCGTATCTGCTCGGAGAGGACCGCGACGGCATGTTCATCATCGACCAGCATGCGGCGCACGAACGGATCCTGTTCGACACCTACGTCCAGGCCTACCGTGACCAGAAGATCGCCGCCCAGCCGCTGCTGTTCCCGATCCCCGTCAAGCTGCTCCCCTCCGAGCGCATGATCATGAAGGAGCGCGGGGAACAGCTCAAGGAGCTCGGGTTCGGCATCCAGCAGGAGGAAGACGGCCAGTTCTACGCGACCGCCGTTCCCATGCTGGGAGGCAAATCGGCCGACGGCGAAACGATCCAGGATCTCCTGGCCCAGGTTCTGGGCGGTTGGGAATCCCGGAGCCTCGACGAGATCAAGATCGACCTGCTCAAGATGATGGCCTGCAAAGCCGCCGTCAAAGCCGGAGATCCCCTCAAGGAGCCGGAGATGCGCTCGCTGCTCGAGCAGCTTCTCAAGACGCCGAACCCGTTCACCTGCCCGCACGGCCGGCCGATCGTCGTCCGGCTCACCACCCGGCAGATCGAGCACGGCTTCCTGCGCGCCTGACCGATGTCCCGACGTCCCCTCATCGCCGTTCTCGGCCCGACGGCCTGCGGGAAGAGCGCCCTCGCCCTCGATCTTGCGCGCCGGTTCGGTCTCGAGATCGTCAACTGCGACTCCCGCCAGATCTACCGCGAGATGGAGATCGGAACGGCGAAGCCCACCCCGGATGAACGCGCGGCCGCTCCCCATCATCTGTATGACCTCGTCACGCCGGACCGGAGGTTCAGTGCCGGCGACTACCTGCGCGAGGCAACCGCCTGCTGCGAGCGGCTCTGGGCTCGGGGGGCCGTTCCCCTGGTGACGGGCGGCACGGGCTTTTACTACGATGCTCTCACCGCCGGCCTGCCCAGGGAGTCGGGTGACCCCGCTCTGCAGCTCCGTCTGCAGGAAAGACTCGACGTCGAAGGCCTGTCCTCCCTCCTCTCGGAGCTCGACCGGCTCGATCCGGCCGGCGCCGCAACGATCGACCGGCAGAACCCCCGGCGTGTCCTGCGCGCGCTCGAACTCGTTCTCGCGACCGGCCGGTCCCTCGCCGAGATCTGGCAGCGCCAGGGGGCCCTCGAAGCGGATCTTCTCTGCGTATCGGTCACCCTCGAGCGCGAACGCCTCCACGCCCGCATTACCGCCCGCGTGGATGCGATGCTCGCCGCCGGCCTCGCCGATGAGGCGCACGAGCTGCTTCGACGGTATGGTGCCGACGCTCCCGGCCTGCAGAGCATCGGATACGCAGAATGGGCGGTTCCCGGCGCATCCGTCGCGGAAATCCGTGAAGCGATCATCCAGCATACACGCCAGTATGCAAAGCGGCAGGAGACCTGGTTCAGAAAGCGGCCGGGCATCCCTGCAGACGATCTCGGACATCCGCAAACCCCCGCGCGCATCCGCGAACGCATCGAAACATTCCTGGGCGACTGAAAACCAGCCGTACATTGCGGGTTTCTGACGGTCAGTGATATACTGCTCAGAAAATCGTCGCATTCTGCCGACAACGTGAGGAGACCGACATGTCGCTTTGTCTTCCGATGATCGCGGGTCAGGTGGTGAAGAACGTCCTGATCTGCACGCTGAACCTGTTCTTCTCGGTCTGGGTGTTCAAAAGCCACGGGGGGATGTAACATCGCCCCAGCCGCGGAGGTGACGCAGTGCGGGAGGTTACGGATCTCGAGATCAGTGCCGGCATCAGACGTGAATTGTCCAGCCGGCGCGTTGATCTTGGCAAGCTGAAATTCGCCGTTTCCGGCGGTGTCGTCACCTTCACGGGCGAACTGGCGTTCATCGGGCTCGGCAAATCCCCTGATGAAATAGCTGTCGAAATAAAATTCATCGAGTCCACCCTCCGCATGCAGCGGGGGGTCAAGGAGCTCCGGTTCGACCTCGAAAACCTGTCCCGCAGCGATTCGGGGAAATGGGAACCGCGAAGCGCCGGTACATCCGCCGCCCAGGGCACCGGGGAGGGATTTCACTGTCCCGAGTGCCAGACCGTGTTCCGGTTCTGCCCGTGCTGCGGCAAACCGCTCGTCGCAGGTCTTCCGGCCCAGCCGCCGGCGCACCGCCCCGGCCTCCCGGGACCGACGCTGCTGAAACCGCTTCCCCGCAGGATCGAGCCCCTCCGGCCGGCACCCCTCAAGCCGGTGACCCCTCTTCCGGTTCCCCCGAGCGAACCACCGAAGATGCCGGTCACCCCCCTCGACGGCCGCCGCGAGGAAGAGCCGAAAGATTCTCTAAAGCCCGTTCCAGCCGTTCCTCTGCGGCCCGCTACGCCTGCCGCTCCCATCCCAGTTCCAGGGCCGGCTCCCCGGCCGCTTTCCCCTGTCCATCCCAGACCAGGCACCGTCAAGCCATTCACCCTGCCCGGGTCTCCGGTCCCCAAGCCGCCGACCCCTTTCCGCCCGCCCGAACTCCCCGCAGGGAAACCCGCCCCGCTGCCGGCAAAACCAGTCCTACAGCCGATCTCCCCGAAGAAGCCCGACGCGGCCCCCGAGGAAACGCAACCCCGTCCGGAAGCCGAAAAGCCGGCCATTCCCGTGGAATCAGCCCCTCTCGACGACCTTCTGGCTCCGGAGCAGCCGAAATCCGCGCCGATCACGGCCCCGCTCGAACCCGCGATGAAAGCCCCGCTGCCGCCGGCCCCGATCGAGCCCGTGACGCCGCCCCCCGCCCCGGAACCCCCGCCGCTCGCAGCTCTCGATCTCACTCCTCCCAAGGCCCATCCGGCCAAGGCCGAGGCTCCGAAAACGTCCGAAGAATCCGACGATTTCTTCGATATCTCGATGCTGCCGCCGATCAAACCCAAAGCGGCTCCGGCAAAGCCGGCACCTAAGCCTGCCCCCGCAGCGCCTGCCCCGAAACAACCTGCGCCTGCCGATCTCGATGAAGCCCTTCTGCCGCCCAAAAAGCCGCAGGCAGAGCCCGTTTCCCCGGCAAAACCCGCACCGGCGCAGCCCAAACCGACTGATCTGTCTCCCCTCGACGGCTTCGACGAAGCCCTGCTGCCGCCCATGAAACCCAAGGAGCCGCCGGCACCGGCGAAAAAGCCGGCACCGTTCGCCCCCCCGCCCGTCGACGAGGAGACGCCGCTGCCCCCGATGAAGCCGGCAGCGCCAACCGACGAGGACGATACCCCGCTTCCGCCCATGAAGCCGGCGTCGGGGGCCCCCAAGCCGGTGAAACCGGCAAAAGACGGGGGTGACCCCTTCGCATCGTTGTTCTCCGAGATCGAGGCCGGCAAACCTGCCGGTAAATCCGGTCCGGGCGGCGCCAAACCCGGTGGCCAGAAAGACGGCCTCGACGATCTGGCCGCGCTCGACCTCGACATGATGGATCTCTTCCAGAAGCCCGGCGCGAAGCCGGCGGCCGGCGGCCAGAAGCCCGCCAAGCCCGCCGCACCCCCGGCTGAAGATCCCCTGAATCTCGGCGGTTTCCTCGATCTCGATGCCCCGATCGAGACGCAGCCCAAAGGCAAGCCGTCTGCCCCCAAGCCGGCCGCTCCCGCCGCCGACAAGGGGAAACCGGATCCCTTCTCGACGGATGATTTCGACATCACCAAATTCAAGATCTGACGGCCCTCACGGAGGCGTGCGATGAAACTGCTCCATCCGCTGTTCATGCTCGGATTCCTGTACTGGCTGTATCTGCAGCGCAATCTCGGAATGAGCCTGCTCGGCCATGCCGGCCGGCACGCTTCCCAGGACACCGAGTTCGACGCACGGAAAGCACAGCACCGGTCCTGGGGCTGGCTTCTCGTCGCGTTCTGCTTCGCCGGCCTCATCGCAGGCGCTCTGATGACCGGCTGGCTGTATCCCCAGATCCAGGAGCCCTTTGGCCAGACCTATGGCCACGGCTACATCGGCGCCCTCGGCCTGGGCTGCCTGATCATCTCCCTCAGCCTGGGGCTCACGATCAAACGCATCGTCAAACCGAAAATCCGGGAGCGGTTCGTCAGCTTCCATTCGAACATCATCTATCTGATCGCGCTCGTCGCCCTCCTGTCCATCGCGACGGGCGCCGGAATCCTGATCCTGGGCCCCTCGCAGCCGGCCACGCAGATCCAGATCGTTCCCTGATCCGCCGCTGCAAGCCCGGCCATCATCACGGAGGAAAGCCATGAATGCCGACCGACCATGGAACGTTCGCCCGCTGAGCCGTTTTCTGGGAACGGGGCTGGCCCTGTCTCTCGGCATTCTCCTCGCGTCCGGCGAGCTCCTGCCGGTGGAAGCGGCGCGGAAGAAGAGCGGGTCCGCCTCGACCGGCTCCTCGCGCAAAAAGAAAACCGAGTCCGCCCCCACGGCGGCCTCCTCTCCCGAGCAGTATTACGAAACCGCCTGGCAACGGTTTGAAATCGGCACCCCCAAAGAGCGCCAAGGCATCATCACCGAGCTGAAAGACCGTTCCAAACAGGATCCCAACGACGGAACGTGCCACTATTATCTCGGCATGATGCTCTCGCGAACGGGCAGCTCCAAAGCGGCCGAGGATCACCTGCGTGCCGCCGCGGCCGCGTTTCCCCAGTCTCCCGACGTCCAGTATCAGCTTGCCGAGCAACTGCTGCAGCGCAACCAGCCCGACGAGGCGGTGACGCTCTACGAGAAGATTCTCACGCTCCAGCCCACCCACGGCGGAGCCCTGACCCGGCTCGGCCTCAAGGCTCTCGACGAAGCCCAGTATCAGAAAGCGCTCGAGCTGTTCACGAAGGCCCGAGAGGCGAGCCCCGACAACCGGGAAACCCTGCGCGGCCTCGCCTTCGCCCTGCATCACAACGAAAAGCACGCCGAGGCCGTTTCCCAGTTCAAGACCGTTCTCGACCTGGACGAAAAGGATCCCGAGGCGTGGATGCTGCTGGGGAAAAGCTACGAGCAGCTCGGCAAGGTCAAAGAGGCTTCCGAGGCGCTGGAAAAGGCCAAGCAGCTCGGCCGCACGGATGAGACGATCAAAGGCCTCGTCGGCTACGATCTCGCGCGGAACCTGTATGCCACGGGAAAGACCGCCGAGGCGGTCAAGGAGTATCAGAAGACCATCAAGACCTCGCCCGAGCCGGCAACGGGCTGGTTCGAGCTGGGGAAGCTGTATGACGAGCAACACGACTCGGATGCGGCCATCGACGCCTACCGGAAAGCCTTCGAGGCCGACGACCAG
The DNA here is from genome assembly GCA_029565415.1 of Candidatus Rifleibacteriota bacterium. The sequence goes on along the minus strand of JAKQOH010000116.1, from coordinate 29,304 downwards.
CGGGGCGAAGCGATCCTGCGCATTGCCGAACTGCTGCACCTCGACGGCCGCCTCGACGAGGCCCTCGGAGCCCTCGAGCTGATCTCCCGCAAGAAAGCCTGGTCCGAGCGCGCGAAAGCGATGATCGACGAGATCTCCGAGGAAAAGAAGGAAGAGACCCAGACGAGCCTGATGGAGACCGCCCAGACCGGCTCGGAAGATGCGCGGGAGCAGGCCTATCAGGAGTTGCTCGCCATCGACAAGAAGGACCAGGCCGCCCTCGAGGGGCTTCGCCAGCTGGCCGTCGATCGGGGCGATCTCGATCAGGCAGAATATTATATCAAGCAGTTGAAAAAAGCGGGCCACCTGACGAAGCAGCAGGCCGACGCCGAGATCGCCGCGTTGAAGGAGAAGATGGACGCCGGCGAGGATCTCTCGGTATGGGAAAACCGGCTCGAGGAGTACAAGCGGGACAGCGACTGGGACAAAGCGATCGAGATGAACACCAAGATCCGGGATTACGCCAAGAACCAGCTCGAGAATTGGAAGCGGTTCTCCCCGTCGAATGCCGAGGAGAAGGCGACCAAGGCAAAGATGATCAAGCTGACGCAGGTTCGCCTGCGGCTGATCCGCGAAACCATGAACGATCTGAAAAATGCGAAAAAACGAAGTAAGTAATGTTGCCGTCGTGAATCTGGAAGTAAATCGGGCAGAGAAATATGCCGATGAATGAACTGCCACCTTGTCGTCGCCGGGTGATCGTGCTCATGCATCCCGGTCCCCGTGTGGCGGGCTCGAACTGTCGAACCAGGAGGAAAAAAGGAATGGTACGTCGAGGTTTCACACTCATTGAGTTGCTGGTGGTCATCGCCATCGTCGCGATCCTGATCGGGGTTGCGGCACCTTACTATTCGGATTACATCCGGGAATCGAAAATCGCCAAGGCCAAGGCTGACCTCGATGTGCTCAAACAGGCCGTCATCCTGTTCAATGCCCGCGAGGACATTCCCTACCAGGGTCCGATCGCCACGACAGCCCCCTTCCTGCCCCTGCTCGGCGAGCAGGACTTCATGGGCCTTCAGGGCCAGTATCTGACCAACATCCCGATCGACCCCTGGGGCCGCAACTACCGGCTCGATCCCTACGGCAGCTACGTCTACTGTGACGGCGTCAATCCCCGCGACAAGACCGACGATTTCCGCGACTATTACGTCAAGGAGCTTGCCCTGCAGCGCGTCGAATGGGTCGATGGCGACAACAACCGCGTGCTGAACAACCAGGACTTCTTCATGTTCCAGTTCAACAAATCCCTCTGGGTCGACGGCGGCGGCATCGCCGAGGCCGATTTCGACATCTACGAGGGCAACGAGGTCGTGACGACAAGCACGATGAAGATCACGTTCAATCTCGCGGACAATCAGGGATATTCCCAGGACACCGCGACGACCACCCGCCTCATTTGCCGGGTCAATGACGGCATCTCGCTCCAGATCGGCGTTCACTCGCTGGCTCTCAAGGACGACAACCTGATCCTGAAAAAGTATCGCGAAGTCGTCGTCGATCGTGAGCGAACCTCCTCGGCGAATCTGTTCACCAAGGTGGAGATGATCAACGGCCAGCCCGCCCGGTATGCGGTGCGGACCAACCCGGTCAAGATCGTTCCCAGAAACTAGATCCTTCCGATCAACAGCGAACCGCCGGGCATCGATGCCCGGCGGTTCGTGCGTTTCCGGCCCCGAAGGGTGTCAGAGAGCGGTCATCACACGGTCGGCGGCGGCGAGCGTCGCCTCGATCTCCTCGGATCCGTGGCGGATCGAGACGAACGCGGCTTCGAACTGGGAGGGGGCCAGATACACCCCTTCCCGGAGCATGCCGTGGAAGAAGCGGGCGAAGGTTTTCGTATCCGCCGTCTTCGCGGTTGCGTAATCGATCACCTCGTTCGCGGTGAAGAACGCCGTGAACATCGATCCGAACCGGTTGATCCGGCAGGGCTTCTTCCGCTTCCGGGCGATCTCCTCGAGGCCGAGACAGAGCCGCTCGGTCTGTTTCAATAGTTTAGGATATAGTTCTTTGTCGGTCGCAAGCCGGGCAAGCGTGGCGCGCCCGGCCGCCACGGCAACGGGGTTCCCCGACAGAGTGCCGGCCTGGTAGACGCGGCCCTCGGGAGCCACATGAGCCATCACCGAGCGCTTGCCGCCGTAGACGGCGAGCGGCATCCCGCCACCCACGATTTTGCCGAGGCAGGTGAGGTCGGGGGTGACCCCCGCGAGGAGACCCGCGCCCGTGAATCCCGCACGGAAGCCGCACATCACCTCGTCGAAGATCAGCAGCGCGCCCGCTTCGCGGGTGATGCGCCGCACGTCGGCGAGATACCCCTTCAACGGAAGCACCACGCCCATGTTGCCGGCGACGGGTTCGATAATAACTGCGGCTATTTTATCGCCGTGGGCATCGAACGTCCGTTTCAGCGCGGCGACGTCGTTGAACGGCACGATCAGCGTATTCCCGGCCGTTCCCGCCGGGATTCCCGGGCAGCCCGGAATCCCGAGCGTCGCGACGCCCGAGCCGGCGGCCACGAGCAGGGCATCCCCGTGGCCGTGGTAGCAGCCGTCACACTTCACGATGAGATCGCGCCCCGTGAAACCACGCGCCAGGCGGATCGCCGACATCGTCGCCTCGGTGCCCGAACTGACGAACCGCATCTTCTCGATCGTCGGGAACGCCTCGCGGATCAGCCCGGCAAGCGCCGTCTCCGCCTCGGTCGGGGCGCCGAACGTCAGTCCGCGTGCCGCCGCCTCCTGGACCGCCCGAACGACGTCGGGATCGGCATGGCCGAGAATCAATGGCCCCCACGAGCCCACGTAATCGATGAACTCGCGGCCTTCGATGTCGGTGAAACGCGCCCCCGAGGCGCGGTCGAAGAACACCGGATCCCCGCCGACACCGGCGAACGCGCGCACCGGGCTGTTGACGCCGCCCGGAAACACCTCCATCGCGGCCAGGATCGCCTCCCGGTTCGTCGTCATGCCCGATCCTCATCGAAATACCGCATCGATGTCTTCTTCAGCTCGCGCACCGTGCGAAAAACCGCCGGCGATTCGAGCCCGAACTCCCGCTCGAGATTGCCGAGGAAGATCTTCAGATGCTCTTCGTCCCTTGCATGGATCATCGTGTACAGATTGCCCTTCCAGCCGGGCGGGCACTCCCGTTCGTAGCAATGCGAAATTTCCTTCAGCCGCGCCATGCCCGTTCCGACCTCATCGATCCGCTCGGCGGGCACGTTCCAGATCACCAGCGCGTTCGCGGCATTGCCCATCTTCTGAGGCCGCACTGCAACGCCGATCCGCCGGATGATGCCGGTCGCCAGCCATGTGCCGACCCGGGCGATCACGCCCTCCTCGCTCATGTCGACGGCCCGCGCGACGCGCAGGAACGGCCGGCGCTCGAGTTTGAAGCCGCGTTGAAGCTCTCTGATCAGGGATTTTTCCTGTGCGGTGAGGCTCATTCCACCCCTCCTATTCCTGGTCCATGCGGACCTTGAACAGCTTCCGCGCCGGAAACAGCCGGATCTCGGCGATGCCGCCGCGCTTTTTTATATCTTCAAGTATTGAATTCTTGCGGGCTTCGTCCCGGGCGATCAGCGTGAACCAGACGTTCGGGCTGCCTTCGCGCAGGTAGTTGTGCGTGATCTCGCAATACTCGGCCAGAATCGCCGAGACGGCTTCGACCCGGTCGGCCGGCACGTCCATCGCCGCCAGCGCCCCGGTGTACCCGAGTTTCCGGCTGTCGAAGAACGGACCCACATACCGGATCGACTCGTCCTGCATCATCCGGGCGAGTCGCGAAATGACCCCCGTTTCGTCGATCCACAGCTTGTCGCCGAGAACCTTGAAGGGTTCGGGCTCCAGCGGAAAACCGTCCTGCAGAATCCTGATGATTTCGCGGTCCTTGTCGTCCATGCCCCGCTTCCTTTCGGCATCACGTGGAGTGGCAGCCGGCGCCGGCCGAAAACCCGCCGGGCGGCGGACACCAATATACCACCGATTTCAGGTTTCGGGGAAATCGTATGTACAGGTCGGGTCTTCCGCGAGATGATCCTGCGCCATCGCCAGCGCCCGGGCCCGACAGCCGCCGCACAACCGCTTGAACGGGCAGCCCCCGCACCGGCCGCCGAGGAGCTCCAGATTCCGCAGATCCGTGAACAGCGGGGCATCGCGATACAGCTCATCGAACGGCCGCTCCCGCACGTTCCCGACCGTGCGCTCGAAATACCCGCACGGCTTCACGTCCCCCCGGCTGCTGACGAAGGCGAACCCGTCCCCGGCCATGCAGCCGCGCCCGTGGCCGGTCTGCTTCAGTCCGAGCCGGGCCCGCACCCGCGCATACTGCGGCGCACAGGTCACCTTGATCGGGATCGGCGATGCGTCGGCCCGCCGCGCCACCCACTCGAGAACGCGCTCCACGCCCAGATCGTCGAGCATCGCCGAAGCCCCCGGCCCGGCGGCGCGCCCCATCGGGACGATGAAAAACAGATGCCACGCCGCCGCCCCGCGATCGACGGCAAACGCGTGCATCTCGGCAAGCTTCTCGCAGTTGGCATGCATCACCGTGGTGTTGACCTGGAACTCGACCCCCGCCCCTTTCAGCCGCTCGAACGCCCCGCACGCCTGGGCATACGCCCCCGGCCGGCCCACGAACGGGTCGTGGACATCCGGCGTCGGGCCGTGGATGCTGAAGCTGAACCGCTTGACACCGGCCGCCTTCAGGGAACCGATCCGATCCGCCGTCAGCATCGCCCCGTCGTTCGTCGACACGACCGGCATCTGCCCGTTCTCCGTCGCCGCCCGGGCCAGCTCCTCGAGATCCTCGCGCAGCAGCGGCTCACCGCCGCTCAGGATCACGATCCCGGGCCCGACCCGGGCCGCCTCGCGCAGCAGCTTCTTCCCTTCCTCCGTCGTCAGCTCCCCTTCGGGCCGCACCGGACACGCCGAAGCCCGGCAATGCGGACAGGCGAGCGAACAGGCTTGCGTCGTTTCCCAGGCCAGCAGTTGAAGCTTGCGGAATCCTCCGGAAGCGGCGGCCCCGCTCATGCCGTCTCCCGCAGCCAACCGGCCGCTTCGGGCGCGAAATAGGTCAGAATCCAGTCGGCACCGGCGCGACGCATCGCCGTCAGCGACTCGAGAACCGCCGCCTTTTCGTCGATCCAGCCGCGCGCCGCCGCCGCCTTGATCATGCTGTATTCCCCCGAAACCTGGTACACCGCCAGCGGCACGTCGAATGCGCGCCGCGCCGCGGCCAGGATGTCGAGATACGGCATGCCGGGCTTGACCATCAGCACGTCGGCGCCCTCCTCGAGATCGAGCCGCAGCTCGCGCAGCGCCTCACGCCCGTTCGCCGGATCCATCTGGTAGCCCTTGCGATCGCCCTTCTGGGGGGCCGAATGAGCAGCCTCACGGAACGGACCATAGAAACACGAGGAAAACTTCGCCGCATACGACATGATCGGCGTCTCGACGAACCCGGCGGCATCCAGCGCCGCCCGGATCGCCCCGATCCGGCCGTCCATCATGTCCGACGGGGCGATCATGTCGGCCCCGGCCCGCGCGTGCGCCACCGACATCGCCGCCAGCACCGGCAGCGAATCATCGTTCCGGATATGCCCCTCCGTGTCGAGCAGCCCGCAATGGCCGTGATCCGTGTAACCGCAAAGACACACGTCCGTGATCAGCCAGGCCTCGGGGCAGAGCCGCTTCAGCCGCCGCAGCGCCTGCGGCACGATCCCGTCGGGGTCGACCGCGGAACTCGCGACGGCATCCTTCGATGCCGGAACGCCGAACAGCAGAAAACTTTTCACCCCCCGCGCCATCGCCTCGCGCACCGGAACGTCGATCTGATCGACCGGCCAGTGCATCTGGCCCGGCATCGCATCGATCGGGTGCCTCTCCGAGATGCCCTCCATCACGAACAGAGGCAGAACCAGATGCTCCGGGCGCACCACCGTCTCGCGCACCAGCGCGCGCACTCTGCCATCGGCCCTCAGCCGGCGTGGTCTCTGAACCGGAAACGGCATACCTACCTCCTGGTGTTTCGCCGTGTCGATCGCGGCTAATTTTTTCCGAAGATACCACGCCTCCACCCCATGTACAAGGTCTCTCCCCCTGGCGTTCTCGTGTGCGGAAGTGTGCGTTGGTTGGCGGAAGTGTGCGAATGTTTTGACAACCTGCCCACCGCCGAATATATTCTGCACAGAAAGATTGTACCCGGATCGAACCAGGGAGGAGCATCCATGAAGATCACCCAGATTGCCGCCCAGACCTCCCAGGTCACCGACATGCGGCAAAACGAAGCGGTGTTCCGCACCCGCCAGATGGCCGTGCGTGCGAAGATCGAAGCGCAGCAGGCCTCCGGCGATGCTCGCTCGCGCTCGAGCGAAACCTCCCAGAAGGTCGCGCGGAAAGCCTCTTCCCTCGAACTCTCCCGGTTCCAGGCCCAAACCGATGCGGCCCGACAGGCCTCGGCAAAGGTGAACGGCATCGTGGCCCAGCGAACCCGCGACGTCACCTCGGTGCTCGCGACCCTGATCTCTCCGCCGATTCGCGGCGCACAGACACCCGACGCCATCGGCCGGTTCATCGACAAGTTCGCCTGATTAGGCACTTTTTCCGAAAGAACGAACAGCCCCGGCCATCAAAGCCGGGGCTGTCTGCTGTCACCCACCGTGCCGCACGCGCGGCAGATACATCTACTCTTCGGCCGATCTGGTCCCCGGATCGTCGAGCCGCAGCATCGGAATGAGATCCGAGGCATCCGACATCGACGGGGTCGATTCCATGCGCATCAGTTCGAGATCACGGCCGTCGCCGCTCCCCGAATCCGGCAGGTCGGCCCGCGCAAGGCTGTCGTCAGGCAGCATCATCGCGCTCGCCGACGGATCGGTCGTTCCGTTCAGGCTCGAATCCGCCTGGGCCGACCGCATGTACGGGATGTCCCCGCCCAGTTCCTGGCGCAGAATCCCCATTTCATCCATCCCGAACCCATCGGGTCGCGGCACGGGGGAGCCCGCCCCGGGCTCGGCACCACCGGCCGATCCGGTATCTTCCCGATACAGCACCGTCGTTTCCCCCATCGGGGACGGCGCTTCGAGGGGCGCCGGCGTCAGCGCCAGCCTCGGTGAGGGTTCGGCAGACGGCAGCGCCCGATGCTTCCCGTCATTCCCGAGCAGGAAGAGCGGCAGCTTCTCGCCGGCAGCGCCCGCCGCACGCCGTTCCTGCGCCTGGCTGCCGGACTCCAGGGCGATCTGAGGGGCGATCCCCTTCTCGGCGCGCCCCGCCTTGGCCATCGCCATCTTCATCTCGGCCACGCCCTCTTTCAATCGCTGATACAGGCCGCTCACCTGGTTGTGCGCGTAGCCTGCGATCTGGTTCAGGTTGCCGTTTCCGGCATCCATCGGGTTCAGATACGCGAGGGAATCGCGGATTTTGACCGTCGCGGCCTCGCACAGGTGCGCGAACTGCTGCGTCGCGTTCTTCACGTGCGAATCGCCGATCGACAGCGTGTTGTCGATGCCCCGCGTCGTGTTGCGCAGGGCCGAAAGCTGCGAAAACAGCTTCTCGCGCGCCGGTACGGGCAGATTGATGAGCGGATACTGGGCGAACGCGAAGTGGTCGGAGAAGCGCAGCGTCGTCTTGATCGTGGCCGTCATCAGCTCGACACCGGCCGTCACCTGCTCGCAGCCGTTCTGCACGTTGAGCAGCAGCCCCTTCAGAGCCTCGCTGCTGGAGCGGACCTGCTTCATGATCGCTTTCGACGCCTGCACGTAGATGTCCAAGGGCGCGATCGACAGCGTCGGAATCAGCTCGAGCGTCTGGTACGACTCCTGGCCGATCGCAATCAGTTGTTCGGCGGCGGCCAGGTAGGTGCGCGTCAGCTGCATCTGGTTCTGGTTCGCCTGGATGATCTTCGCCAGGGTCTTTTCGAGCGAGGACATCGTCTCCTCGCGCGGGGCCGTGATGATCCGGTTCAGCTCCACCAGCAGCTGATCGAGCACCCGGTTCCCTTCGCCGAGGCCGTTGATGCCGACGGCACCCGCCTTCACGGCCTCCTTGTAACTCTGCAGGTCGATCGTCATCAGCTTCACGGCGATGTCCGAACACTTCTTCGCCGCCAGTTTGGCCGTCAGCGCCCGCGTCACCGTGTCGAGATTCTTGCCGGAGTGCATCCAATGCGCTTCGACGAACTTGACCAGGTTCAGCGACTTCCCCGTCACGTCGGGCTGTGCCTCGGACGCGAAAAACTCCGGCATCGCCCCGCCCTTCTGGGAAACGGGCTGCGCGGCCGGAATCGCCGGTTCGCGGCTCTCTGCCTTCGACGACGGCCGTTTCGAGGCGAGCCAGTCGAGCGCGCCGGCGGCCTCGGCGACGGGAAGCGAGCTCAGACCGAGTGCGGCTGCCAGCAGGATCGCGCTCAGGCGCGAAGCCTGGGATGCGGGCAGCCCGATTCCCGCCTCGCGCGGCTCGGGGAAGGGCGAACATCCGCCCCGTCTCGGAATGGACATGGTGGCCTCCTTGTTGTTCCGGAAGAACATCTTTTGCAGATATCCATCGGCATCCTCGCCGAAAACATCCAGCCCGGCCGCCGTACATGGACGGCAACCGGGCTGGAACGACAGAAACGTACGAGGACGGACAAGGACGGCGGATTCACCCTCCCTGGGCTGCGAGGCCCCGGATGATCAGGCGGAGCGCCCCTTCCACGTCGGCGGCGAGACCGCGCGTCGAGCGGGTGAGCGTCCACCGGATCAGGCTTCCCTGGAGCGTGCCGAGCAGGGCCAGACACGCCGATTTCACGTTCAGATCCGCGGGGAACTCCCCGGATTCACACCCCTCGCGAACCATCGCGGCCATCGCCTCGAACATGAGCTCTCCCTTCGCGTTGAGCGTCGCCTTGATCGCCGGCTGCTCGGACATGTTCGCTTCGGAGAGCAGCAGAACCGGGTTGAACTGGTGTTCGAACAGATGGGTGAGATGAAGGGTTCCGAGCCGGAGCAGCTTTTTCGAAGCCGGCATCGACGCCTCCCGGAGCCCGTCGAGCTTTTCCTGCCAGCCTTCGAACATGAACTCGATCAGCGCCCGGAGCAGCTCCTCCTTGTTCCGGAAATGCCGATAGACGGCCGGCTCCGTGATCGACACGGCTTCGCCGACCCGCCGCATGGTCAGCTTCGCGGTGCCTTCGACGAAGATCAGGTTACGGGCCGCGAGGAGCAGCTCCGCCTTCCGATCTGTTTCATGAGCAGCCTTGCGTGACATACATCTCACCCCCGTTTCGTTCAGTGATCGTGGGACTCGCATGACGAGCAACCGCCGGCGGCGGGACTGCCCTCGGCCCCATGGGCTTTCTTCGCATTCAGGGCGGCATCGAGCGCTTCGACGTAATGGACATACGTGACGTAGGCTTCTACATATTCGCGCCCGGCGGCAACACTCGTTCCAGCTTTCCGCTTCTTTTCGAGGGCATCACGATACTTGACCTGGAGGTTTTTGACCAGATCCTTCGTCAGAAGCTCGACCAGGTCGCGGGACGAGCCCGACTCGAGGGCCTCGTCGGCAGCCCTGATCGCCGCGGGCAGATCGGTTCCAGCCGGCTTCACGCCAGTGAACGGCGCCCCCTCGCTCTCGCGATGGATCCGAACGAACGTCTCGAAAAACGCCTGTTCCGCACGCTCCCGGTCGGCGAGGCCGCTGCGGCGGGCCTTGTCGAACGCGGTGGTGATGGCTTTTTCATCCTGGGCCCGCACCCATTTCAGGAGGGGCGTGGCATCGCCCGTCACGAGCGCCTGCTTCGCCTCTTTCAGCACGGGGCCGTCAAACGTGTCGCAGTGCGCGGAAAGCATCGCGGGGCTCAGCAATGCAAAAACGGACGCAAGAGTCAGAACGAACAGGGAGGATCGAATCGTGAAATGCATATATCTCTCCTTATATTTTCATCTCAGCCGCAGCAGCAGCCGCCGCAAGCCGTGCACGAGGACTCCGAAGAATAAGTGGCTTCGAGGGTCTCGATGAGCCGGTGGAACGCCTCATGTTTTCCTGCGCCGATCCGGGTTTCCTCGAGTTGATCGAACTCTTTCAGCAGAGTTTCCTGTCGATCGGGGGTGACGAGCCGATCGCCCATCGGGAACAGCACCTGGTTCTCCTTCTCGATATGGGCCTCGAGCAGCTCACGGTATCCGCGTGCCGCCGCGACGAAGACGGCAACGGCTTCCCTCTGGCCGGCGGTCATGCCCTCGATGGCCTGTTTCATCCGGGCGATTTCCTGACGCCCCTGCTGGTGTTCGGCCAGCATGCAGCCGATCGGGCCATGATCACGGGGAACACCCGCCTGCTCGTATGCCGGGAAAAGGAACTCCTCTTCCTTGGCGTGATGGCAGCGGTCGGCAAACACCTGGAAGAACTCCATCAGACCGGTCAGATGTTCCTGGGGAACGGGCTCGCGGCGCTCGAGCCTGAGACAGATGCGGTCGAGTACGCCGAGCATGGTCAGAATGGCATCGTGTTCTGCGCGGAGCTGGTCGGAAGGTTTCATCGGGAGGTCCTCCTTTGGAAGGTTAGTTATTGATAACTAACATCAATATATCCGCGGAGGTGATGGTTGTCAAATCCTCGATGAAATTCTTTTGCGACGGCCGTCACGAAAGGAACCGGCAGCATCTGTGTCGATCCCGTGCCAGGCAATCGCGGCCGGCCGGCGTCTGCCAACGTTTCACAGCGGAGTTTCGGGTCTGGCGCGCCTCAGCCGCCGGAACGCTTGGCCTTGAACCCCTGCTTCTGGAGCGCCTCGACGATCACGTCGGCGTGATCCCCCTGGATCACGATGACGCCGTCTTTCGCCGTGCCGCCGCAACCGCACCGCTTCTTCAGCGCCGCGGCAATCCCGGCCAGCATCGCATCATCGACGGGAAGCCCCGTCACGACCGTCGCCGTTTTCCCCCCGCGCCCCTTCGTCTCGCGTTGAACCCGCGCAACGCCGTCCCCGGGCTTCGTCTCGCCCCCCGAATTCTCGACAGCTCTCTTCCGCCCCGGCTTGCAGACGCACCCCGCGGTCGGTTTTCCGCACTCGGGGCAGATCCGCCCATCCTCGGAAGTATAGACCAGTCTTCCACCGCTCATCGTCTTCATCCTTCCGCAATCCGGCGAAGCCCCTCACTTGCCCATGAGGGACCGCGCCTCGGCCAGGGTTTTGCGGGCACACTCCGGACAAAACCCATGGGAAAACGTCGTGTTTGTATGGTTCCCGATATAGATTTCCAACTGCTGCCATTCCCCCGACTCGGTCCGGATCTTCTTGCACTGCGCGCAAATGGGCAGGAACGTTTCCAGCACCTTCACTTCTGACAGCGCCTGGCGCAGGGCTTCTGCCGTTTCGCGCTCCCTGTCGAGCAGCTTCCGCATTCCGGCAACCGTCCAGCCGATCGCCAGAAAGGATGCGAATCGGATCATCGTGTTCCAGACCCCGTAGACAGGCGAGGAATAGACATGCCCGCTCTGGATGTCGCCAACGCCCCAGACCACCGCGCACAGAATGGCCAGAACGATCGCCGCCTCCCGCCCGATGAACCAGGCACCAACGGTGACCGGGATGAAATAGAACACAAAAAAGTTCAATTCATACCCTGTCTGGACGTCCACCCAGGCGAGACCGACGACAAGCAGCACGGTCAGAACCGACCACTTCCACAGCTCCGATGGTTTGTTCATATCACCCTCTCACCCGCCGGAGGAGCAGCTCATGGCTTCGCAAGAGAATATTCTTGCTCGAATGGAATCGCGGGAACGTCGTTCACGAGGATGCCGATGCCGCGGGCATGCAGCGACTGGCCTTCGAGATCGACGGCAAGCGTGCCACCGAAGGGAAACAACTGGACGTTCAGGAAGGCTTTCGACAGCGGAAGGGTTCCCCCCCCGCTTTCACGCGCATACCGATCGGCATGGAGGGCGCAGAGGCCCAGCGATTCGAGAAAATGTGCGGTCATCGCCAGATGACACCCTTCGCGCGATTCGAGATCCCGGACCAGCCGCAGGGTCCGATGCGCCGCCGCCGCGGCTCCGGCAAAATCCGCCGTCTTCACCCGCGCCCGGAACAGGCTCTTGAACGCGCCCAGCTCCGCCGCCAGCCGCTTTGCCGGATCCGGAGCCAGCCGCCCCCGCCATTTCGGCGGGGTTTCGGGATCGGGCAGACCGGCTACAGGCATCAGATCTGCCTTGATGATGGGAATCCCCCGGCGCTGGAACCGGTGGGCCCGGCGATCGACCAGCCAGGCGAGGGGCAAAAACACCCGCTGGAACAGCATCACCCGGCGGGTGATCTTCCGCGATGCCCCCTGGGAAAGCCGCTCGTAGACACCACCCCGCTCCCGAAAAACGCGAAGCCCGCCCAGCACATGCCGATAAAAAGCGTATTCCGTTGCATCATTCGATTCAGTATTTTTTGACGGGACATGGAGCTCGGCGAAGCGGGACGCCGCCAGCAGCTCCTGAATATCTGCCCGGATCTCCGCGGCATCCGAGTCGGCGAGCGTCTCCCCGCCCGGGTTCTGTGACACGATTTCCGTCGGCTGTCGAAGAGGGGCCTCGCCCGCCCGAGCGGACGTCGGGTGCCACAGAAGCATCAGAGCTGTGGCTGCCACGGCTGTGAACGATATCCATCCCTGTCGTTTCTCCACGCCTTCCCCTCCCGACGGTGTTCCTCCCATGATACACGAGACCCCCAAAGAAAAAACCCTCCGGCCCGATCTCCGGAGGGCTGGTGCATCCCACGTCACACCGGCGGAACCATGAAGAACGCCATCGCGCTATCGGATCAATCCGCCGGATATCTGCGTCATCTGCGCAATCTGCGGATCGGCATCTTCGTCATCCTGTGCCCCGCACGCTTCCGATGCGCCTTTCGTCACTCGGGAATGGTGACGACCACGCCATCCTTCACTTCGATCCGAAAACCGGCCTGGGCTTCCTTCGACCAGCGGCCGGTCTCGTCGGCCTGCTTCACGGCCCACCGGTAATGGTGATGTTTGAGCCACTCCTCGGAGGTGGACGAACAATACGTGTTCCGGATCACGACCCGCTCCATGACCGTGCGGTTCTCGTCGACATCATACAGGGTCACGGCATAGTAGGGGCCAGTGCCCTTCCAGATGAACGCCGGCCGCAGCGCCGGTGTCACGGGGGCGGTCCCCAGACCAGTCGGCTGGCCGGGAACGGGCGTGACGGCAGGCTGACTGCCGAGTTCCAGATCGACCTTCAGGATGCCCTTCATCGGCTCGCCGACGAGCTTGGGCAGCCGGACCTTGACGTAATAATACGTCGGAGTGAACTGCTCGCGCTCGATGACCATCCGGCCGGTCAGCTCGAGAGCCCGCCGCACGAAGATCCGCCCCGTCGCCGACAGCTCCTCGGGCAGATCGATGCGATGCTCCCAGCTCTGCGCCGGGGCCGTCACGACCAGTTCATGAGTGAACGTCTGACTCAGCGTCTCGGCCGAAACCGGGCAAACGAGCGCGACGGCAAACAGCAGCACCGCAACCAGCAGCATACCGGGCTGAACACGATTCATGTCACATGACCTCCAGATAAAAAAATCATCTCTTCTTTTATGATCGCCCCTGGCGTGTCACGGAACAATGTTCGAGTGTTCCCCACCGCCAACCAGCGATCCCAGGCCGTTCCGATTTCCAGGCCGGCGCAACGTGCTACATGAAATATGCAACGAGGGGTTCGATTCCCGATGCATATTTTCTGTAACGCCGCCGGACGCCATGGGCACCGGCTCCCGCGTTCATGCCGGAATCTGCAGCCCGGGAACTGTTCCTTGGCAGGGACACCTTGGAAAAGGCAGAATGAAGTCATGACATCCGACTTCGTGATCGGACGGACAAGCCATCAGGAGGATCCCATGAACCGCCTGTTCCTCGTGTTTTCACTCATCGTGGCCCTTTCCGCCTCTGCCGTTCCGTGTTCCGCCGAAACCGGATCATCCTCGCGGCTGGCCGGTTTCGACCGGCAGCATATCGCCGAAATGCGCACCGACCGGGGTCTTCCAAAGCAGGCCTGGATCGACGGCACGATCGGGACGACCTTTTTCCGCCTCACCCTGGACCGAACGCTCTGGACGATCACCGGCACCGCCGGCAACCAGCCGGTCGAGCTCCATATCGACCATGCCGCCCGCACCATCCGGGGAACGGCTCACGGCAGCGGCATCGACCTCGCGTTCGACTGGTCCCCGGAGCGGGTCGGATACGAGGGAACGGTCTACGGCAACCCCTACGTCACCTCCACGATCTGGCAGGACGGGACCTCGACGGGCGAGATTTCCTGCTCCCCGCTCGCGCTTCGCTTCCGTCTCTCTGACGGCACCCTGACCGGCACTCTCGGGAACCGCACCGCCAGCATCCGGTATGACCGTGTTTCAGGCATCGTGACCGGCTCGCTGTTCGGCCGGCCCGCCAACCTGCGCCTGATCAATCTCGACTTCGGCGATTTCATCCAGCATCTCTACCTCTTCCTTCGCTGAGTTTCGGTCATCGACTCCCCAAGCCCCGCCTTGCAGCGGGGCTTTTTATATGTATGCGTGTATTTTGCGGTCACGAGCCGCTCCGATCCGCCTCCTTGACACCCTGGCGGAAGAGGCGGGATACTGAAAGAAGATTTCCCTTCATATTCCGCCCAAAGAACTGCTTCAGGGAGGATCGTCATGAACCGGAACTCCAGTCGCTGGCTTCTGCTGCTCGGCGGGCTCGCCGTCGCAACCCCCGCCGTGATCGCCCAGACCAGTCCCTTCTCGGGTGGCCAGGTCACGCTGCCACCGGAGAAGGCACCCGTCGACTCCTCCGAGACACTGTCCACGTCTTTGCCGGCGATCACCACGGAATCCGGCAGCCCGTCGGAATCAGCCGCGAATTCCCCGGCTGCCGTCCGTTCGGCCTATACGGTCAGACGGGGTGACACCCTGTGCGAGATCGCCCGGCGTCTGCTCGGGGATCCACGACGGTATCAGGAACTCGTGCGGCTGAACAAGGACCGCTATCCCTCGCTCGCCAGCAATCCGAACCTGATCCTGGTCGGGTGGGAGCTGAAACTGCCGGGCACAGCCGCATCGCAGACAGCGATCGTTTCCGGCGTTCCGGCCGTTCCTTCATCGGAAACGGCTGCCGCGCCTGCAACCCCGTCCCCGCAGGCCCCGACGACGTCTCCATCGGTCTCGCAAGAGGCTTCTGCCGCTCCGGGGGCATCCCAGCCGGTGGCGGGCGGCCCGCTGATCGGGCCCGGCCAGCGCGTGTTGCACATCGGCGACTCCCACACGGTGGGCATCTACGGCTCGACCATCGACCAGGCGATGCGCGAAACCGGCGCCCAGATCCGCACCATCGGCGTCGCGGGCAGCTCCCCCTCGTGGTGGTATCAGGGAACCGTGACAAAATGCGGGTATTACGCCCGCAACGAGAAAGGCGCCGTCGACCGGCCGGCCGACTGGCGAACACCCCGTGCCACGCCGTCGCTTCCCGAGATGATCCGGGAGTACAAGCCGACCGTTCTGGTCGTTTCCCTCGGAGCGAACCTGTTCGGCGCCTCGGAAGCCACGGTGAAGCGGGAGACCCAGCGAATCATCGACACGGCGAAGGCCGCCGGCTGCACCCTCGTCTGGGTCGGCCCGCCGCGGGCGCGCGAGAGCGTGAAATCGATCGCGGCCCAGGACCGCCTCTGCGAAACGATCAAAGCCACGGTCGGCACCCAGGGCACCTTCGTCGACTCCCGCCCTGTCACGAACTACCCCTCGAGCGGCGGCGACGGCCTCCACTACTGGGGAACCGAGGGCTCGAAAACCGCCAAAGCCTGGGCCGGCAGCGTCCTCGACACGATCCAGAAATCCGGCAAAAAGAACTGACCGTCTCCCCGTTCATCCCGAGGCCCCGGCAGGAATTTGCCGGGGCTTCGGGAGACGAAAAAAGCCCCGGTCCTGGAACCGGGGCTTTTGTGTACTACGCGGTATAAAAAGAGGCGGCAATCGGATTCGAACCGATGTATAAAGGTTTTGCAGACCTTTGCCTTACCACTTGGCTATGCCGCCATGGCAAAAAAGAATGGCCAGAGTCGGAATCGAACCAACGACACACGGATTTTCAGTCCGTTGCTCTACCAGCTGAGCTATCTGGCCTTGGGCAGCGGGGACGACGAGACTCGAACTCGCGACCTCATGCGTGACAGGCATGCGTTCTAACCGAACTGAACTACGTCCCCAGATACTCACGACGTCTTGGGCAACCGCTGGGCGATGACGGGCTCGAACCGCCGACCACCTGCGTGTAAAGCAGGCGCTCTGCCAACTGAGCTAATCGCCCTCCACGTCAGTAAAGCGATGATACCATGGTTCGTTTTCCATGTCAACAACCTCCGAAAAAAATCGCCCAGTTCCCGCCGACCAGCCTTGGAAGCAGCATTCGGCCCATCCAGAAGGACAGAGGCAAGGTACGAACCACAGAGATACTCCGTTGAAACATTCCTCGGATTCAGGAACGCATCCGCAGATGGAGGGCAGATGAACGCAGATGAGAAAGAACACCGGAAAAATCTGATTTTCGTTGTGCCCTGGCTCCTCCAATGAACGAACTTTTCAGCTTTTCATCTGCGCAATCTGCGAAATCTGCGGATCGGTTCTCATGACGAAACCAACATACCAGGCACCGAGACACGGAGAAACGGAGAATGCTTCCCCGCAAAGATTCTCTGCTGAAATACCCCTTGTATTCAGAAATGCATCCGCAGATGGAGGTCCGATGAACGCAGACGCAAAAGGAGAGGCCCGGACACCCGAGATTCTGTATGGGCAGAAAACGTCATGCGTGAAGAAGCATTGGATTTCATCTGCGCCATCGTCGTCATCTGCGGATCGGGCCTCGTTCGAATCGGACCTCGTGATGTTTCATCAGGAGAAGCTCGTCTCTCTCCGTGGCCCTGCGCCTCTGTGACTCTGTGGTGCGTCGTGGGCCAGCGCTCGTTCCATTCAGAAGGTGACGACTTTCTGGGCTTTGTTGATGGCTTCGAGAAGGTCGATCGTGTTGGCGAGCTTTCCGACGCGAAGCTGGCCCTTGAGTTTGAGCCGCTCGAGGGCGAAGCCCGAGACGAGGATCTTGACGCCGGCCCGCTCGATCCGCGTGATCGCGGGAATCAGCGGGCTGCCCTCGATGCAGGCTTTGACAGCCGAATTCCAGAAGACGAGCGTACGGGGTACAATCTCGCTTTCGGAAAGCGTGACGATGAGGTTGGAAAACGACTCACCGCCCAGCTTCGACCGGGCCCCGATGCTGCATCGCGTGAACATCAGCAGGAAGTTCGACACCGTGGCGGACGGCATCCAGACGCGTTTTTCGAAATACACGTCCTCGAACTGCTTGTAGGAAAAATCCGTGCGGGGACTCAGGAGTTTGACCGACCTTTCCCATGATCTCGTCGCCGGCGGGGCGGAGAGGCCGCTTGCGCCATGCTGACGGGCAACGCATCCAGACCGGCCCGGGCGGTACCGCGTTCCCGGGCACGGAACGATTATATACCGCTTGGGGAACGGGACACAAGACCGGAATAAACTTGACACACCGGGGGCCGTATGCTATCTTCACGCGGAATCAGCCTCTTGACAGGGGTTGAAGGGATTTCAATCCGTTTTGGGTTCTTATCCGAGGGCTGAAACCCTGGAGAGTGAAAGGAGATTCTTTCTACATGAAGCGTTTTGCCATTGTTCTCAGCGTGCTGTTCCTCATGGGTGTGGCCGTCTCCGCCATGGCCGCCGAGAAGGTCCTGCTCCAGTACAACCCGGCCCCCGGCACCACGACCAAATACAAGATGAACATCAACGGTAACACGGTCGTCACCGCCATGCAGCGCGCCCAGAAGACCAACCTCGAGACCAACATGTCCCTCGAGCAGAAGGTCACCGGCGTCGACAAGAGCGGCAACATCGAGATGACCACCACCATCACCGAAGGCACCATCACCGTGAACGACACGCCGACCCAGCTCCCCGCGATCGGCCAGGTCATCAAGGTCAAGATGGCGAAGAACGGCGAAGTCATCGAGTCCGAAGGCATGGACCAGCAGGCCAACTTCAACCAGATGCAGATCAAGTTCCCGGCCACCCCGGTCGGCGTCGGCGACAACTGGGATTCGACGATTCCCGCCAACCCCCAGATGCCGATTCCCCTGAAGGTGAAATACACCGTTCTCGGCTTCGAGACCGTTGACGGCCAGGAATGCGTGAAGCTCGGCTCCAGCGTCGTTTCCGAGCAGGGCGACACCGGCAGCATCAACCTGAACGTGAAGGCCGACGGCAAGATCTGGTTCGCCCACAAGACCGGCATCATGGTCAAGAACGAAGTCGTCAGCAACATGATCATGGTCATGGAAAACGACATGGGCGGCGGCAAGAAGGAAAAGATCGACACCCGCATGAACCTGACCCTCAAGATGGGCATCGTGAAGTAAGTTCACCGGGGTACCGGACCCCTTGACGCTCTTTCGCCCCGTTCGTATAATCGATAACAAGATTCACGAAGCGGTCCTTGAAAAGCGAAGGGGAGTCCAGTAGTCCAAGGTCCCGTCCATCATTCGTTAAAGCTGGAACCCCGCTTTACCCGAGGCGGGGTTCTTCTTTATACCCAAAACCCAACCCTAACCCAACCCAACTTACCCAACCCTAACCATTTCATACCGTCCTGGAGGTGTCCTGAAAGGAAACTCAGCGTAACGTTCTCTGTTCCTACTCAATTGAAGGAGGAATCCATATGAGGTTGTATCGCAACATTCTCAAGTCTCTCGCGACAACCTTGGCCGTTGTGATGCTCCTGACGTCGTTCGTGACCAGCGCCGAAGCCGGCCTGTTTTCGACGATCAAGGATAAGGTCAAGGCCAATCCGGTCAAATCGGCTCTCATCGGCGTCGGTGTCGCAGGCGCAGCCATTCTCGCCGCTCCGACCATCGCCTCTGCCGTCGGGTTCGCCGGTGGTGCAGTGGCCGCAGGTACAGGTGGCGCTGTTGCAGCAGTGGCAGGCGCGGGCGCAGGCATTGCCGGAATCGGCACCACGATTTGTGGCGGCGTCGCCGCTGCAGGCGGGTTCCTGACCGGCACTCTCGGTGGGATCGTCGGCATGATCGGCAGTCTCTTCTCCGGTATCGCCGGTTTCATCGGCGGCATCATCGGAAGCCCGCTCTTCATCCCGGCTCTCGTCGTCGTTGGCGCTGCTGTCGCCGGCTACTTCCTCTGGAAGAAGTACAAGCGCCAGAAGCAGGACATCGGCAACGGGAACAACCTGCCCTCTTCCGTGTCGGCCAGCTCGGGTGTCGTGAGTGTTCCGTCCTCTGCCAGTGAGATCCCGGTCAGTGGTGATCAGTCTCCGGTCGCAGCCGCCCCGGTGTCGAACGAAGCAGCTCCGGTTCCTGAAGTCGTTCCGGAAGTCGTCCCCGAAATCACTTCCACCACCGCTTCCAGCGAGCTGAAGAACGCTCATGCCGATTACATCAAGGCCTACAACAAGTATATTTCGATCGTCACCAACATCGGTGGCAGCGAAAGTCCTGACGAAGAGATGCGGAGCAACATGCTGCGGTCCGATACGCAGAAGGCGCTTACCGACTATCGTGAAGCTTACAACAAGTACATCACTCTCCTTCGCCAGAGCAACTCGAAGTAGCCTCTGAACAACATTCCCGGGCCTCGGCCCGGGAATGTTCGTTTTTAGCCCAACAAACCGCACCACAGAGACACCGAGGCACAGAGGAATACGGGCAGATCACGATCCGTTGAAATACACCTCGGTTTCAGGAACGCATCCGCAGATGAAGGGCAGATGAAACCCAGAGGTGAACGGGCGCCCGGGTCTATCTGATGTTCTGAATGCGACGGAAATCCCATAAACAGAAGACGTTCTGGTTTTCATCTGTGCCATCTGCGGATCGGTTCTTGTAACGAATTCTCCCTCCCAGATACAAAGACACAAAGACACGAAGAGGGATTTCTTTCTTCGTGTCTTTGTGTCTTTGAGGTAAAAACGCGTTTTGGGGAGGTCCGTTACACCCGGGTGCAGCGGAAGGCGTGCCAGTCGGCTTCGGTGATTTCCTCTTCGAGGCGCCAGGAGGCGGCTTTCAGGGCCTCGCGCACCCGTGGGGCGTTGGTGTCGTTGACGCCGGAAAAGACGCCCCACGCGCCCTGTTTCGCCCAGGCCGCCATGCGTGCCAGATGTTCGGTCAGCACGGGGGAAGTGATATTGGCCGCGACCCCGTCGGCCGGCCAGGCCGGCTCGAACGCCGCCAGATCCCCGCACCGCATCTCGACCTGTTTCTCGATGCCGTTGAGGGCCGCGTTCTTGCGCATGTTCTCGACGGCGGCCCCGTCGATCTCGAGCGCCGTCACGGCGGCGGCACCCTTCTTCGCCAGGTAGAAGGCCAGGATTCCGCTGCCGGCCCCGATGTCGAGGAACCGGCCGCCGCACGGCTCGAGCTTGGCGAGCAGGGTCAGGCACAGCCGGGTCGTCTCATGCGTGCCCGTGCCGAACGCCATCCCCGGATCGATGAGAATCGTGGTCGCCTGCGCTTCCTCTTCCAGGGGCTCGGCCCAGGGCGGCCTCACGACGATCCCCGACCCCACCCGGATCGGCTGGAAGTGCATCCGGAACCCTTCCATCCAGTCCTGGTTGTCGGGATAATCGCGGATCTCGAGCTTCGCCGACCCGGCCGCGCCGAACTCGGCGAGAAAATGTTCTATTTCTTTCGATATATATTCCGGGTTCTGTTCGACCGTCGAGACGAGGAAGCTGACGACGGTCTCGCCCGTGAACCGGAAATCCTCTTCCCCGCCGCCCGTATCCTCGATCTGGGGGCTGGAGAAGGTGACCAGGCCGAGCCGCTCGGCGAGGCCGCCCAGAGGCTCCTCGAGGTCGTCGGGAACGGTGATGTCGAACCGGCGCAGCATCTCAGCGGCCCTGCAAGGCCCGGATCCGCGCGTCGGCCTTTTCCACCAGGCTCTTCGCGATGCCCGGAATCGCCTTGAGCTTCCGATACGAAACCAGGGCGTTTTCGAACTCGCCGAGCGCTTCGTAGGTCTCGCCGAGGCCGAAGATCGCGTAGGGATCTGCAGCCTCCTTCTCGTGCAGCACCTTTTCGAACACGTCGCGCGCCTGCACGGGCAGCCCGGCCTGGAGGAAGGTGCGGCCGAGGCTGTTCATCGCATACACGTCGTCGGGCTCGTATTTGAGGCTGAACAGCAGATGCCAGATGGCGTGCGGGTAATCCTTCCGTTCGCGGTACAACTTCCCCATGTTGTAATGGGCAAATGCGTAATCCGGCTTCACCGCCAGCGCCTTCTCGAGGTATTTGAGCGACTCATCGAGCCGGCCCTGCAAGAGCAGCAGCTTGCCCATGTTGTTCAGCGTGAACGGGTCCTCCGAATCGAGCGAAATCGCGCGGGCGAACTCGATCTCGGCCTCCTTGAACATCCCCTTGTCGAGGAAGATCAAGCCGAGGTTCTTGCTGATCGACAGCTTGTCGGAACCGGTCTGCAGCGCCGCGTTGAAATGCGCGGCCGCCGTCGCCGGGTCGCCGTCTTCCAGGCACAGCCGGCCGGCGTAGTAGTGGGCCTCGCTGTTGTTGCCGTCGATCGACAGCACCTTGTTGAACCAGCTCTGCGCGGCCTTGTTGTCGCCGTCCTCGAGCGTGATGCGGCCGAGCAGCACCATCGCGTTCAGGTTCTGGGGATCCTTCCGGAGGATCTCCTGGGCGAGCCGCAGGGCCTCGGGGGCATCCCCCTGTTCGAACTGGACGGTGGCCAGGCTCAGCTTGTTGTAGAGATCGTCGGGCGAGACCCGGAGCGCCTCGCGCAGCGTCTCGACGCACTTGTCCGTGTCGCCCCGCATGCGGTAGGCGAGCGCGAGCGAGTTGCGGGCGTACTTGTCCTTCGGATTCAGGCCGACGGTGTGTTCGAGCGTTTCAATAGCTTTCTCGATATTTCCCTGCTCGAGATACGTGTTGCCGAGCAGGTAGTTCGTGTACAGATCCTCCTGCTTCAGCTTGAGCGACTGTTCGAGCAGCCCCATCGTCTTGTCGAACTCGCCCTTCTCCTTGTGGATCATGGCGATCTTGTTGATCGTGTAGATGTCGTTCGGCTTGGCCTTGAGCGCCTCTTCGAACAGCCGCAGCGCGTCGTCCAGCCGCTTTTCCTTCAGCGCCTCGTTGGCCTGCTTGTATGCCTGGTCGAACTCCATGCCGTTCACCCTCCTCGGAAACCCGTTATATATCTTACTCTATGATTCGATATCGAGATCGGCTTTCAACGCCGTCAGGGATGCCACGACCTGGCGCCTCACCACCGGATCCTTGTCGGAAAGAGCCGAGATCAGCGGCTCGACGCCCTGCGCCATGCCCAGCTTGCCGAGCGCGTAGGCGGCCGAGGCCCGCATGTTCCGGTCGGGATCCTTGATCATCGTGGTCAGCAGCTCGAACACCCGCAGATCGCCGTATTTGCCCAGCGCGATCAGGATGTTGGCACGCACGCGGTTGTCCTGCTCGTCGACGAGCAGGTTCAAAAACTCGTACACCTTCTTGCCGCCGATCGTCTCGAGTGCCTCGACGGTGTTCGCCTTGACGCGCCGGTCGTCGACCCGGAGTTTTTCGGCCAGAATGGGAACATGCGTCTCGTTGCCGATCTTGCCGAGCACGCCGATCGCCTTCGACAGCACCTTCGCCTCGCTTTCCTCGTTCACCGTCTTCACGACGAAGTCGAGGATGCCGGCCGGCCGCAGCCGCTCCAACACGTCCATCACGTGGTACCGGATGTTCGGATCGGGATCGGCGAACCACTGGAGGAGCTGGTCGACGTGTTCGTTCCGGGCCTGGCCCTTCATGACCTTCAGGATCAGCACCTTCGTCCAGGGCGAAGCCTCGGGGAAGATGCGGATCAACGCATCGATCGGCTTGAAGCCCCGGAAGATGTAGGCGCGAACCCGGCCCTGATCGCTCGAGGCGAGATCGAGCTCATCCAGGGTGGCCACATCCTTGAGCAGATACGAGGTCTCTTCGCTGACGATGATCTCGTCGATGTCCTGCACTTCGGAGAAGGTCTTCACATCGAGCATCCCCTCGCCGAGCCAGACCATCTGCTGGCCGTCGTCATCGAGGGTGCCGTGGACCGTCTCGAGGGCGTGCAGGGTGAGTCGCGGCGTGAACGGCGCTTCCCCGCGCTTGAGGAAGGACTGGTCGAGCATCTGAGCCGACTGGACGGCCTGCATCAGGGCCTCGTGCCGGTTGTGATGCGCGAACAGCACCAGGATGCCGGCCATCGAGACCTGGACATGGCAGTTCGCGCCGGGCTGGCACACCTGGCGTACCGTCTGGTAGAACTCGCGCACGAGGGCCAGCACCTGGGGGCCGCTGTTGCGGTTGATCGCCTCGGTGAGACCGCTGAAATACGCGTAGACGGCGACGGCAAACAGCTTCTCGCCGGTCTTTTCCTGGGTCGTGACCATGCGCAGCGTCTTGTCGACGATGCTCTTGCTGACATAGTGCTGCAAGCCGCGGCCGAGCAGATCCCGCTCCTTCAGGCTCATCAGCATGAAGTTGTAGGCGTGGGCGAGCTGGCCGAACTCGTCGCCGCGGTCGATGAACACCTGCTGCCGCAGATCCCCGGCCGTCACCTGCTCCATCGACTGGATGAACGCGGAAAGATCGCGCGTCACCCGCTGCGTCAGCAGATACACGAGGAACAGCGACAGGATCAGCGCCGCGAGGAAAATCAGGGTCAGGCGGTTCCGCAGAACGCCCAGCGGGCCGTAGCCGGATTCGTTTCGCAGGCCGAGCCGGAGCGTGCCGAGCCGGTGCTGGCCCTCGATGATGGGCACCAACACCTCGTAAAGCCCTTCTTCCGCCATTTTCACCATGATCGGCGTCTCGGAGTTGAGGCTCCGGGAATAGGCGCTGTCGGCGTCGAACGTCGCGTTCTTCAGCTCGGGATCCGAATGGAACAGATACTGCTCGTCTTTCGCGACGGCCAGGAACGCGTAGCTTTCGTCGAGGTCGAGCAGCGACTGCATCTCGCGCAGATCCGCCTCCTCACCGGCCTGGAGGAACCGCTTCGCCGAGAGGCTGACGACCTTGGCCACCGACATGCCGTGTTGGACGAAGCTCTGCCGCCAGTGGCGCTCGTACCACTCCTGGACCGTCATGCGCGTCGAAAGGAAGAGCAGCAGCACGATCAGCCCCGTTCCGCCCAGCCATGCCGGCGTCAGGCGCGACGCATTGCGCCGCCGGGCCACCCAGTAGGCGAGCAGGCCGAGCAGCAGCGTCGCGAAGACGAGCAGGTTGCGAAACCGCACCTGACGGACGCGGTCCTCCTCATCAGCCCGGAAGAAGCCGACGCGGACGATCACCTTGCGGTTGCTCTCGGTGACCAGCGGCATGGCCGCCTCGACCAGCGGGATCGTGCGGGAGAGATCCATGTGCGGGATCAGCCGCAGATGCGTGACCTGGAGCGCCTGGGCCTCGACCTCCTGGAGCGACTCGACGGCGATCGGCCGGTTCTCGGCTTTGGCGATGATCTCGCCGGAGGGCTGCTGGACGACGGCATAAGCAACCGCCTCCTCGGCGAGCAGGTTGGCCAGCCGCGGCGTCAGATCGGCACGCCGGTTCAGCAGGTCCCCGACTTCGCGGGTCAGCAGCTTCGTCAGCATCGCATGGCGGTTCTGGAAGCGCGTCTGCACCTCCTCGACATCGGCCATCGTGAAATACCAGGCGAAGCTCGAGAGGGTGAGCAGAATGAGCAGGAAGAAGGCTCGTTCCATATAGCGACTGTGGGCGGTGAAGGGCATGGATCCTCCCGTTCGGGGGTGTCAGGCCAGGCCGGCCGCGGCGCCGGATGCGGCTCCGCGCATCATCCGGACGAAGCCGTCGACCAGTTCTGGATCGAACTGGGTGCCGCGGCACCGGACGATCTCGGCAAGCGCCGTTTCCATATCGAGAGCTTTTCTATACGGTCTGTCGGATGTCATGGCGTCGTAGGTGTCGGCGATCGCGATCAGACGCGCGCCGTAGGGAATCGCCGTTTCTTTGAGGCCGGCCGGGTAGCCGCGGCCGTCGTATCGCTCGTGGTGGTGCCGGATCAGCGGGATGACGGGGGCGAGGAACTCGACCTTCAGCAGGATCCGGACCCCCAGTTCGGGGTGCGCCTTGATGACGTCGAACTCCTCGTCGGTGAGCCGGCCCGGCTTGTTCAGAATCGTTTCGGGAATGCCGATCTTTCCGATGTCGTGCAGCATCCCCGCCAGCTTCACGTCCTCGATCCGCCGCTCCTCGAGGCCCATGGCGCGGGCAAGATCGACCGAGTAGTTCGTGACGCGCTCGGAATGGCCGTGGGTGTAGCTGTCCTTCGCGTCGATCGCCTGCGTCAGCGCCGACAGGGTGTCGAAGTAGGCCTGCTGGAGGTTCTTGAACAGGTCGGAGTTCTGGATGACGAAGGCGACCTGACTGCCCAGGATCTTCAGCAGATCGAGATCCTCCGGGGTGAAAGCATCGCCGTGCCTCTTGTTGGCGACCTGGATGACCCCGAGGAACCGCTCGCCAGGTTTCATCGGTATTGCTATTGTATTCGACAGAATATGACCGCCGACCTTGCCGGTCTCGGATGCCGCATAGGGGCTCGCAGCCAGACGTTCGACCGACTTCGCCTCCTGCGTCGCCTCCACCTCCTGGATGAGGGTGGTGTAGCCGGCCTCGGGCCCGTCGGCAAACCGCCCCTCACCGTCCGGCGTCTGGACGCGCTGGAAGCTCGGGCGCGCATCGCCGCCCCGGATCAGGTAGATGGCCGCGATATCGCAGTTCGTGCCGTCGCGCGCGATCGAGAGGAACTTGTCCACCAGCCGGTCGAGATCGATACTGCCGACGATCTCCTTCCCGAGGATGAACACGTTGCTCAGCACCATCAGGCGCTTGAACATGCGCTCATACAGGATGGCGCTCTCGAGCGACGAGGCGGCCTGCTTCGCGAGGATCGGCAGGATCTCGCAGACGTTCTCGGGAGCCCGGTCGTTCAGCTTCAGACCGATGATGCCCATCATGCGGTGGCGGCGGATCAGCGGCAGCAGGATGAAATCCTCGATCGTGATCAGCTCGCTCTCCGACTCCTGCCAGCGCTGGTATTCCGTCTTGAACAGCTCCCGGATCCGCTCCATCTTCTCTTCGAGGATCAGGTTGCAGATGCGCACCTCGAACGTCGCGGGATCGCTCTTGGGAAGCGCGAAGAACGAGGCCTCGGCCTTGCACAGAATCAATGCTTTCTTGAGGATCGCCTTGAGCAGCGAGTCGAGCTCGATGAAGAAGCCCGTCTCCTCGAGACTGAGCAGCTCCTGGATCTGGGCCTTCAGGAGCTGATTCTCGCGGAACAGGGTGTCCTGCGCGCCGCCGGACTTGGGCATGAACCAGGATGTGCTAAACATGGCGTTGGCGCATTGTAACACGCCCCGCCCCCGGACACAAACCCGGAACGGGCGTCAGGGCGTTTCTTTGCGGATACGCCCCTCGATCGAAAGCGAGATCGGTCCCGAGGCGGAAAGCCCGAGAATGTAGGCCTTGACGGCCTCGCGCTGGATCGGCCCGTATTCGCGGCTGCGACCGCGCTTGAAGCCGCGGAACTCGTCGCCGCCGTCGGCGAGGAAGCTGTTGACGGCAACGCGATACGCCTGGCCCGGCTCGAGCGGCTTGCCCGCGACGAGCACGTCCTTGAGCTCGAAATCATCGCCCGACCGGTTGGCGAAGGCGTAACTGCCGCCCGAAATCTGGAGACAGCCGCGCCGCAGCGAGGCCGATGTCGTCAGCACCTCGAGGAGGTCCTGGCCGGAGAGGGACATCGTGACCACCTGGTTGTCGAACGGGAGCACGTTGTACAAGTCGCCCAGCGTGAACCCGCCCTGCCGGATGTTGCTCTGGATACCACCGCTGTTCTGGAGCGCGACGTCAGCGCCCGTCTGGATGCGCATCGCATCCGTCACGAGGTTGCCGATGGGGCACTCGGCGTCGTATTTTCGCTCGTAATCGGCCGCGAACTCTCCGAGCGGCTCGGTCTTGATGCGCTCGATGTCTCCGACGGCCTTCCGGAGGAGCGTCTCAACCATCGGATCGGGGGTGATCAGGTCGCACTCGATCGGAACACGGCGGCCGCGATACGAGGTGACGCCGGTTCCCGGAAGCACTTCGAGATCCAGGATATCCAGCTCCTTGCCCTGGTTGTAGCCGCTGACCGTCTTGATGACGATCCCGTCCTGCATCACGGGGGGCGGGGCATCGACGTTGAAGTCGACCATGCTGACCACGTCGGGTTTTGCCGTGACGATCGCCTCCCAGTCGGGCTGGCCGATCCGCTCGCGGTCCGTCTGCGTCAGCAGGACGATCAGATCCGCCCCCTTCGCCCGGAGGCGCGCCACCTGGGCCGCCAGTTCGGGGCCGGGCGGCAGGAACCGGAGCCCGTTCACGTTGCCGCGAGCCGTCAGCTCGGGTGTCGTCGCGGGGGTGAGGCCCAGAACGCCGACCTTCAGGCCGTTTCCGGGGGAAAGCAGCAGTTCGGGGGTCACGAACGACGGCGGATTCTCGCTTCCCTCTTCCAGAAGGCTGGAGGAAACCAGCGGGAACTTCGCCGTTTTCGCCAGCTCTTCCAGCCGGGAACGGCCGAACGTGAACTCGATATTGCCGACCAGCATCCCGTCGAGGCGGAAGGTGTTCAGCGCCTCGATCACCGCCGAACCGCGGGTGAAATAGGCGTCCGCCGTGCCCGAGATCTCGCCGCCCGTCGAGAGGATGCAGAACGGCTCGCCCGAGAAGGAGGCGACGAGCTCCTGGAGCCGGGCCGCCTTGTGGGCCGCCCCGCCCATGCGGCGGTCCTTGTAGGGAGCGAACCGGGCCATGAACGGCTGCACATGCCCTTTGGATAGGCCCGTGAACACGAGATGCAGCCGCTGCTGGCCGAGGGGCTTCATCAGCCAGAACACCGTCGCGGCAAGCAACACCGCGCCGAGCAGGAAAAAGCCGACGGAAAAGCCGCGCATCGTGCGTTCTTCAGACATGTCGTCATTCTATCCGCCCCGCCCACCCCGTGCAAGCCCCGCCCGCCACCACGAACGAAGTACGAACCACAGAGATACTTCGTTGAAATTTCCCTCGGATTCAAGAACGCATCCGCAGATGGAGGGCAGATGAACGCAGATGAAAAACCAGAGAGGAACGAACGCCTGGCCCCCCCTTGTATCCAGTATGCGCCGCAAACTCCATGGTTGAAGACGCTCAAGATTTCATCTGCGTCATCTGTGTCATCTGTGGATCGGTTCTTTTGACGAAACCCACATACCAGACACAGAGACACAGAGTTCGGTATCAACACGGCCCCGGATGTAGGGGCGGGTTTCAAACCCGCCCGCCACCACAAAACGAGAACGAACCATACAGATCCTTCGTTGAAATTTTCCTTGGTTTTAGGGACGTATCCTCAGATGGAAATTCGTTATCTGCGCCATCTGCGTCATCTGCGGATCGGTTCCTGCCAAGGAATCGCCCTTTCAGGCACAAAGACACGGAGCTCGGATGTGAAACGCCCCGCCGGGGGTGCCGACGGGGCGTTGGGGGAACGAGGGGATCAGAACTTCTTCAGTTCGTCGAGGCGGGCCTTGTAGGCACTGCCGTTGCGATGGGAAGCCGCGTGGCGGATGTGGGACTTCACGGCGGAGATGACATCGGCAATATCAGACCGGTCAGCCTTCGAGTAGGAGGTAATGTTGCGGAGGAAGGCGGCGTAGTAGATGCCGGACTGGCCCTTGTTCTTCGACAAATCGTTGGTGACGACCTTGATCAGGAGCTTCGCATCGGCCTCGCGATCGTAGGAGAGCAACTGGTAATCGGCTTCGATCTCGGCGGCGCGGGCTTTGCTTGCTTTCTTCGCGGAGACAGCCTGGGCTTTGACCGCGTCGGCATCCGAGCTGATGGAGACCAGGTCGGTCATCAGCATGCCGATGGTGCGCTTCTGGCCGGAAGACTGACCGCTCTGGCCGTTGTCCTGGCCGGGCTTGGGCTGTTCGGCCGGGGGCTCTTCAGCCGGGGGCTGCTCGGCAGGCGGCTCTTCGGCCGGGGGCTGTTCGGCAGGGGGCTCTTCAGCCGGGGGCTGTTCGGCAGGCGGCTCTTCCGAAGGAGGCAGAGGAGGCAGCGGGGCGGGGATTTCGCCCTGGCCGGGATTGTTGCCCTGACCGGGATTGTTGCCCTG
>JAKQOH010000107.1 GCA_029565415.1 Candidatus Rifleibacteriota bacterium | reverse complement strand
CCGCGGGCTTCGCCGCCGACGCCGAACACCCCCTGGATGAACGCGGCGTCGCAGGCGATGACGGCACCGCCTCCCTCGTGCACTTCGAGAACGACTCCCGAGACATGGGCCACCAGGTCGACCGGCGTCGGGGCAAGGCGGACGAGGGCGTGGCCCGTCAGGGGTGAAACGCTTTCGAGCAGGCCATCGGCCGGGGACACGACCGTCTCGGAAAACAGACCGAACCACCCCTTCACCTCGGCGATCGGCTCGCCGGCACGTACCGGCGCGCCGGTCGGCATTTTCAGATACCCCCCGACCTCTCCGGGAAGACAGCCAAGAGGTCCCGCAAGCGGAACCGGCACCGCCGCGCCCGGGAGCAGCGCCCGAGCGATCACCTGCTCTCCCCCGACAGGGTCACCCGCCCGCACCAGCACCTCTCCCGGCACGGGCAGCCGGCGGATTTTCCGGATCCCGACATGCCCGGAAAGCGCCAGCCCCGGCACATAGGCTCTCTCGGGGCGTGTCTCAGGTCCCGGCAACGGCACGGTCCGGAGCGAAATGGCCGACTCGGCGGCCCTGGCCGCTGCGGTCTCGAGCAGGGCAAGCCAGGCCCGGATCGATTCGGCACGCGCCGTCGCCTCGTTGGGAAGGTTCAGAGGCCGGCCGCGCAGATCGATGACGATGCCGACGGCCCCGCCGCGCACCAGGGCCCGCACCGTCTTCCCAGGTCCGGCTCCCATATCGAGAGCCGGGGACGGGGTCACGGTCAGACCCGCCGTTTCTGCCGGTCCCAGCGGGATGGCATCGAATGCACCGAATATATATCTTTTTTGATATAATTCTTTTCCCTGGATCTCGATCTTCACATCGAGATAGTCCCGGGACTCGTTCCCGGTCCCCGTCGGGGCGATACAGGCGCCGAGCCGCACCAGGCACTCCCGGTCGAACGTGTCCAGCGCGGCATCGGCATCGAGACGGCTCATCGCCCCGAGGTGTGGCATCATGAAGACCGAGTCGACGGCCAGGGCCGTGATCCCCTCCGGCTGCACCGCGTCGATCAGGATCGCTGCGGCCTGGCCGCGCGAAGGAGCATGGGAAAGCACTCCGCCCGAGCCGATGATCAACCCGAGGCGGCCGGGATGCACCACCGACTCTCCCGACGGTTCCCGGGAAAGCAGATCGTCGATCCGGCCCTCGCGGCGCGTGCCCTTCAGCTCCGCCGCGAGACTGCGATGTTGGCCGAACGCGAGCCGGATCGCCTCGCGGGCCGTCGCCTGTTCGAGGAGCAGTTCCTCGCGGGAATCCGGAATCGTCGTGGGGCGCAGCATTTTATTCGCGAGGATATTCCGGGCGTCCTCTTCGTCCATCGGCACGGGAAGCCAGCGCATCACGGCGTCGTATCCGGCCTCGGCCGCCACGTTGCCCATCGAGTAGCTCATGCCGAGGTTCGCCGCGACGGTCTTGCGATACACGCCGCCGATGATTGAGAAAACATCCGTCGTCGCCCCGCCGATGTCGATTGCGACGACGTTCCCGCCTTCGCGCGCCGCGAACCGTTCGAGCAGTTCCCCGACGGCGGCCGGCGTCGGCAGCACCGGGGTGTCCGTCATGCCGACCAGGGCGGCATAGCCGGGAGCCTGGCGCATGACGTGTTCCAGAAACGATGCCTGGAGATCGCGCCGGGCAGGGCCGAGACGTTCCTGTTCCATCGTTGGCCGTATATTTTCTGTCGCATCGAACGAGAACGCGTCGGAAAGGCGTTTTCGCAGGGCATCGCAGGCCATCGCGTTCCCCGCATACAACAGCGGAACGCGATCCTGCCCGGGCAGCCGCGGTTTCGGGGCAGCGGCGACGAGCAGTTCGGCCAATTCGAACACCTGGGCCGTCGCCCCGCCGTCGACCCCACCCGAAAGGAGGATCAGATCGGGCCGCAGGCTCCTGATCCGTTCGATCCGTTCCCAGGCCGGCCGGCCGTCGTCGACGGCGAGGGTTTCGACGACGATCGCCCCGGCCCCCAGCGCCGCCCGCTGCGCCGACTCGGCGGACATCGCGCGCACGATGCCCGCCACGAGCACCTGTAACCCGCCCCCTGCCGAGCTGGTCGCGACGAAGGCATCCACACCCCCCGCCGTCGTCGCAGGTCTCACAAGCGTTCCGCCGGCTTCGCCGGCGAGACGGATGCCGCTCACCTCTTCCAGCTCGGCGATCGCGTTCCAGACGCCCTGCATCACGTCGGCCACGGGCGGTTCGACCGTCGTCGGCGCCTCGCCGCGGCCTTCCAGACGCCATCCGTCGCCGAATCGGCCGAACAGGATCGCTTTCGTGGTGGTGCTGCCGCAGTCGATCGCCAGCAGCCGGCTCAGCCGCTCTTCGGCCCCCGAGATCCGCTCACCGGCCATCGTTCATCCCCCCCGCTCGAGCCGCTCGATCTCGTCGAGGAGCCGCTCGATCCCGCCGCGTTCCGAAACCACACGCCCGAACAGCGCCGACAGGCTCCCGGGGGGAAGCAGCGTCGTCAGCGGGGCGGCCGCCTCACACCCGGCTGCCGCGATTCCGCCGAGAGGGCGCAGGGACTCGAGCAGAAACACCGCCGGGCCGCTCCAGCCCCGGCGCACGATTTCCCGTGCCAGCAGCGCGATCTCGTCCATGGATCACCAGATGCCGAGCCAGTCCGAGAGCAGGAACTGGAACCGGCCGATCAGGATCGAGATGCGGCCCATCACCGCGGCGCCGAACAAGGCTCCGAATCCGATCATCAGCAGGGTGATGCCGAACCGGGCCGTCGCGGCCCGCACCCGGCCCCGGTGCTCGGTGCTGAAGAAAAAGTAGAACAGGCAGGCGACGGTTCCGAACGTCATGATCACATTCGAAACGCTCGTCCAGGGAGCGCCGGGAACCCAGAGAGGCGTGATCGCCTTGCGAACCTGCGGGATCAGGATCTGCTGGATCGAGTAGACGACGGTGAGTCCCGTTCCCACGCCCAGATAGAAGCCCACCGTCGCCCGACTGAGCCAGGCTCTCGCCGGGCTGAGGCGGAACAGCATCAGGCAGCCGAGCACGAGCGGCACGAGGAACAGCGGCTCGGCATCGGGGGGCGCCCCCTGTCCCGCGGCCCCGAACAGCCCCGGCCAGAGGCGCGCGAGCAGAAGGGGGCGCAGCACCGCGTGGAAATACACCGTCGAGGCGTAGTAGCCGGCGGAAGCGCCGACGAAGAGGTTTTCGGCGAACCGGAAGGCGCGGTTGTCCCCCCAGAGGAAGCTGAAGAGGCACAGCGTCATCGCCGCCCCGACCCACACGGTCAGGCTCTCCATGGTCATGCGCTCACCCCTCCGTCGCCGGGGGCCGAGGCGGCTTCGAGCCGCCGGCCCGCCCGCCAGGACAGGTTGCCGAGCAGGATGAATGCAAGGATCAGCAGGTGCGCCATGCTCTGCGAGTCGATCCCGGCCGTGGCGGTGCCCCGGATCCCCACGAGGCGCTCGTATTCGGCCGCCCCGGGCATTCCGCCCGTCATGCCGAGCATCTGGCCGGTCTGCATGTAGGTCTGGAGCCGCGGAATCGCGATCGAGGTGCAGGCCGCCACGAGGGGGCGGCGGTGCTCGGCGGCCGTGTAGACGTAATCGTCGATCCCGTGATTCCCGCCCGTCAGGCTGACGATCAGGCCGATGTCCGCCATCGAGAAGCCCCGGCCATCGAGGTTGCGGAAGATCTCGAGGTCGGGGGCGCGGCGGCCGGCGCAGTCAACGGGATACGGCTGAAATATATCTTTCGCCATATTTTTCAGATGAATCACCCCGCCCGGCTTGAATCCGAGATTCACGAAGTCGCGCCCATCGACGAGGCCGGCCTCGATCTCCCGGTCGCGGGGGTCGGCCGAGCGGCGCAGAATGCCGCGCGCGAGCCGCAACGCCTGGTCGGCGAGTTCCCCGCCCAGGGCCCAGTTTCCGACCAGCACCGGTTTCAACCCGTGACGGAAGGCATGGACGAGGGCCGCGACGCCGGTCGGCTGGAGTTCCGGAGCCGAGCCGGGTTCGTAATCGAACGAGATCATGAAGCGTGTTCCGGCCGGCAATGTATCGATGGCGGTATAGAATTTCGTCGTCGCCTCGCCCGGCACGACCCGCAGACCGATCGGCCGGATCATCGGCAGCGCGACCGTCAGGGCGAGGAGCAGGAAGATCCAGCGCCGGTCGAGGTGCCGGAGCCCGGCCAGCCGTTCTGCAAGGCTCATTCCGCATTCCCACCCAGATGCGACCGGTCGATCCCGGTCAGGACCTTGAGGGCGGCAGACAGCGCCCCGAGCACGGTGCCGATCAGGATCGCGCTCTGGGCCGCCGAACTGGGCACGTTCAGGATCCACTCTTTCACGCCCGCGAAGCTCAGATGCGGCGCACAGCCCCAGGGGGCGCCGATCGTCGCGAGCATTGGGTCGACGAGCGGCCCGAGCAGCTCGTCGATCACGCGGCCGGGCGGGGTGTTGCCGAGCATGACGAGACCGGCCGTTACCAGGAGCAGCGTGGCTTCACCCGACCGGACACGGAACGCCCGGAACGCCGCGGATGCCATGAAAAACGCGACGAGCGAGAACATCGTCGCATGGCCCGCCTTGATGATACCGTCGAGAATCAGGCTGTACACCGCCTCGACGGCCTGGGCCGCTCCGGTCGCTGGTATCCCCTGGTCATTCGTCGCAAGAAAGCCGCGCACCAGGCCGATGCCGGCCGTCACGAGAAAGGCGGCGACGAGGGTTCCGCTGAAAATGCGGTCTTCCCCTCGCAGCGCCAGGCGGCGCAGATTCGCGGCCAGCAGGCTGAAAATTCCGATGAACATGGTGAACGCCGTGATGATCTGCGCCCAGACGGGCAGCACCGCTTCGGCACGGCCCAGGCCGGGCACGGCGGGCCCGGCAACGAAAGCCAGGATCAGGGTCATCCCCGTGACGAACGTCACGAGCACGGGAAACGAGCCGGATCTCATCGCGCCGGCCCTCCGCTCTCGGAGGTCAGCAGCCACCCGACAGCCCCATCGAGGGATCGCAGCGGCCAGGCCCCGGCAAGGGCAGGCCACTGCCGCGCCGTCGCCAGCAGCGCCCCGCACACGATCAATACGGCGATGACGAGCTTGCAGGCATCCATCCCCTTCAGGGCACCGATCTCCTCCGGCCGGCGGGTGAGGTAGGCCGAGGCGGCGAACAGCTCTTCCCCGATCAGCGTGTAATCACAGGCGACGACGAAGAAGGGAATCTGCGCCACATCGGCGGTGCCGGCAATCTGCACGGCTCCGACCGCGTTTCCCGTCTCGGCCAGCAGCATCGATTCCGCCGAAAACGAGCCCAGATAGAAACAGGCGCCGGGCAGCGATCGCGTCATGACGCCGACAGCGCCGGCCGCGTACCCGAACTGGTCACTCGTCAGATAGCGCACGTTATCGGACTGGAACAGCTCGCTCCGGCCCTGCTCGACGTAAGCGCGCCGGACCGTCTCCTGGGCAACGGACATCGCGAACGGGCGCGCCATCGGGGCCAGCAGCGGAACTCCGAGAGCAGCGCTCCTGGCGGCCACATGCCCCAACAGATTCACCCCGGCGACGGTCTGAATGTCCGACATCTCGAGGATGCCCGGGATGAACAGGACCGGCCGGCCCTGCTCGGCCGCGCGGCCCACGGCATGGTCGAATTCCTCGAGGCCGGGAATGCGGCGGATGAAAGCATCGGTGCGGCGACGCGCGGTGAAGGCATACCAGGCCAGCAGAGCCAGCAAGAAAACGGCAATCAGCAGGATCTGGAGCCGCTCAGGACGGACCCATGCGGCGGCTCCGGCCGCCGGTGCGGGTTCGGTTCCGGCCGCTTCCAGAGCGCACGAACAGCCGATGAACAACAGGAGAAGGGCGCTGCGGATCGCAGGGAACACGCGTCGTTCGTCCCTCATCGGGAGCTCACCCGACCGCCGTCCCCCGGGATATTCCGGGAACGTCACGGTGGTGGCAGGCCACAAAATGTCCGGAATGGAGCTCGGCCAGTGGCGGCATGTTCTCGCAAGCCGGGGAAGCCGCCTCGCATCGGTCACGGCAGGGGCAGCCGCCCCGGGTCACACCGTTCCCCCCCGCGCTCGCGTTCGCCCCTGCCGACAGCGCCGCACCCTCACGCAGGTGCAGGGCGGCTTCAAGAAGGCGCCGCGTATAGGGATGGCGGGCATCCCGCAACAGACACTCGGCCGGCATCGTTTCGACGAGGCGGCCCTGATACAGAACGAGAATGCGGTCGGCGATCTGGCGCACGACGGCTATATCATGCGATATAAACAAAAGCGAGATCCCCCGTGCCTGCTTCAAACTGCGCAGGAGCTCGAGAATCTGCGCCTGCACCGAGACATCGAGGGCCGAAACCGCCTCGTCGGCGATCAACAGGGCCGGATCGAGAATCAGCGCGCGGCAGATCCCGATCCGTTGACGCTGACCGCCGCTGAACTCGCTCGGATACCGCTCGAGAACGTCGCTCTCGAGACCGACCTCGGCAAGGCCCCGCTCGAGCCGCTCCCGCCACTCCGCCCGCGGCCCCAGGCCGTGGATGCGCAGGGGTTCTTCGAGGATGCGCCGGACCGACATGCGCGGATCGAGGGAGCTGAAGGGGTCCTGGAAGATCATCTGCATCCGGCGCAGGTTCTCGAACCCGACGCCCCGCTGCCCCGAAAACAGGCTTCGCCCCTCGAGAACGGCCGTGCCCGCATCCGGTGGATACAGCCCTATCAACACCCGGGCAAGCGTGGATTTTCCCGAGCCGCTCTCCCCGAGAATGCCGACCGTTTCCCGGTAACCGATTTCGAACGAGACCTCCGACAGGGCATGCAGCCGCGGGGCCGGTTTCCCTGCCCACCAGTCGATGCAGCGCGTCACGAGTGGGCGTTCGAGTTCGAAGGATTTGCCCAGACCGGACACCGTCAAGAGGGGCGCCACGCCTTGGGGCATCGCCGCATGGACGACGCCGGACGCAGCGGCGGCGGCGATACCGGCACCGGCCCCGCCGGCAATTCCGGCCGCGAGGGCGGCGAGAGGCTGTTCGGATGGATTCACGGTGACACTCGCTCCGGGATCCGAGGATGATGGCTTCCCTATCGGCCGATTGCCGTCTTTTTCAGAGAAAAAAGTGATGCATCGATGCGCCCGAGTCCGCCCGTTGGTATCGGAAGGGCGTCAGAGGGGGAAGAGGCATCGCACGAGCCGTTCGGGGCCGGTCTCGACGGCCGGGGGAAGCCCGCTGCGGCAGGCATCCCGCACCTGGCTGCACCGGTCCGAAAAAACGCAGCCGGCGGGCTTTTTGTCGGGTGAGGGCAGGTGGCCGGGAATGGGGCGCGGCAGGCGCCGTTCGACGATCAGCCGCGGCAAAGCCTCGATCAGCGCGGCCGTGTAGGGATGGGCCGGTTTGGCCATCAGCTCGGCGGTCGGCCCCGATTCGACGATGACACCGGCATACATCACCACCAGCCGGTCCGAAACCGCCCGGATCACCCCCAGATCGTGGCTGATAAACATCAGCGAGTTACCGCCCGCGCGCACCTGGCGGCGCAGCTCCCCCAACAGCTGGATCTGCAGTGCCGCATCGAGGGCGGTCGTCGGCTCGTCGGCGATCACCAGCTCGGGATCCATCACCAGGGCCATGGCGAGCATGGCGCGCTGGCGCATACCGCCGCTCAACTGGTGCGGAAACGACGAGAGAAACCGGTCGGGATCGGCGAAGCCGGCACGCCTGAGGGCCCGAACGACCCGCTCCCGGATCTCGTCCCGGGTCGCCCCGGGCTGATGGGCGGCGACGGTCTCGCCGACCTGGTCGAACAGCGTCATCAAGGGGTTCATCGCCGTCATCGGCTCTTGGAACACCATCGCCATCCGGCTGCCGCGCACCTGGCGGAACGCCTCCTCGTCGAGGCTCATCAGATCGAGCTCGCCGAAGCGGATCGAACCGGCGCGATCGACGACGGACGAAGCCGGCAGAAGGCCCATGATGCTGAGTGCCAAGACGGATTTGCCCGAGCCCGACTCCCCCGCGACGCCGACGCACTGGCCCTGCCGGATCTCGAAATCGACGTTCTGCAGCACCGGCAATGGCCGGCCGTCACTCCCGCGGAGGGTGAGGGAGTATCCGCTCATCGAAAGAAGAGGCGGCATCACGGTCACGGGGTCTGCGACGCGAGCTTATTCCAGGTTGCCGGCTGCATATCGATGATCCCCGTCTCGCTCGCCGGGCCGATCAGCCCCTCGCGACACATGGCGACATCGAACGGTCGGAACAGGAACGCGCCCGGCCGGACGGCAGCAATCCGGGCCTGCACCGTCGCCCGCAGCTCAGCAGCCGAAGCAACTTCGGGCCAGGTATCCAGCCGGTCCAGCGCCGCGTCGAGTTCGGGGTCGGAAACACCGCACGTATTCAACGCTCCGGCGGCGGAGGCAGGGGTGTGCCAGAGATCGATGACGTTTCCGTCCGTCGGCTGCTGAAAGGCCAGCAGGAAGCTGTCCCACGAATCGCTCGCAAGCCGCTTCCCGAGCAGTTCAGACCAGTTGGCGCCTTCGACCGTTCCGCTGATGCCCACCAGGTTCAGTTGCCGGACGATCTCCTCGGCGACGAGTTTGCGAGAAAGGTTCTCCTCGTTCACGAGAATCTTGAGCTCGAGGGGCTTTCCGTCAGCCTCCCGCCGTCCGTCCCCGTTCGTATCGCGGAATCCCGCGGCTTCGAGCGCTGCCGCGAGATCGCGCCGCCCGCCAGCCGTGTCGGCCGCATCCGAAGCCAGCCCCAGCAGCTCCCCGTCGTAGGGGATCTTCAGGCGCAGGCTCGCGCGATCGAGGCCCTCATCGAGGGCCATGCGAAGGGCAGGCCGATCGAAGGGCGGCCGGCGGGTGTTGAAGCCCCAGAACAGGAACGACGGGTTCGGGTATCGCAGGAACCGCACCTGGGGGATCTTCAGCTCCTCGATCTTCGAGGCGATTTCCGAGGGAACCGGCATCCAGTCGAGCCTGCCGTTGCGGAAGTCGGCGAGCAGCGATTCGAGCTGGGGGTGACACCGCACGAGAATGCGCGAGAACGCCAGGGTCTGGGAAGCTGTCTGTGGCCACGCTTCGAGCTCGATGAACCGCCCCCGCCGCCGGTTCACGAGCCGGTAGGGGCCCATCCCGACGGGGAACTCGGTGTATGCCGCCAGGGATGCGCTGGCCGTCGGCGTCGAGACGCCCGCTTCGGGATCCGAGGCGATACGGGGCACAAGGGCTTCTGGAACCTGTTTCCCTTCGAGCAGGTGGGGCGGCAGCAGGCCGGCGGTCAGCAGCTCGAGGGAGCGCCGGGACGACGTCGCGAAAACGATCCGGACGCGTTTTCCGCGGTCGAGCTCGTCGATGCGGACGACCTGGGAGGCGAGAGCCGCATACGGAGAGCCGTTTCCAGGCTGTTTCATCATCTCGAAGGTGAACGCGAGCGCTTTCGTATCGAACGGCACCCCGTCATGCCAGCGCAAACCGGTCTTCCAGAAGGCATCGACGACCAGCCGGCCCGCTTCGTCGGGGTAACTGACCCAC
This sequence comes from Candidatus Rifleibacteriota bacterium, assembly GCA_029565415.1. The sequence goes on along the minus strand of JAKQOH010000107.1, from coordinate 4,884 downwards.
GATTCGAACAAATCTGGCTGCAAACTCGCATCCGGTGCCCGTCTCAGGGGCGCCGCATGGACCAGGTTGCAGATGAGCCGTTCGTATTCGGCGTGGTGGCCTATCGGCGAAAGCGAGAGGGCATCTCCATACAGCCCGAGCCGGAGGACATCCGGACGGTCGATGGCAAATCCGGACTCGAGCCGCTCGGGAATCTCCCGACCGCCGCCGCAGCCGGCAACGGAGAACACTGCGCAGGCGCACAAGGCTACGGGGATCAGCCGTGTCAGAGCAGCTTTCATCGGGCCGTTCACGGCTGCACCCCGCCCTCACTTGCAACCCCGGCGGCAGGCGCGGCTGGCGCAGCCGGCTCAGACGGGCTCGCCGGCGGGACCGGCGGTTTTTCCGCGGGAACGATGGGCTGCTCGGCGATCATCGCCCCCAGTGACCGGAGCCTGGCTTCGACGTCGGCCTTCATCCCGTCGGGAAGCAGGCGGGCCACATACAGCTCCCGCAGCAGCGAGACGGCTTCCTCCCGGCTTCCCGATGCAAGCAGATCGTCCGCCATCTTCCGCTGTTGAACCGAGAGCGATGCGAGAGCTGTTTTGATCTCGAGCCCCAGGCTCGGGGGCAGATCCGTGCTTTCGTAGGCCTCTTCGAGCAGTGTGCGTCCTTCCGCGCGGCGCCCGGCCCGAACGAGAAGAGAGCCCAGATCGCGCTTGTAGACGGGCTGCCCAGGGCTGATTGCCACCGCTTTCCGCAGCGCCGTCTCGGCCGTGGCAAGCTGGCCGAGAGCCGAGGCCGAGATGCCGACGATATCCAGCATCGTCGGGTCGGCATCCGACACGCGCGCCGAAACCGAAGCGGCAAGGGCCAGCGCCTCGGGCCATTTCTGCAGGGAGGCCTTGACCACGGCGAGATTCGCCGCCGCCTGCATCTCGAACGAGGGGTAGTTGAGCGCGCGGCCGAGAGCCCATTCCGCGCGGCCGGCATCGTTGAGTTCGAGGGCGATCTTGCCCGCATAGAAGTAGTAGATGGACCGCGCATCTCCGGCCGTCATGTATTGGCCGGTGAGGGCTTCCTCGAGCGCCCGCTTTTTATCCTGCATGATATGGTAATAAATGTGCATCCGCCGGAAGATCACCGAGTGGTAGGTCGAGCGGGCGTTGAAATTGATGTTCTTCCAGGCCCGGTTGGCGAAATCGAGCGCTTCCTGCGGCTTGTTCTCGAGCTCGAGAATCGTCGCCATCTTCAGATACGGGTCGCCGGGCAGCGGATCGGTCTGGATCGCACTGATCAGCTCTTTCTTCGCCTGCACGACGGCCTCGGGAGAAAGCCGCTGGCCCAGATACGCCTCGGCCGTGCGCACCCGGATATCGGCCTGCCAGCACCGCACCTCGAAATTGATCGCGAGAAGCCCGACGACGACGCCGGCGATGCCGATCCAGACGGGAGTGTCGGGCGCAAGCTTCACCTGGGTGAGGGGCAGTTGTCGCGTGAAAAACAGCGTCTCGGCGCAGACCGGCACGAGAGCGAGAACGATGACGGCATACAGCGCCGTTTCGATGCGATGGAAGGGGAAATCCGGAATCGCCGCGACCATCTGGGCCACCATCGCAGCCCCCAGGGTGATGAGCAGGATATGCTCGCCCCGGAAGTCGCGCTCCACCGCCCCGCGGGTGTCTTCGCGAATAGCGTGGTAGATCGAACGGAAGAAACGCCAGATCAGCCAGAAGAGCAGGCCGAAACCGATCAGGCCGAGCTCGGCGAGCACCTGCAACCAGTCGTTGTGGGCCTGTCGGAAGGTGACGGCGGTGAACGTCTCCTTGTTCTCGTCATCGAACGTCTTGGCTTCCTGAAGCGGGAAAAAATGCTTGAACGAGCCGTATCCGCCGCCGAGCAGCCAGCGGGTGACGCGCTTGACGGGGTTCCCGTTCACCTCGGGCCCCTCGATCTGGGCTTTCATCTCCGGGGCCGCGATCGACAGGGGTGGGTTGTCGAGCCAGTTGCGAAGCGTGGCATACCAGACCCAGATGCGCTCGTAGACATTGCTGACCTTACGATCCATCGTGAAGGTGGTCTTGAGCTTGTCGATCATGCCGCCGGATTTCGAGGTTGCTGCGGTGACCAGCATGCCGCCGACGAGAATGAAGGCGACGATCATGAAGAACGCGGAATGGCGCTTCACGAACTTCCAGCTCCGGTCGAAAATGACGAGCATCGCGAATATGAACAGCACGCCCGCAACGATGCCGCCCAGCGCCGCACGACACCGGGTGATGTAGAGGCCGACCACCATCCAGGAGAACAGACTGATCGAAAGGGCCTTCATCAGCGGATGCCGGTAGTAGAAGAAGAAGCCGAGCGGGAAAAAGGCCGTGAACATCGCGAACGTGCCGAGGTAGTTCCGGTTGCCGAACGTCGACACGATCGAGGTCATCGCATATTCCTTCGAGGCCAGTTGCGGAAAGAGGGGAATATACCACGCGCTATAATCGATCTGGCCCCCGAGGATCTCATCCCGGACGAAGGTGAACCCACGGACGGGATCGAGTTTGAAATAGATGTTGTAGGACTCCATGATCCCGAGGGTGCTCGTTGCAATCCCCGCGAAGATCATGGCCCAGATGACCCCTTCGAACTGCCACCTCTCCCGGACGGTGTTCAAGATGAGCGGGACGAGCATCAGGATCAGGAACGTCCCCCGCAGGTCACGGATCGCCGAGGGAACATTGTCATTCCAGAGCAGGGATGCGACGGAAAGGCCGAAAAAGGCAGCCAGGGGAAGGTCGATCCGCGTCCGGGCAAGCTGGGCACGGCCATTGACGACGAACCGCAGGCAGAACAGCGCGGCCAGGAAGCCGAGAGCGATCTTCGAGGTGAACTCCTTCGGCGTCAGGAAGTTTTCCGTCGTCTGCCGTGAATACAGGAACGGTACGACAATCGTGACAAGGATGATCCCGATGTAGATCACCCAATCCAGCGCGTCAAGTCCGCCCCAGCCCTGATTCTGCCCGTTACGGGAACTGCCCGCACCGGATTCCCGTTGCATGTTCATGATTTCCTCTGTGTCCGTTCCGTGGATTTTCGCCATCTTCAGCGGCTCTGGATGAGCACTTCAAGCCCCTGATACTGCCCGTTGGTGCCGTTCGCTGTGCGATTGGCGTTGTCGAGAATCTTCGTGTTGGTCGGCGCAACCCGGACGGTCGACGAGCCCGGGAAAAAAGTATTATCGTCAAAGGTATTGATCATCAGATAGATGTCGCTCGAGCTGGCCACCGTCGGCGAAGCCGTCATATTCGCGATCAGCACTTCCGGGGAGAACTGGAGGTCGGTACCGGGCGGGGTCGGCGAGGCATTGGAAAGCACAACCGTCTGGGTCGCGAGAAGCATCTTGCTGAATTCGAGCCGCAACAGATCGCCGGTCGAGATGTGCAGGTTGTTGTCGGAATCGATCCAGGATGCCTTCTGAAGAGCCAGCGGCGGCTCGTAATCGACGACGATGTCGTCATACGAGGCAATATGATCCGGGCCTCTGCAGAGCAGTTGCCCCTTGTCGGGCATCACCTCGTAGGCACGCCCCCAGGGATCGAAGGGAAGGTTCTGGAGATACTTGCCCAGCAGCATCTCGAGCTTCGCCGCCTGGTTGCCGAAACCGAACTTTCTATCCTCGAAGGTGTTGAATTTGATCAACGCCTCCTTCATGATGTCCAGCTCATGCTTCGCCTTGGAGATCTTCGTCTCCTTGACGTAGTTCTGGTAGTACGGCAGAGCCACACCGACCAGAACGGCGATGATCGCCACCACGATAAGCAACTCGATCAACGTAAATGCGCGCCTGTTCATGACCGGGGATGTTACCACACCCCCCCTGCATCCACAATACCGTCACAACTCCTTGCGGTTTCCGTGCAACAAAAAACCCGGCCTTCCGGCCGGGCTTTTTTGCATGAAATAAGGACCGCTCAGATCACGGAGCGATGACCTTCAGAGAATCACCCTTTGCCGCCTTTGTCGCGGAAAGACTGCCATCGAAAAGTTCGTTTGTATCAATGATGGTCAGGGTATCCGAACCGGCAACGAAAGCAACAGGAACGGGGAACGACGCCATCGAGGCCGAAGCAATGAGCACCTTACCGGCGTTTCCAAGAACCGTTGCAGCCGCCGAGAGAGTCAGGCCCGTGCCATTGATCGTGCTGGTCGTAAGATAGGCCAACGGACGAGTCACATAGATGTTCAGGGAGTCGACGCCGACGTCCACAAGCCCGTTCTGGTTCGTGTCGAACCACAGGACCTTGCTGACGGCCATACGGGGGCGGAATTCCGTGCGAATTTCGTCGCCAGTCGAATCTTTACCATCAGGTCCGAACGAGTAGACGGTCGAAGAGGCATCGCTGACCTTGTAAGCAGCGCCCCAGGGGTCATTCAGCGGCTTGCTCAGGAACGGACCGATCAGGGAGGCGATATTGTCCGTCGAATAGGACACACCACGCCGCAGTTCATACAGCGCAAGAGCGTTCCGGATCTCATCCAGGTCGTTCTTGCAGCGCGCCCGTCTCGCTTCATCGACGTAATCCTGAACGTACGGGATAGCCGCGCCCGCCAGGATCGCGATGATCGTGACCACGATCAACAGCTCGATCAACGTAAAGCCTTGTCTGAGTTTCATACCCTACCCTCCTGAAAAATTTTACCGCTCAATCGGGAAAAACCCGTTGTAGCCTTTACTGAGGAAGAATGATGACGGGCTGCGAGGAAATGCAACTATTGGCGTCGGGTTTCGCATAATCCTTCAGGATGTTGTGGCCATCCAGAACCTGGATCGAGTGGCTCCCAACGAGGAAGGTGTCCTTCGTCCCTTCCTTAACCATGAGGATGACAGTCCGGGAGGCGACCATGCGCACA
>JAKQOH010000106.1 GCA_029565415.1 Candidatus Rifleibacteriota bacterium | reverse complement strand
TCGCGGGGGGCATCGCCCACGATTTCAACAACCTGCTCGGCGGCATCTTCGGCTCCATGGAGCTCGCCCAGGTGGCATGCCACGATCCTCGCGTGCTGGGGTATCTGAACGGCGCCATCGACACCATCAAACGCGCCCGCAGCCTCACCCAGCAACTGCTGACGTTCGCGAAGGGCGGCACCCCCCTGCGCAGCCTCGTTCCCCTGCCGCCCCTCATCCGCGAATCCGCGCAGTTCGCCCTGAGCGGCTCGAACGTGTCCTGCCGGTTCCAGCTTCCCGATGACCTGTGGCCGTGCAGCATCGACGCGAACCAGATCGGCCAGGTCCTCGACAACATCGTGATCAATGCCCAGCAGGCCATGCCGGCCGGCGGCGAGATCCTCATCACGGCTGAAAACCTTACGCTGACCGGCCCTTCCGCGCATGGACTGCCGGCGGGGAAATACGTGCGCATCTCGATCGCCGACACCGGCATCGGCATCCCGCGCGACATCCTGCCGCGCATCTTCGACCCCTTCTTCACGACCAAGAGCAAGGGCCAGGGGCTCGGCCTGGCTACCAGCCACTCGATCCTCCGGCGCCACAACGGCGGCATCGAGGCGGAGTCCGAGCCCGGCCGGGGCAGCACGTTCCACATCTTCCTGCCTGCCACATCCAAGCCGATTTCGCAGACCGAGCCCCCTCTCCGGACCTCGCATATCGGCCGCGGCCGGGTGCTGGTCATGGATGACGAGCCGGTGGTGCGCGACGTCCTCGCCAGCTTCCTCGAGCTATTCGGCTACGTGGTGATCGCGATGGCCGAGGGGAAAGCCGCGCTCGCGTATGTTGAGGCTGAAATCCGCGCCGGTCGGACGTTTGCCGCCTTGTTCCTCGATCTGACGATTCCCGGCGGACTGGGCGGGAAAGAGATCATCGCCGGCATCCGGGACCAGGCCCCGGCTCTTCCGGTCTTCGTGGTCAGCGGCTACGCGGAGGATCCCATCATGGCCGCGCCGGCCAGGTTCGGATTCACCGCCAGCCTGCGAAAGCCCTTCCTGATGGAGGAGCTCGAGCAGCTTCTGGCCGTCCACATGCCGGAATCTTCCCCGGAAACCGACGCGTCTCCCCCGGGGGCAAATCAATAGTTACAGTTATTATACAGCCCGCAATCCGGAGCGCGAACCGCCGGGTTCCTGCGCGTCACCCCACTACAGGGCACCCTGGGCGGCGTTGTCCATGCTTTTCCAGACATCGATGGCGCCGGGAAGGGGCTTTCGCAGGTCTCTCAGGGAAACGACCGGACCCTTTCCGGTGTTCATGCGGAGCTGGAATGCCTTGATCGCGAGGCCGTTCTCGGTCTTCTCGAGCTGGGCCTCCGGGAAGCCGGCCGGGAACGCGTCGGCAGGGCCGAACACGAGACTCCAGTTGTCGGGCAGTTCGGGTGCGGCATTGAAGTTCGACAGGTCGAGGAACTCGAGCTTGTCCTTGTGGAAATGGAACACCAGTTTCCCGGCCAGCTCCGCCGGACCTTCCGTCTCCTGATGGCGTCCGACGACCCACAGCCGGGTCGTCTCGGTCGCGGACGGGTCGACGAGCGTGAACAGCACATCGGGCGAGAGGCTCTCGACGCTGGCGAGGGCTTCGCGTTCGAACATCAGGTCGAGCGGGGCCATCGGCACCGGGGCGCGGGGCAGCATCGCCAGCTTGAGATACAGCCGGTCCTCGTCGTTCTCGAAGGCGTATCCCTGGCGGAACACATAGACTTCGGGCGCCCGGAACAGAAACTCGGTCTTGCCGGTGTCGACGAGCTTCTGGAGCAGCGGCTTCACGTCGTCGACGAGCGTCTTGTCCTCGGTCGCGGCCCGGATCAGACACCGGAACGCCTCGAGCAGATCCCCCTGGAGGATCGCCACGCGGCCTGCCTTCAGCAACTGGGCGGGAGCCGGCGTTCCCTTGCCGAGCGCCGCCTGGAGCTCGTCATGAACGGCGGCGGCAAGCCCTTCGTCATCGCGGGCCAGCACGTCGGGATTGGCTTCGGCAGCCTTTTCCAGGGCATCGATTGCCTGCGCGTTCTCCTTGCGCGACCAGTGGGCCATCGCAAGGTCGAACAGGGCATCCGGAGCGCCGCCGGCCGCCGCCGACTTCGCTTTCGCCAGCTCGGCGTCGCCGGCCCGTTTCCGGACCTTCTTCACCGGCTCGACATAAGGCCTGGGTTCGGCATATTTGACCTCGAAATGGCCGACTTCGGGGCCCCAGTTCCAGTTCGTGTACACCTGCTCGTTCGGGAACAGCCGGCCCGTCTTGCGGAGACTGTTGCTCTTGCGGTTCTCGTTCGCCTCGCGCTCGAGCCGTTCGCGGCACTTCTTGACCCAGAACACCGATAGCAGGTCATGCTCGTCGAGCAGCCGCATCGACTCGAACACGGCCTGCGCTTCCTCATACCGGCGCCGGTTGTACAGGTCCTGCCCGGCGGCGAAGAGGCGCGAAAGCTTCACGCTGAGCGGTGTTCGCGAATAATACGTGAGGTCGGGCGTGTTCGAGTTCTGCTGCAACGCAGATCCGGGCGCCTGAGCGAAGCCGGCCAGGCACACGCCGAAAACGGAACCGCAAAGCAACGGCATGACAAGACGTCTCATACCATCAGACCATCGGCAGGTTCGGCTTCGCATCGAAGATCAGGGGACGACCATGATCGAGAAGTCGCTGACGACGAGCTTGAGGCCGTTCATGTAGACGGCCGCCAGCAGCACGCGCTCCCAGGGGATGCCGGTGAGCCGCAACGACATCTCGCCGCTGATCGTGTCCGTCATCAGGATGTTCGTTCCGGCATGTTTGCGCAGAACCCGGATGATCGAGGGGATGTCGAGCGCGCCGAAAATCCCGCCGAAGGTGCGGGCCGCAGGCAGCTTCAACTGGTCCATCCGGGCGACCGCATCGAAAAACCGTTCGAGGCGCGATCGCTCGGCGACGTACAGACACCCGTCCCAGATCCGCCAATCGTAGCCCGACGGATGGAGGGCGGCATCGAGGGTCTGACCGAGGGTACCGGTCGCGACTTCGTCGACCGTGCCGCGCACGTCGCGGGAGACGAGCAGGGAAAGGCCCTGAACTTCGCTGATTTTCACGAGCAGATCCCGGCGTTCGACGTTGCGGGCCGAGAGGTGCCACGGCCGTTCCTCGACGGGCAGGGCCGCCGCCGCAGACGCCGTGACGATCACGGAGGGGGCGGATCCGGCGATCCCCGGCTCACCCGGCGGAACCACCTGCGCCGCGGCGCCCCCGCAGGCGATCATGAGCCCCGCCAGGAGGGCAAGGAACCTTCCGCGGAATCGTCTTGTTCGCATACTCTCACTCCGAATCGTATATCTATATTTGTGGCTATATCCGAATCATTCCGACATGCCGCCGAGGATGTTCTGCATTTCGGGGCTTTCGATCAGTTGTTTCATCTTCTCGTTTTTCATCAGGAACTCGTAATCGCCGCTCTGAATCGCCTTCATGATCTCTTCATCCTGCATGACGTTCTGCATGTCCGGGGATTCCCCGAGCCCGGTGACCCCATCCAGAAACGAACCGTTCATGAGCATGGATTGCACCTGGGTGTTGACGTTCTTCTGCTGCTCGGCGAGGTTGTCGGATGCCGGAGCGGTGGATGAGGGCCGCGCGGACTGGCTCCGCTCCGGGGTGGGCCGCTTCGGCCCGTCCTCGCGAACCGGAGGGACTGGAACGGAAGCCGCGTCGGCGGTGGCGATGAGAGCGATCTGGTCGGCGGGGATGCGCAGTTCCCCGAGAGCGCCGGACCGGATGCGGTAGACCCCGTCTTTCATCTCGACGAGCTCCCCGCGCAGCACCGAGCGGTCTTTGAGGGTGAACTGCATCTGGGGGCCGGCCAGAAGCGGGGCGATGCCCAGCGCGCCCAGAATCAGGGCGGAGAAGAGGCGGGTGTTCATGGGGCACCTCCATTGCTGCCCGTCCGGACAGGCATTTCGGTCATTCTACCCCGCGGCAGAACGTCCGTCAACGCAGTCGGAAAGAAACGGCATCGATATATTTGATCAGATGTTCCATGCATCCGGGCTATCCGCGATCCTCTGCGGATCGGCGTCCTGGGCCAGGAGACGAAGCGGGGCAAAAAGATTCTGTCGGGGGATATTGACCTCGTCCGTCCCCTTCCCTATAATGGCGCGTGACCCGGGCACCACATCATCATGATCGAGAGGAGTTCTTCATGATTCAGCGAAATGAGCTGTACAAGTGCGCTCACTGCGGGAACATCGTCGAGGTTGCCCATGCCGGCGGCCCCGTCGTGGTCTGCTGCGGCGAGCCGATGACGAAGCTGGTCGAGAACACCGTCGACGCGTCGAAGGAGAAGCACGTTCCGGTGATCGAGCGCCAGAACGGCGGCATCCTGGTCAAGGTCGGCAGCGTCGCCCACCCCATGGAAGAGAAGCATTACATCGAGATGATCCAGCTGATCGTCGACAACAAGGTCTGCACCCAGTATCTGAAGCCGGGCGACAAGCCCGAGGCGTTCTTCCCCGTGACCGCCGCGAAGGTGACCGTGCGCGAGTATTGCAACCTGCACGGCCTCTGGAAGAGCGAAGGCTGACCGGCAGCGTTCTCCACCGGGATTCAAGACAGGGTATCGTCACAAATCCGGAGGGAGGACGCGTATGCGCGACGTCATTTAGACAGCCGCGGGGGCGGCTGGCCTTGCGGTCTGCCGCCCCCGCCATACAGATCGAACGAAGCGTGCGTCCCTGATCCGGTTGTTCCGTCAGTAGCGCCGGCCCCGACGAGAGGGCCGGCGTTTTTCTTTGGCGTCGGCCTGGGATCCCGTTTCGGCGACCGGGAACGCGAGCTGGACCGCGTTCGAGCGGCCCGAGGGATCCGACCCCGAGACGGCGAGCGAGCCTCCCGAGGGAAGGCCGTCGTCGCGGAGGATGAGGCCGGACATCTGGAACGCCAGCTTCCAGGGCCGCCCCCAGGCATCGCGGCCTTCGACCGTGAGCGCGCCGTCGATCGGGCCGCCGGCGGTCATCGCGCCGCGGACCGAGACGCCGCTGCGTCCCCGGGCGGTGAAGTTCAGGTCGGCGTGGACATGGCCGGCAACGGGCAGGATGCGGCCGTCGAGGCGGGTTTGGAACGCGCCGAACTTGCGGTATTCCCAGGCTCCGTAGGACCGGTCGCGGACGACCGTTTCGTCGGCACGCGCCTCGAATCGGGGCATGACGGGGAAGGCGGCGAGACCGAGCAGCTTGGCGCCGGTGCGGCCGTTGTCGAGGATCCGGGTGAGCGCCTCGTTGCTGCGGGGATCATCAGCCAGGCTGCGCAGGGCCGCGAAGCCGCGGGTGAGTTTCCGGACGATCCCGGTCTGGTCGGGCGTCAGCGTCTGCGCCGCGGCGGCCGGAGCGGCCGTTCCGGGGGTTGCAGACACCGCGAAGGGCATCGGCGGCATTGACGGGGTAGGCGCAAAGCCGCCTGTAATCGCAGGCGGCGGGGGCGGCGGCGGAAGGGGCATGCCGGAGGCGGGCTCCGGGGCCATGGCCGGGGGCTGCGCGGCGGCATCGGCAGGCGGCAGGGAGGCGACCGGCGAAACGGGGGGCGGCATGAAGGCCGTGGCCGGCGGCTGGAAGCTGACCGGACTGGGCGGCATCGACGGCGGCGTGGGGCCGGCCTCGGCGGGGGGTGCGGCGACTCCCGGCAGGGTCGAGACAGGGGGCAGGGCCCCCGAAACCGGTGCCGGCGGCAGGGCGGCCGGGATCGGTTCGTTGCTCAGCAGCGGGGCATCGGAACTTCCCGACGCCGGCAGGGCGATCGAGGGCGGCGGCGGCGGCAGAAACGCCGGCTGCTCGCCCGTAACGCCGGTCTGCGCCTGGAGCACGGCCGGAACGAACAGGCCGCACAGCGTGATGACGCACCAGGTGGTTCTTCTCATCTGATTCCCCTTCTCGGATGAATGCTGTCACAGGACGCCTTCAGCATACCCGCCGCCGCCCCCGAAGGCAACCAGCACATCCCCGTCGGCCGATTTTGTCGAAAAAGGGCTTGAAACTCACCCCCGCCTGCGGTATACTGACAAGCGTCCCTGGGGCTGTAGCTCAGCTGGGAGAGCGCTACATTCGCATTGTAGAGGCCGTCGGTTCGATCCCGATCAGCTCCACTGAAGGGCAATCCACGATTGCCCACAATTATCCGAGAAACCCGCTGATAAAGCGGGTTTTTTGCTTTTAACCGTCCCTAATCGTCCCGTATCGTTTTTGTAAATCCGGGGGTATCTGGGGGTATTGTTGGGGGTATCGACGTATATTCGAAGGAGCGATACCCCCATGCTGACCGACCTCGCCATCCGCAAGCTCAAGGCGCCTGATAAAGCCACGAAGATCTACTTTGAAAAGGGCCTCCTCCTCCTCCATACCCCTAACGGGTCAAAACTGTGGAGGTTCAAGTATCGATACGACGGCAAAGAGAAGCTTCTGGCACTCGGCGCGTATCCTGACGTCACCCTGAAAGAAGCTGTTGAGCGGCGTGACGCCGCACGCAAACTGCTTTCCTCGGGTATCGACCCGAATGAGCACAGGAAGAGCGACAAAACGACAAAGGCCAGGAACGCGGCAAACACGTTCGAGGCTGTCGCGCGCGAGTGGTTCGGCAGGCTTGCGCCGACCTGGGCGGAAAGTCATTCGCGAAGGGTCATGCAGTTATTCGAACGAGATATTTTCCCCTGGCTGGGCTCTCGTCCGATCGCCGACCTCGCAACACAGCCCGACGAAATACTCCGAGTTCTTCGGCGTATCGAGGAACGCGGCGCAGTGGAGACCGCCCACAGGGCGCGGTCGATTTGCGGCGAGGTTTTTCTGTATGCCATTCCGGATCGCGCCCACCGAAATCCGTGCGACGACCTTCGGAAAAAAATCCAGCCGTCGAAGAAATCGAATTTTGCCGCGATAACAGAACCAGAAAAAATCGGCGAGCTGCTTCGGATCATGGACGGGTATAACGGCGGACTGATCGTCCGGAGCGCTCTTCTCCTGATGCCCCTCGTCTTCGTTCGCCCCGGCGAACTCCGGCAGGCCGAATGGAAGGACATCGACCTCGACACGGCGGAGTGGCGCTACCTCGTCACGAAGACGAAGACCCATCACATCGTGCCATTATGCCGCCAGGCCGTCGAAATTCTTCAGGAACTCCACCCGGTGACCGGCAGCGGTCGATACGTTTTCCCGAGCGCCCGGTCGGCTGATCGCCCCATGAGCAACAACGCCGTTCTTGCCGCGATGCGGAGCCTGGGGATCGAGAAGCACGAAATGTGCGCACACGGTTTTCGGGCGACGGCAAGAACGCTCCTCGACGAAGTCCTGCACTACTCTCTCGACATCATCGAACATCAACTCGCGCACAATGTTCGCGATCCCCTCGGTCGGGCTTATAACAGAACGACCCACCTCCCAGAGCGCAAACGTATGATGCAGGAGTGGGGAGACTACCTTGATAATCTGAAAAGCGACAACATCAAACGCACTTTCCCGAGTTTAGCTGTACACATGACATGAATTATTCTCGTAGATATTTTCAAGATTCAATAAGGTGAGAACTTCTTGATGATCTTTGTCGAACAAGTGAAGTATTCGATGCCACACCCCATCGATTCTGATCTGCGTGGCGCGAATCGCGTCGAAAAGAGTCAGAATCGAGTTCCAGGTAGGGGCATCCGTTCGCTTGTGGCCAAGGTAGGCTACAGTCCCGCCTCGCTTGCGCAGGGACTTCCGAAGATCTCGCTGTATCAGAGCCCCTGTCAGCAGCGCCAGAAGGAAAATGAACCCCATCGCCTGAATTCGTTCAGGGGTCTTCAAAAAGATCGGCCCCATCGCCATCGGGCCTTTCAGCCAGTGA
>JAKQOH010000094.1 GCA_029565415.1 Candidatus Rifleibacteriota bacterium | reverse complement strand
TCGCAGATCCGCGCGGAGTTGGCAGACCTCGAAAAGCGTCTCACGCAGGCCGAAGCGGAGAAATCGGCGATCGTCAAAGGTGATCTGCTTTCACAGACCGATCCACGGAAGCTCGAGACTGTCTGGGAGCGTATCAGGAAGATGGATTCCAAGATCGCCGCCATGCAGAGCGCGTTCGAACGCCTTTCGAAGCTTCTTGCGAGCGGCGGCATTCCTCCCCTCAAGACCCTCATGGATGACGTCGGCACCCTCATATCCGACGTTCTCTCTCGGATCCCTCACGGCCATACGGCGATACTCCTGAATCTGTTTCCCCGCTTCCCCGTTCCATGCCCAGCTTTTCCGGAAGCAGGTCTCAATGATTTTCTGATGAAAAATGATGTTCATCTCCTCCGCCGCTACGCATCCTTTTCCTGTTACACGGTGCTTTTGTTTCCATCGTGTTCTGAACCCATTCTTTTCAACAAAGGAGAAAACGAAAGATGAGACACTGCACGACATTTTTCGTTTCCATCATCCTGTTGATTTTCGCCTACCCCTGCCACGGAAGCGATATCAGAGCAAAAACGGCGAAAATCAATCTTGGAATTGCGGCAAGCCTTCATCCCAGAATGTCTCTTTTCGATTTTCAAAATCTCGGTTTTTTCAAAGTCCCCCTCGGTCTTTCAAGCGAAGCGTTCTCCGAAGCCGTCGCACGATCCGCTGTCGCCGCGTCATCGCAGGAACTGAACAAACGGCTCGAGGAACTGGATGGCGAATTGTCTGAGGTCACGCGAAAAAAACAGGCTCTGTTCCAGTCTTCCGCCAATGCGGAACCGGGCAATGAAGCCGCAAGAACGCAACTCGCCGCTCTGGATGAACAGGCCCGTCGACTCCGCATCGAACGAAGCGAAACGGAGTTCGCTATCGAACACCCCGAGCTCACCACCCCCTCGGAAACCCGAAAAATACTGCAAGAAATCGATCGCGAGCTCATGGATGTCGTAAGGGGCATCGCAACGAAAAACGGGTATGACGTGGTTTTGAATTCGACTTTTCCCGTGCCGTTCGGGTATCCTCTGACATATCGCACCGGCAAGGAGTTCGGACGGGGTGTCTCGGGCCTCGAGCAGCAGGTCTTTTACGCCCTGACCGCCAATCACGAAGATACGAATCAGACGCAGACCAAGGAAGACCGGTTTTCCATCTGGCTTCAGCTCACCGGACACCCCGAAACCCAGCGGTTTCTTCCGCTGCAGCCGTGGCCTCTCGTGGTTCATGGCGGAGAAAGCATCACGGCGGACGTCGTGAGAACACTTTACACGAGATACCGTATTTCCCCGGATATCATCGAGACCGCCGCTTCCGTCATTTCGGAGTATGAATCATCTTCACCCCCGATTCCGGGGGAAAACTGATATCCTTGTTTCCGGCCATTATTTGGTCATCCGTCTTTTCACCATTAGATATCTCATTCCTTCCGAGGAGCCCGACAATGAACCTGATCGTGAACCGAAAAGCGATCCTCCTGTTTGTCTGTTTTTCCCTCCTGCAGTGGCCGTTCACGGCTTTTGCTCAGGGTGCGGGCGGCGCGCTCATCGGGAAAGTGGATTTTCGCGCCCTCGTTCTTCTCCACCCATCGATGTTCGGATATGACACGGAAAAATCAGCCTTTCTGGTCGAACCCTCGAAAGCGAAACTTCCCCAGCAAATTGAACGGCGTTCCCAGGAACAGAAACAACGGGTCGAGGAGCTGGAAAACGAGATCCGGGCTCTGCGAGCGAAAATAACCGAGCTTCATCGAAATTACACCCGTGACGTGACGGAACTGAGCGACAGATACACGACAGGCATCGTCGAACTGGCGACGGGGCCAGCGGGCATGAAACGGCAACAGTTCGAGCTCGACAAAGCACAACTGGATTCGACGTATCAGGCCAAGCTGCAGTCGGCATCCGGACGGTGTGTCGCCGCGACGGAAGAACTCGAAAACCTGCAGCAGATCTCCCTCACCCCTGGATACACGACGCCAGAGGAAACGGAGGCACGGTTCAACGTGATCGTGAAAGAAGTCCGGCAGGTGGTCCAGTCCGTTGCCGCTCGGCGGGGAATTCAAATCGTTCTGAACACGAGTTTTCAACGCTCCCTCCGGAATGTACGCACCACCCGGGAATCGGAAGAGCCAATCGATCTCAGCTATCAGAAAATTTTTACAACTCCCTTCACGCGCGAGGTGGGATCAAGCCATGACTTCACGGCAGGGTACTACGAGAACATCATAAGTATGACGCGGAACTGGCTAGATCACGGGTCGCGGATTCTCAAGCCGGCAAAGTCTTCTTTCATCGATTCAGACATCGTCTGTGGGGGAATCGACCTCACCGGCGAAGTACTTACCACCCTGTTTGCATCGTATAAACTCAATCAGAACATCGGAGCCGCCGTCATCAAAGCCGCCCTCGAGTAGGGCTTTTCCATGAGCGGTACATTTTATGCGTCTCATTGTAAACGGATACATCTGCCTGGTCCGACAGCAAGAACCTGAAGCGAGGAGTTGCCCATGAATATGCGAAAATGCGAACGGATCCTTCTGGTGATGCTTCTCGTCTTTTTCGGCGGCAGCCTGTCGCTCGCGACGGCGGCCGAACAGGATGCGCGCTACAAGCGCAACGGCGAGGCCTATCTCCTCATCGGCAAAGAGTCGGAGCTTCCCGCCGGCAACATCGATTACCGCGGGATCTGGCGCATGAGCGATCCCGAGGGCATCTTCAAACTGAAGGAGCCCCAGTATCTCGTCGGAGAAGTCGACATCCTGGACATGACCGTCGACCTGTATCGCAACATCCACACGCTGAGTGACCCGAAGAAAACTGCGATCGGCAACAATTTCAAGATCAAGCGCCAGGTCATCGACGACGGCGTCACGATCGCCGAAGCGGACAAAGGGTGCCACTCCTACATCCATTATGACCACCGCAATGCCTACTGGGGACACAACACACCCCTCTACCGCACAGGGCCTGCCAACCGCACGGTGAAAGGGAGTGTCCCCATCAAATCCG
>JAKQOH010000070.1 GCA_029565415.1 Candidatus Rifleibacteriota bacterium | reverse complement strand
CGAGATCAGGTTCTTGATGCGGTGTTCGAACGCCGCGGTCGACTCGAAGCTCTTGAACAGCGGGTCGTGGCAGCCCTCGTTGACGAGGATCGACTGGCCCGTCTTGAGCACCGTTCCGGCGACGCCCTCGCCGCTTTTGATGCGGGTGGCCGATGGCAACGCGGCCGCTTCGGCTTCGTCGAGACCCAGGACGATCCGGGTGGCCAGCTCGTCGGTCTGGTCGACGAGCAGCATCATCGAGGCGCGTTCGGCGCGAAGAGCCTGGGTGGCCATTTCCAGAAGCTGCCGGATCAGCTTGTCGGTGTCGTTCTGGAAGTTCATCGTCTGGCTTGCCTTGAACAGGGTCTCGATCTCGAAGATCTTCCGGTCGAGAGCCCTGCGGTTCCCTTCCAGGGCGGTGATCATCTCGTTGAAGCGGTAGGCGAGCATGCCGATCTCATCCGTCGTCTCGATCTGGAGGCGATGGCTCAGATCGCCCGTCATGACGATCTGGGTCGACTCGACGAGGCGGCCCAGGCTGCCCGTGATGATCTTGGCCATGATGGCGGCCAGGAACACGCCGGCAAGCAGCGCGACCAGCGCGATTCCGAGGATCCGCTGCCGGCTCACGGTCTTCGAGGCGATGAGGCGGTCGAACGTGAATTTGAGCACGACGGTGCCGAACCGGGACGAGCCGACCAGGATCGGCGCCGCATACTCGACGAACTCGCCTGAAGGGTCGGCGAACCGCATCGGCAGATCGATCTGACTGTACTGGCGGAACTTGGCCTCGGAAAGGTTCTTTCCGAGCAGGCTCGCCCCTTCCCCGCGCTGCCGGTGCGCGAGATACTTGCCGTCGACATCGATGATCGAGATCTCCCGCACATCCTCGCCGTTCTGGATGATGCGTTCGGTGTAGGGAATCAGCTCGTCGTAGGCCTGCCGGATGATGCTGTCCTGGCAGGCGAGCGCGAGGGTCGCGCTCAGCAGAAGCCCGCTCTGGTCCATGCTCTGGGTCAGAAGGGCTTCTTCATGAGACGAGGTGTAAAGCGAGGTGAGACCGATGATCAGACCCACGAGCAGAGCGATGCCGAGGATGAACTTCGCCCTCAGCGGGTAACGGATCTGCGTCGGTTGATTCACGGGTCGAGGCGCCGGTCGATGGGGTTACTTGTGCGTCTGAAGAAGGCTGAGCACCTTCTGGACATACTCGTAATCCGAATCCTGGGCCGTTACGAAGCCCTGAACGTCGGTGCAGTCCTCGAGGACCTTCTTGTAGGTCGGATCGTCGATGTCGAGCTTGAGGAACGCCTTCTTGATCTTCTCGATGATGTCCTCGGGAAGGTCGGCGCGGCAAACGATCGGCTCGTTCGAGATGTCCTGCGTCGAGGCGAGGATCGTCAGCTCGTTCATCTTCTCCTTCTCGCGAAGCGTGTTGCGCGCGTCGTCGTAGCAGGCGCCGGCGTCATACTTGCCGAGAAGGACGTTCAGCACGACGGCGTCATGCTTGCCCAGGAAGCCGGCTTCGGCGAAATCCTTGTCGGGATTCACCCCGGCCTCGAGCAGGAGCGCCTTTGGGAACAGGTAGCCGGAAGCCGAATCCTTCTCGACCCAGGCGATTTTCTTGCCCTTGAGGTCGGAGAGATTACGGATGCCGCTGTCGCCGCGGGCGATAATGATGCCGCGGTAGGAGGTCGTTTTGAACCGGCGCGGCTTCACGAGGATGCGCATCGAGGCTTTCTGCTTGGGATCTGCGAGCGCTTCGACGTAGGAGGTGGTGCCGAGCCAGCCGATATCGATCTCGCCGCGGGCCAGCTTGTCGATGATGCCCTTGTAGTCAGAGGCGAGCACGAGGCGCGTCTCTTTCACGCCGAGCTCCTGCCGGAGATAGGAAAGCAGCCCTTCGTGCTTCTTGACCATTTCGGTGGCGTTCGTGAAGGGGATCCGGCCGAGTTTGAGAATCGTGTCCTTGTATGCCCCGCCGGAACCGGCTGCCGTGTCGGGGGCAGGCGCGGGCTGCGTGGTTGCGGGCGGGGTCGCGGGGGCGGGGTCCTTGCCGCCGCAGCCGGTCGTAACGAATGCGATGAATGCGAGGTACAAGCCAAGCACGACGAACGGAACGCGAAGCTTCCTCATCTCAGTCCTCTTCCTGTCAGGATGATTTCCATGTATAGCACAAGCCGCGGGCGTTTGAAAAGGACAAGGGGAGGGGATCATTTCGCCGACCCCGTGGCGACGGGCAGATCGAGCCGGATCGTCATCCCATCAGGCTTGATCCGGGTGATCATCTGCAGATCGCCGAGCTCGTTGGTGACGTTGATGTTCGAGAAGGGCGGGATGCCGCGGCCCTGCAGCAGGGGCGACTGGAGGAACTTCTGAAGCTGCTCGTTCAGGTGGCCGAACCGGATGTTCCAGAACCGGTGCGCATCGGCCGGCACTTCCGTGAAGCCGGGGAGCTTGCCGGCGGCGATTTGCTCGACCCGGTCCGTGAGCCGGAGAAGCGTATCACGGCTGGTGGCGATCAGAAGCAGATCTCCCGACATCCCGACATGCACCGTGAGGGCCGGCAGCAGGAAATACGACAGTTTCACGGTCGGCCGCGGCTCGAGGGACGGGGTTGCCATCACGCCCACGCTCATGGCGAGCTGCTTGAACTTGGGTAGCAGGGTGAGGAGTCGCGCGGGATCCTTGACCCGGACGGCGGAACGGAACTCGGGAAGGCCGCCTTCCCCCGTGGGCAACAGATCGAGCTGGGCGAACGACTCGACGCCGGGGTTCGAAAGAATGTCGCGCTCGAACTCGAGTCCGGCCGAGGCGAGATACGCCTCGACGATCTTCGTCTGGGGAATCGCGTCCAGCATCTGCATCGTCGCCCCGGCCGACGCCGGTGGATGCACCTGGGCGAAGGTCAGCAGCGCACCGGGTTCGAGATACGCACCGCACCGCAGCGGCGCAGGGAAAACGCCGTTGTCGGCGACGAGATCCGCGTAGTGCTTGCCGGCGCGCAGATGCAGCTCGAGATTCAGCCCCGCCGGGGTCAGGCGGGCCGCGACGGCGATGGCATCCGCCATCTGGAGCATGGGCAGAATCCGGTTCTGGATGTTCGCGAGCTGGCGCGGCTTGAGCCGGTTCTGGATCTCGGGCTCCGAGATCAGCTGCTCGACGCGCCCGAGAATGGTCTTGGGATCCATAAGCCCGATCAGATGCAGGCCGCTGTCGGGGAAGGGGACGGCATTCATGACGGTGCGGAGCAACTCGCTTTCGCGGCTGCGAAGCTGCTCGACCGACGCCTGCTGGGCCTGTGACCAGGCTGCGGCCGGGATGGGTTTCATCCCGTCGAGCTGCTTTTCGGGGCCGGCCGGGGTGAAGCCGGCGGCGTCGTAGGCATTTTTCAGATGTGTTTCGAACAAGGGGGTGAGGATCCGCGAAAGCCGCCGGAACAGCTCGAGGCTCTCTTTCTCCGGTGCGGCCAGGAACGACCCGAACCGGGTGACGGTCACGAAGTAGCGGGCTTCCTCCGCCACGGCCGAGACCGCGGAAACCGTCGCCAGCAGGACGACCACCGCCGTTATCACCGGGAGCCGCAGAGAACGCTTCATGATCATGGCATTACCCCCTCGTTTTCCTGTTTCGAACGCCTTTCACTATAGCACAGGATCCGGCTTCGAAAACAACGTCGTGCCCCGTTCCCGGCGGAAAGAGCGATTCATCGGCGAAGACGATCCTGCCGTTCTTGATGTTCTTTCCGATCCCTTCGAAAAGTGGCGTTCTCTCGAACGGTACTATACAATGTGATGCATCACCCCATGAAATCACCGAACGTCGCCCGAAATCCCCATCTGACGCACCGTTCCGATGCCGGTGTGGTTTTCTTCGTCGTCCTGGCCGTGTTTCTGGTCATGGCGGTGCTGGCATTCGCGCTTTCGACCTTCAAGGGCGGGGCGATCGAACAACTGTCGAAGTCGATCGACCAGAACCGTCTCGCGATGCTGGCCCAGGCGGCCAACAACGAGATCGTCGGCATCCTTCGCAGCCAGGCAAACCTGCACGCCCCCGGCGGGTCGGAGAACTCTTTTTTCAAGGCGTTCCGCGACCCCATCCGGAAGGACCAGACGACCGGCGTCGCCCTTCCCTACAGCGCCAACATCTTTCCGTCGAACTACACGCCCGTCCTCACGCAGGAACTCGCGACCAGGGCCGGCTACCGTATCTCGATCACCAGCCAGGCGACGATCAACCTCGACAAGCGCACCACCGTCACGGGAACGACCGGGTTCGGCGGCTACATCGAGATCGTTTCCCGCGCCGAACATCTCGAGGGCGACCAGACGAAAATCGAGATCAAGGAACGCCGCGACCTGAAGCTCGTCGATCTGCGGCACTTTTTCGACCGATACGCGCTGTTCGTGAAACATTACGGCCCCGACTGGAACAACCCGCGCCGCCGGGTCGTCGTCCAGGGCATTCCCGATACCGATTTCGCCGCGGGGGTATATTCGTCAGTATATATCGGGAATCATTATTACCCGAAATGCCGCGAGTTCGACCAGACGGTGCCGGATCCCGTCCCGCCCCGCCTCTGGTTCGACGTGAACTATGCCGAACAGCGGCATCTCCTGGACCCGCTGATGGGCATCCCGCCGACGGCTTCCGAACGATTCGCTTTTCCGGGCATCGGCTCGGCCACCTTCAAGGTGTTCTTCGGCGTGAACTCCGCCAAATATTGGGATATCGCACAATTCGTGATGGCAGCCTTTTACGAGGTCGTGGAAATCAAGAAACAGTATGTCGACCTCGTGAACCGCTCTGCCATCGCGATTCTCGGCGGCGGAGGCTTCGTCAGCGGTCCCGATCTCAAGGATCGCTGCGAGCAGGCGGTCGGCTCTTCGAATGCCAACAGCAACTCGGCGGCCTGGGCGGTCTGCAAGGATTTCGCCGACAATGTCAGTGCGGACTGCTACCATTACGGGAGCTGTGACGGATTCAAGCAGATGGTCCAGACCTGCGTCGACAACTGGGTCTACCGGTGGGGCTACACCGACGCCGCCGCCGTCTGGGACCTGACGGGCGCGAGCCGTCTTCCCGTTCCCACCACGATCACGGGCGATACCCGCCTCGCCGGGCTGGCGACCCAGACCAGCCGCACCGCGAATGTCGGACCCTGGATGTACCAGAATCTCAGCCCCCAGGATGATTCGTCGAACCCGCCGTACAACCAGGAACGCGCCTATGTGGGCAAGATGGCGAAACTGTACGGACCGACGCACGTGACCCCGGTTCTGGTCGAGGGAAACGCCTGGATGCGCTTTTTCAAGCTCGCCTACTTCGACGAGCTGGTTGCGACCTTCACTCTGCTGAACATCCAGGTGCCCTGCATCCTCGCTCCCGTTCCCCTCGAGTATTACCGCAAGGATTCCGTGCTCAACCAGGAAGACACCTTCCTCAACCAGCCCTCCACGCTGCTGCGGGGCAGCAACGAGCTGTTCGCGAAGGGCATGGGCTCCACCGCCTTCGGCTCGTACATCGAGGATGCCTCGCTGATGAGCCGCGCGATCGACACCGTGCCGGTCAATCGTCTGATCGACACGGACAACGTCAAGGTGCTCACGACGGATGGTGCGTATGCGGTGTACAATCCCAAAGCCGACGGTGTGCTCCTGCACCCACAACAACTGGTCCCCCCGGGAAAAAACGTGAAGCCGGGCCACAAGATGTACCGGATCATCGATGAGAATCTGTGCAGCCGGAATTATTACGATCCCCAGTCCTTCCTTCGGGAACGGGTCATCGAGGAAGGCGGGAAGACCACCCTGTGGGTGGACGGCTATATGTACATCACCGAGGGCGACCTGGATCTGACACGGGTGCAGCAGTTTGCCGGCCGGGGTCTCATCTTTCTCGGCAAAGGCAACTGCAGGATCGGCACCCTGCTCAAGAAAGACGGCCGCGACTCGGACCAGACGCTCCGAATCCTGCTGCTCGACGGGGATTTCCTCGTCGATTCGGCTGCAAGTGACGTCGAGATCCATGCTTCGCTGATCGCGAACACCTATGTCCCGTCCGGCTCCGGCCGCGATCCATCGCAGTTGTCGGCCCAGGGCAGCTTCAACCCGAACAACAAGTCCGTCAAGATCTACGGGAACCTGGTCGTGGATTACCTGTTCACCGAATCCGGCAACAACGGCGTTCCGCAGAACGGAGCGCTCACCGTCATCCATGATCCGCTCATCTACAATCCCGAACCGCCCCGGTATGATCCCTGCCGCGTCAGTATCGGCAGCGTGCGCACCATGTTCAGCATGAACGCGGCGGGAAGGGAGACCTTCTGATGGACAGGAACCGCTGGGCCATCGTGTTCGTCGTTTTCTGCATGATGATCGGGACGCTCGCTCTCCTGCAGAAACTCGCCGCACGGGGCCCAGGCGCGACCGTCGAAGCGCCGGAACCCGTCGCCGAAGAACGAGGTGCGGCCGGCACGACCGGCAACGTCGCGATGCCCCTTCCCGTCGCGGAGCCTCTTCCCCAGGGGGCCATCCGGGTATCGGCGCCGCCCGCCTTTCTGTTTCTGCCGTCGACTCCTGAAGAGGATGCCGTAGGGATGAAAGCGCTCGGCAACCGTGCAGCCGCCCTGAAACCGGATCTTCCCGCGCCGGCTTCTGGGAAAACGCGTCCGGAGGCAGGGAAATGAGCCGCAGAAACGGGTTCGGCTTCGTCGAGATCATCATCGCCACGCTGATCGCCGCCGTCTGCTCGATTCCGATCATCATGATGGTTTCGAACTCCCGCTCCGACACCTCGAAGGCGATCAACTACCTGCGCGCCCTGGAGCTGGCCAACGAGGCGCTGGAATGGGCCGCCATCGCCACGGACACGGCCAATCTCGACGTGAATCTGCGCAGTTGCGGCGGCTCCCTCATCGTCGATACCGGCGGCGGAGCGCCCGGGGCCGCTCGGGTGGATGCGGTGGATCCGCTGAACGGCAAATGGACCGCCGACGGATTGATCACGAAGGATATCGGATATTCTGAACAGTATAATACGGCCTTCTTTCTCCGGAATATCAGTGTGGTGCCCGTGACAACGGGAATCGGGGCGGGGCATCTCAGCGAGGTGACCGTCGAGGTGAAATGGAACGAGGGAAAGGCGCCGGCCAACCCGATCGATCCCTCCGGGGACCGGATGCGGCGCATCACCCTCAAAACCCTGATCGTACATGACAATCAGATTGCCTATTGAGTTCAGACGCCCCTTCCGGGGCCGGACCGCGTTCACGCTGGTCGAGATGATCGCCAGCATGGCCGTGGCGTTTTTTATATTTCTATTGATATATAAGCTGCTCGCCGGCGTCCGCTCGCATTATATGTACGGCACGGTGAACCTGCAGAACCTGCAGGATGCGCGGCTCGCGATCAATTATCTCCGGCGCGACTTCGCCTCGGCCTGTCCCCGGTTCAAGAGCGTGACCGGCGCCTCCGACGGGTATCTCTACGTGAACCGTCTCCGGAAGAACATCTTCAAGGATCCCCCCGCCTGGGATCCCCGATATGGCGATCCGATCCAGGTCACGCCCAACGGGGTCGCGTTCTTCCGGTTCGAGTTCGATGCCGGGGCCCGGCCGAATGTGGAGCAGGTCCAGTATCAGTTCGACGCGGCGACGAAGACCCTGAAACGCAAATATCGGGGCGCGGAACGGGTTTTCCGCGGTTTCGAGACCGTCGAGTTCCGGGTCTACACGCACATGGTCAATCCCGGGGTTCCGCTGCTCTGGGTGCGCCTTCTGATTCATGAGGGGCAGCAGATGTACGGCTCGACGAACATCGGCAAGCCGCTCGAGCTGACCACGACGATCTCGAGCAACTTCGTCTCGAGCAGTCTGAATCATTTGACCTGGAACTACGAAACCTATCATAATTGAAACGCGATTTTTCGTGAACCGGGAACGAACCGGCGGCGTCTCGTAGGTGAAACACCCCGGTTGGGTAGAAAAACACAACGTCAGGAGGAACAGACGATGAAACAGGTGCGATGGATGATGGCGTGGGTTTTGGTTGCGTTGATGGTGATCGAGCCCTTTGCCCTGAACATGGCCGCTTGGGCCGAAGAGGCAGCGAACGCCGACGCGGCGAGCGCGACCGTCTCCGCCCAGGAGGGCAGCGCGCAGGTCAAGGATGCCGGCGCCACCCTCGACAACACCCAGGAAGCCAAGAAAAAGTGGTACATGGGCAGCGGGACCAAGAAGAACATCGATAATGCCAACCAGAATCTTCGCGATGCGAAGGGCCAGGTCAACAGCGTGAAGGGTACCGCCGAGGAAGCTGCCGGCAGCGTCAAGGAGATCGGCAGCGCCGCCAAGGGTGATGGAAGCACCTTCGAGAAGCTGACCGCCGTCAAGGCCGCCGCCCAGAAGGCCCTGATCAAGATCGGCCAGTTGCTCCAGAAGATCGGCCAGTTGCTCAAGACCGTCGGCACTGCCCTGGTCTCGATCGGCACCGCTCTCCAGGCGATTCCGTGGACCTCGGCGATCGGCGCGGCCCTCGTGAACGTCGGCAAGATCCTGATCAAGGTCGGCACGGCCCTCGATTACGCCGGCAAGGCGATCGAAAAGGTCGGCCAGACGGCTGCCGACGCCGATCAGAAGTTCTCCGACATCATCGGCCAGATCACCAGCGCCGGCAAGACCGGTTGGGCTGAAGGTGGCAAGGCCGCCGACAAGGCCGCCAGCGATGCGGCTGCCAAGCAGGCTGAAGACAAGGCCGACACGACCAAGGACGTCGAGCAGGGCACCACTTCGACCCAGTCCCAGGATTCCGGTGAAGTGACCAAGCCCGCCCAGGCCACCGAGGAAGAGTAATCTCCAACACCGTTCCGGATGACACGACACCCCGGGCTTCGGCCCGGGGTGTTCGTCGTTTCGGGAATCCCGGGCGCGGCGGGTGGCGCCTGGAATGGGCTTCCCCGCCGAAATCAGCTCGCGGGTGAGGCGGAAGCCTGGGCGTTCACGGCGCCGGGTGACCTGTCGAGCTGCTCGCGCAGGGCATTGCGTGCCTTGAACAGTCGCGACTTCGCGGTTCCCTCGGGAATGTTCAGCATCTCCGCGACCTTCTGGAGCGGTATGTCCATCAGATACCGCATGATCAGTACCTCGCGGATCTCGGCCGGAAGCCGCTGGAGCGCCGCATGCACCTCGTCGCCGGCTTCGCGGGCGAGAAGCTCCAGCTCGGGATTCGGGGCGAGATCCTTGATCGCCGCAGCGAGCATCGCCGGGTCGAGCGGGGCGGGGGCCCTGCGCCGGTGATGGGAGATGGCGGAGTTGCGGGCGATCGTCATCATCCACGACGTGAACGACTGCGCCGGATTGTGGCTGCGCAGCTTGCGGTGGATCGTGATGAAGGTTTCCTGCGTCACGTCTTCGGCGTCGGCGGCATTCCCCATGAAATGGTAGAGAAACCGGAAGACGCCGTTCTGGTGGCGCTGAACGAGCAGTTCGAAGGCATGGAGATCCCCGCGGAGAGTGAGTTCCACGAGCTCCTTGTCCGACGGACCGTTCCCGTTGACGACTCTGTTCATCGGGAACGGCCGGGGGCGGGGGAATGGGTGGTCATTCTTCCGGGGCCTGCTGACGGTGGAATTCCGGGCTGTCCGGAGTGCTGGCCGACGCAGGCGACGGGATCGGCGTATCCGGTTTCGAAAAGCCGGAGGTCTGGATCGTGAGCCGGCCGGGAACGATCATGTCGCGGCTCTGCCGGTCGGCGGTGGATGTCACGCGGAGGCGGCCATCCTGCAGGTCGATCGTGGAGGAGCCATCGGCGACCGTCACGGTGAAGCGGGTTCCGATGTCCATGATCTCGGCATGCGGGGTTGAGAAGCGCATCTGCGCATCGCCGGGGCCGCGGGTCAGCTCGGCCTCGAGCACTCCCGATTCGATGTGGACGGCCCCCGAGGCGAGGGTGGCGCGGGCGGAATGAAGCTGGATGCGGCAGAAAGAGCCGAACGCGAACCGGCCTTCGGCGTCTTTTTCACAGGTGATCGTCGTGTCGCTGGGAATCGGGCGGCCAACCTCGGCTCCCGCCGGCAGGGTGAGCGCCCCCCGGGACGATACGAGCGTCCAGGCCACGGGAGCGGCTTTCTGGCGGCGGAGCTCGACGGCGCGCTCGATGACGGCATGACTGAGAGCGAAGATGATGAGGCCGGCCGCGCCGTAATACACCATCGACCGTATGGGCGTGTTCGGGGAAATCAGCGCGACGAGACGTTCGATCAGCCCGGGCTCGTCGGATTGTTCGGGTTTCTGGCGGGCGATCCGCTCCATGATGCGGGGCGAGAGGTCCGGGGGGCGAACGGCCCGGCGGTTGATCTCGATGCCGATGCGCAGCCGTTCCTGGGCTGCCAGCAGCTTTGCGCAGGCAGGGCACCGCGCCGCATGTTCCGACAGCGCGGCCGGCACGGACAGCGTTTCTTCCGTTTCCAGTCTGGTTTTGAATTCTCTGCAGTCCATCATCGGTCCTCCGAGAATGAGACGCGGGAGAAAGGCATCGGGTTCACCATGATCGCACCCATGGTATCACGTTTCCATTCCGAACCGTATTCCTCGCCAAGACCAAGGTACGGTATACTCGCCCCATGGTTTTCAAGAGAAGATGTCAGATGGAGAGGTGGATCCATTCCTGGGCGCTGACGAGGACCGCCCGATGATCCGGCAGGTGACGTGCCGCTCCTGCGGCCTGACGTTCGAGATGCTCGAACAGGTCGCCTCGGGCAAGCTTTTCTGCCCCAACTGCGCCAATGAGGTCGAGGAGCGGGGCGGCGAGAAGGTCGAAGCGATCGGCGTCTACCGGCTCGACAAGCTGCTTGGCCAGGGCGGGATGGGCCAGGTCTATTCGGCGATCGCTCCCGACGGGAAGCGGTACGCGCTGAAAGTGATGATCCAGGAGAGCCTCGAATCCCCCGAGCTGATCGAGCGGTTCGACCGGGAAATGGCCATCATGGCTGGCCTCGATCACGATAATATCGTGAAAGTGATAGATACTGGCGCCACCTCTTCCTTCAAGTTCTACGTGATGGAGCTGGTCGAGGGGACGACCCTGCGGCAGATGATCCGCGGCGGCATCATTCCCGAAGACCGGATCATCGATATCTGTCTCGGCATCCTGCGCGGCCTTGGATACGCCCATGCCCACGGGGTCGTTCATCGAGACATCAAGCCCGAGAACATCCTGTTCGACCGGCAGGGCGTCGTGAAAGTCACGGATTTCGGCCTGGCCCGAAAGTTTGCCTCGGGCAGTGACCAGCAGTCGCTGACGGCCACCAACGCCTTCATGGGCACGGAAAACTACATGTCCCCCGAGCAGAAGGTGAATCCGAAGGCCGTCACCCACAAGACCGACATCTATGCCGCCGGCGTCGTGTTCTATGAAATGCTCACCGGCGGCCTCCTGCCGATGGGCATCTTCCAGCCACCCTCGTATTACAAGCCGGTGCATCAATACTGGGACACGCTGACGTTCCGGATGCTGGACATCAATCCCGATATGCGGCCCGACAACTGCGAGGCCGTCATCACCGAACTCGAGCGATTCAAGGGGCACCGGTCCAGCGTCGCCGGCCGGGCTTTGGGGCACGTGGGGGATGGCACGGCTCCGGCATCGCCACGCCGGCCGGTGCTTACCCCGGATGAACAGGCATTCGAGCGATTCGTCGAAGAAGAGAATGACCGCATCCGACAGCGGCTCCAGAACATGCTCGATGAGGCAACCCAGAAGTTCAACGCCGGGGAATACGTTGCCGCGCTTCCCCTGTTCGAAGCGTCGCTTTCCGTCGTTCTCGATCCCGACGAGCGAGCGAACATTCTCGAATGGATGCGCCTCTGCCGTGAACGGATCCAGGCGGCGAAAGCGGCGGTGACCCCTTCGCTGCTCTGCCCGGGCTGCCACAAGCCGTTTCTCTGGTCCGCTCCCCAGCCGATTCCCGATGAGTTCGCCTGCCCTCTCTGCCGATGCACGCTGGTCTATGATTCACTCCGCAAACAGCTCCGCAAACGTGAGGAGAAACTAAGGAAAACCCCGTCCTCGTCCGACAATGGTGGTGAACCTGCGCGGACGCAGGGAATGAGGCTCTCGGATCTCGCCTATCAGGCGGCGCTTCTGCTTCTCGTGTCGGTCGCCCTGATCGACTGGAGCTATCCGGAGCTGTTCGAGGGTGTCGTGACATGGTGCTGCAAAAACGGGCTGACGGGCATGACCGGCATGAGTGTCGGACAGGTGATCATCGTGGCGCGCTTCCTGATGCACCTCGTGGTGCTGATCGTGGTCGTCCGTCTCGCCTACATCCTGTCGGGATTCTGACGCCCGACGCCGATCCCGAGGTGCAATCCCGAAGGGGAGCTGCTGCCCGGCTGCTTCTGGCGTTTCTCGTGCTAGCCATCCTGGTTCCGGCGTTTTCCGTGCTGCTGGCCGGCGATCCCGGCCTGACGGGCGACGAGAATCGTGATCGCGAACGGTATCTCCAGCGCCTCCGGAGCATGCGGATGAAGCGCCCCGACAATCCCGAATACAGTTACCAGATTGGAAACATCTACTACAGCCTGAAAATGGAGGATGAGGCGATCAAGGAATACCGCCGCACCCTTCGACTCGACCAGCATCATCCCGAGGCAAAATGGTTTCTGAGTCACGTGCTGGCCAGCAAGGGATACCACGACGAGGCGTTCCGTCTCACCCGCGAGCTGATGGATGTGCGGCCGGATGATCCCGAGCTCTACTCCTGGGCCGGGGAGATCCTGCTGAAGCTCGATCAGAACGAGCTGGCGAAAGAGTATTTCGCCCGCGTCGACGAGCTGACGTTTCCCGAGAAGACGCGGGTGGAGTCGATCAAGCCGGTCATCCGCTGACCCCAACCGCTCCAAAGAACCAACGGGCCGCCTGAAAGAGCTTCAGACGGCCCGCCGTGCGTTCGGGGAGCGGATCCTTACTTCTTCATCTTTTCCTTGAGGGCCTTGAGATCGTCATCGATCGCGCGGTCGCTCTCGAGCTGCTCGAACTTCTCCTCGATCGTGGCTTTGTCCAGTTCGGACAGGGCGCCGGCCATGGCCTCGGTTTTCGCGACCTTGTCGGCCATCCGGTCGAAGGCGTCGAAGAGATCCGCCTGTTCGTTGATGCTGCTGACGGTATCCGAGAGGTCGATGCGGGTTTCGGCCCGCTTCTGGCGGCTGAGCAGCACCTGGCGCTTGTTCTTCGCCTCCTCGATCTTCAGTTCGAGAGCCTTGTAACTGGTCTTCAGCAGCTCGACGGCCTTGCGCTGCTCCTCGAGCTCGGTTTCGAGGGACGAGGCGATCCCATCGTAGGATTTCTTGCGCTTGAGGGCTTCGCGGGCGAGCTCTTCGCTGTTCTTCTCGAGGGCGAGCAGGGCCTTGCCTTCATACTCGCCGCACAGCTTGCGGTTTTCCTCGACCTTGCGTTCGAGCAGCTTTTCGTCCTTGATGGAACGGGCGATCTGCAGTTTGATCTCGCGGATGTTCTCGTTCATGTCCGCGATGATCTGATCGAGCATCTTTTCGGGGTCCTCGGCCTTTTCGATCAACGCGTTGATGTTCGACCGGATGATCAGGGAAATGCGCTTGAAGATACCCATGGGTGGCCTCCTTGATGAGATTGTCCGACAGGAAATGTAGCAAGCTCGATGCCATGTGCCTGAAAACGGCTTGCACAGAGAGATTGACAAGATTTCGCCGCGGCGGGGATGGGAGCAGCCTGCGTCACGGATGACGCGGGGCCCGTTCGGGGGGAATGGGGGAAACCGGCTTCGTGAGCGGGTTCGATGCGTTTCAGGGCGTTCCGGTGTGTCATGCGGGGCGCACCCGGTCGGCGCCGAACTCGCGCGTCAGCTCGGTATTCAGATTCGCAACCCAGGCGTCCCCGAACAGCTTTTCGAGAAGCGGGGCGCCCCAGTCGAGCAGCAGCGGGGCATCCTGTCGGGTGCGGCAGTGTGGGGCGATATACTGGTTCACCAGCCACTGATCCCCTGATTGCGTCACCACGAAAGGGAAAAGGGTGCACCAGAGCGGCTTCCACTCGAGGACAGGCAGACGTTCCTCGAGACAG
Organism: Candidatus Rifleibacteriota bacterium; assembly: GCA_029565415.1. Next base: position 44,917 of record JAKQOH010000070.1, on the reverse strand, counting down.
TGCGCATGGATCGAGCACAGGAGCATGTTCTGATCGCCCCGGATGGCGAACGGGCACGGGGCATTGTGGCTCACTTCCCGGATATACAGCCGCCCCTTGTGGGTCTCGGTGATGCCGGCTTCCAGGAACCGCACCGAGGCTTTCGAAAGCCGGTGCCGGACCAGCGGAAAAGCGCGGGCGAGCGTGGCGGCCTCATCGGCATCGATCGGGGTGCCGCGGTCGCCGATCGCGCAGCAGGCCCCGCCGCAGGCCATCAGATCGCAGGCGAATCGCGTTTCCCAGACATCGTCGGCGATGACCACTTGTCCGATCTGTCTCATGGCACTACTATGACATAGAAGCTACGGGCTATCAATCGTGGAGGATAAACGAAACTCCACAGATGGCCGATAAGGGAACCTGATGCCTGCAATCGACGTCGTCATTCTCGGATTTTTTGCCGTTCTCGTCGCCATCATCGTCATCCGGGTGATCCTGCACTGGCGAGCTGCCCGGAAGGCGCGGCCGGCCCCTGCGCCGGTTCCGGACGGGGAGCAGCCGCAGGTATGGCCGAAGGCGTTCGAGCCTCCCAAGCGCCCCGAACCTGCCGGAGACGAGGCAGCTGATGCGAGCGAGCCGACGCCGGGCTCCCTCCCGACCCAGGAGATGCCGGGGCCATCCGGCGAGGCGCAGACCGCTCCTGCCGACGAGCAGGCACCGAAAGCCCAGGTCCAGATGCCTCCGCTGACCGAGGATTCCGCCCTGCCCGGGAAGCCCAATGTCCAGCTTCCCCCGGCGAAAATCGCCGGTCCCGAAGAGCTGATCACGATCATGGGCAACTTCTCCTCCCCCCTTTCGGAGCGCTTCGAGGCGATCCGGCGTTCGGCCGATCTGATGCTCAACGATGCCGTCCCAACCCTCGTCGAGATCCTGTATGAGCCCGATCTGGGCCTCTCTGCGGCGGCTGCCGAAGCCCTCGGGAAGATCGGCGACCCGCGCGGAATCGAGCCGTTGATGGATATCACCCATCGGAACGACGTCCGGCTGCTTCAGGAAATCCGGGCTTCCGGGTATGTCCCGCCAGGTGAGGGACCTGCCGAAGCGGCATCAGCAGCAGACGGGGCTCTGAGTGCCTCGACGGCGCTCGAGGTGGTCCAGGAGGCGAATCCCTTCAAGTATCGCGAGCTCACGGTTTTCAAGATCGATCTGTTGCCCAAGGAGTATTTCCAGCCGGACGGCACGCCGATTCCGCGCCGGGAACTGGTGATGAAGGGGTTGAAGGACAACGATCAGCAGCTCCGCAAGATGGCCGCCAAGGCGGCGATCGGCCTCAACGATCCGGATGTGATTCCGACGCTTGTCGAGACGCTCGGCAACCCCTACGAGGTCGAGTCGGTCCGGTATCTCGCGGCAGAAGCGCTGGGTGATGCGGGCGACGATCGGGGAAGTGCGCCGCTTCTGGCTGCGCTGAAAGACGAGAACGTCGCGGTTCGGTATTCGGCCGCCGCCGCTCTCAGCAAGATGCGCGGGGAACACACCGTCGAGGCGCTGATCGAAGCTCTCGGCGACACGAACGAGTTCGTTCGCTCCTCCGTCGCGTATGCCCTGGGAACGATCGGCGACAAGCGCGCGGTTGCCGCCCTGCTCGGAAAGGCGGCCGATGCGAGCGAGGTCGTCCGGTTCTCGGTCGGCAAGGCCCTGGGCGGCCTCGGAAGCGACGAGGTGCTCGATGAGCTTGGCAAGCGCCTCGAAACGGCGACCGCGGATGTCCGACGGGTCCTGATCGACGTGGTTTCCCAGATCAAGAATGACAAGGCCGTCGGTATGCTGCGGAAGGCGCTGCGGGACGAGGATGCCGAAACGAGCTTCAAGGCATCGCTGGCCCTGATGAATGTCGACGATCTGAGTCTGCTCGACGACCTCATCGAAGCCTCCCGGCGGCTCGACACCGAGCTGATGAGCTGGCTCCATGAGGCCGGAAAGGGCGGGAAAAAGCCGAAAACGGCCTCCTCTCCCGGCACACGGCCGACGCCGCGCATGCCGGAGGACGCGGCGAGGCAGTTCAGCTCGATCTTCGCCGGTGGAGCCGGGAGCGATTCGCTCGAGAAGCTGGAAGCTGCTCTGGCGCATGAAAGCCCGAACGTGCGCGGCTGCGCGGCCAACGCCCTGGGCGATTTCGCCGGCGGGGAAGCCGGGAACCTCCTGATCAAGGCTCTTTCGGACAAGCATGAGTATGTGCGTTCCAGCGCCGTCGCCGCCCTCGGAAAACGTCGCGACGAGGAGGCCGTTCCGGCGATCCTGCGTCTCATCCAGGATCCCTCGGATGAGGTCCGGTACGCGCTCGCGAAAGCCATGGCGAACTTCGGACAGAAGCCCGAGATCATCTTCGCGCTGCACAAGATGGCCGATGCGGAAAACTCCCGCGATGTCCGGCGCGCCGCCCGCAGCTCCCTGGAACGCCTGAAGAAGGAAAGCGAGGAGGGAACATCCGATGAGCGGTCATGAAACCTTCGAGGAAACGGTCGAACGCGTCTACGCCTTCCACACGAAACGAGCGCCCGGGATTTATATCGGTGTCGCTATGGTTCAATATGCCGTCGAGGTGCTCGGCGAAGCTGCGAAGGGAAAGCTGAATGCGGTCTGTGAAACTTCGACCTGTCTTCCCGACTGCCTGCAGGTGATGCTCGGCTGCACCCTCGGCGTCAGGTATCTGAAGCTGCACGACGAGATCGGGCGGTATGCCCTGACCGTCTATAACCGAGACAATGGAACGGGTGTACGGGTGTTCGTCGACCTCGATCGGATCGATGAAACGCGCACTCCCGAGCTCGCGCGGTTCTTCCGCCGCACCCGCCATGTTCCCGACAACAAGAGCCGGGAGGCATCGGCGAAGCTCGTCGTCGAGGAGTTCGCCCGCGAGGGCCGAAACGTTCTCGGCATGCAGCGGGTGCAGGTGAAGAGGTTCGGCAAGGAGCCGATCCTGCCGGCCCGCATCTGCCCCACCTGCCGCGAGTCCTTTCTTGCTCGCGACGATGCCCACCTCGTCTGCGACTACTGCTCGGGCGCCTCCGCCTACTACATCCCCGAATCCTGAGCCGTGGCGGCCGTGATCACCATCGGACGGGTTCATCAACCCGGCGCATGACGGGGCGAGCCAGGGACTCCGGAGGGAAACCCTTTGCCGTAGCCCCTTCGGTTCCGATCTTTCCGGCGTCAGGCGGGAATACGGCCGATGGGATCAGTCGTCCTCGACCTTGAGGACGGCCATGAAGGCTTCCTGCGGGATCTCGACGTTGCCGACCATCTTGAGGCGCCGCTTGCCTTCCTTCTGCTTCTCGAGCAGCTTGCGCTTGCGGGAGATGTCGCCGCCGTAGCACTTCGCGATGACGTCTTTTCTATATGGAGCGATATTTTCGCGGGCGATGATCTTCGCCCCGATCGCCGCCTGGAGCGGGATCTGGAACTGGTGCCGCGGAATCAGCTTCCGCAGCTTCTCGATCATCGTCCGGCCCCGGCGCTCGGCCCGCTCGCGGTGCGTGAGAAAACAGAGGGCGTCGACGGGCTCCTGGTTGACCAGAATATCGACGCGAATAATATCGGCCGTCCGGAACCCGATCGGCTCGTAATCCATCGACGCATAGCCGCGCGTGCGGCTCTTGAGCTTGTCGTAGAAGTCGACGATGATCTCGGACATCGGCAGGTCGAACGAGATCGAGACGCGATTTTCCGAGATATATTCCATGTGCTTCATCATGCCCCGGCGCTCGGTGCACAGGTCCATCACCGTCCCGATGAACTCCTTGGGCATGAACATCGTGGTGTGGACGAACGGCTCGCGAACCTCCTCGACCTGGGTCGAGTCGGGCAGCTTCGCCGGCGACTCGATCTCCATCTCGACGCCGTCCTTGGTGCGCACCTGGTAGATGACGTTGGGGGCCGTCGTGACGAGCTCGAGGTTGTATTCCCGTTCGAGCCGCTCCTGGACGATCTCCATGTGCAGCAGTCCCAGAAAGCCGCACCGGAAGCCGAACCCGAGGGCCACCGAGTTTTCGGGCACGAACGAGAGGCTGGAATCGTTCAGGGTCAGCTTCTCGAGCGCGTTGCGCAGCTCGTCGAACTCGCTCGCCTCGACTGGATACAGGCCGCAGAACACCATCGGCTTCGCTTCCTTGAAGCCGGGAATCGGCTCGACGACGACGTTCTTGCCGGCGTTGGTGATCGTGTCACCGATGCGCACGTGGCCCATCTCCTTGATCGTGGCGCAGAAATACCCGACATTGCCGGCCGATATCTCGGGCACCTGGAGGGGCTTGGGCGTGAACACGCCGGTTTCGATCACCTCGAACTCCGATCCCGTCGAGACGAACTTGATGCGGTCACCGGTCTTGAACGAGCCGTCGACGACGCGGCAGTAAACGACGACGCCCTTGTAGGAATCGTATTTCGCGTCGAAGATGAGGGCGCGCAGCGGGGCCTTGGGATCGCCCTTGGGCGGCGGAAACCGTTTCGCGATCGCTTCGAGCAGCTCGGGAACGCCGATTCCCTCTTTGGCCGAGACGAGCAGGGCGTCGGAACAGTCGATGCCGATGAGATTCTCGATCTCCTTGCGCACCTTGTCGGGATCGGCCGCCGGAAGGTCGATCTTGTTGATCACGGGCAGGATTTCGAGATTGCCGGCCAGCGCCAGCGTGACATTGGCCATCGTCTGGGCTTCGACCCCCTGACTGGCGTCGACGACGAGCACGGCACCCTCGCAGGCGGCGATGGAACGCGAGACTTCATACGAGAAATCGACGTGCCCGGGGGTGTCGATCAGGTTGTACATGTACTCCTGCCCGTCGGAGGCATGGTAGATCATGCGGACGGACTGGGCCTTGATCGTGATGCCGCGCTCCCGCTCGAGATCCATCGAGTCGAGGAGCTGGTCCTTCATCTCACGCTTGCTGACGGTGGAGGTGGTTTCGATCAGACGGTCGGCGAGCGTCGATTTCCCGTGATCGATGTGGGCGATGATGCAGAAGTTGCGGATGTGTTTCTGAGGGTGTGACACGAGCGCTCCTAGGGATGTCCGAAAATCAGGCGACTGAGGGTCGTCTTGACGATCCAGAACAGAATGAGGGCGGCGATGACGGCTATGATGCCAAAAACGAAGTTTCCGATCAAGTCCTTGTTCGATGCCCAGAAGATCGTGTCGAGCTTTTTCTGCACGTTCGGATCGCTCGGGCTGTAGATCAGGATGCGGCGCAGGAACTCCTCGGCCTGCTCGAAGTTCCCCTTGTTCATGGCACGGTCGCCGAAGAAATGCAGGGCATTGACCATCAGGGCGCGCGCATCGGGATCATTGGGCTGGAGATTGAGCACCTGCTCGATCCGCACATAGGCTTCATCCCACTGGTCGCGGTTGGCGAGGGTCTTGGCTTCGCGCAGGATCATCGCGGCGCGGCTCGGCTGGAAAAACTGGACACGGCTGTTCCCCTGATCGCTGATGATCAGCGTGTCTTCCGAGGTGAGGGCCATGCCGCGCGGCCAGAAGAGACGGCCCGGCGCCGAGCCCCGTCCGACGGGGTAGTTTTTCACGTACATACCGTTGTTCGTGATTTCGACGAACCGGTGATTGCGGCTGTCGGCGATGAAGAGATGGTTCGACGGGCCGGGAACGATGTACGAGGGCTCGTTCAGCTCCCCCTTGGCGTTGCCCTGGGCGCCGTAGCGCCAGACGACCGCCCCGTTCGTGTTCCAGCAGACGATCTGGTGAAAGCTCGGATACGAGACGGCGAGATGGCCCGTGGGCAGCCAGCAGACGCCCCGGGGGGCGAGGGAACGCAGCTCTTTCTTCTTGGTTTCTTCTTTGTAATGGATTTCTCGGACGAATTTGCGGTTCGCATCGAAGATCTGGACGCGCCGGTTGCCCGAGTCGGCAACGGCAAGCCAGCCGTCCGCGCGCACGTCGATGTCGAGCGGGGTGTCGAACTGGCCCTGCAGGCGGCCGAACCGGCCGATTACCCCGAGCAGGGCGCCGTCGGACAGCCGTAACACCCAGATATGACCGGTTCCCGAGCCGGCGACGAACAGATGGCCCTTTCCGTCGAGCGCGAGACCGACCGGCTTGTCGAGCCGGGGCCCGGGCGGGGCGGGCGGTTCGGGCTGCTTCTGGGCCTTCGAGGAAGAGGATTCGCGCTTCTTTTCCGGCGGGAACAGGCTTGCCGTCTGCGTGGCGGTCAGGTCCGCGAGATACGAGGCGACCCCGGGGGTCTTGGGCGTGATCGTCAGAAACCGCTTGAACAATCCTTCGGGGGTGAGGATCTGGATGCGGTTGTTCTTCTGGTCCGCGACGATGATCTCGCCGGAGGGGCCCAGGAGGAGGTCTTCAGGCATGATGAACTCGAGTTCGCCCTTCCCTTCGTAGCCGCGGGCGACGAAGTTCGCGAACTCCAGGCCCCATGCGGGAAGGATGGTCAGCCCGAAAAAAAGAACGAGGGCCGCGGCGAGCCACGGCCTTGCGGGACGGATGACGGTTGTTGACGAGCGCATCAGTTGCTGATCTCCTCGACCTGCGGGAACATGAGATAATTGTCGCTGGAGAGCTTTTCCTCGCGGCTAAACCCGCCTTGGGTCACGATGCGATAGGCATCGATCGTATACCCCGTGACCCCCGGCCGGGCGATCCGCTTGTCTCCGCCTTTGAGTTTTTTGCTTTTCTTGACCTGCGTCGGGAAGGGAATCGGCTTTTCGTTCCGGGTCAGCACTTCAACCTTGTCGAACGGTTGGCTGGGAGCATAGAGCGAGACGTGGACCCGGCCGTTTCCGCCGTGACAGGAGATGAGCAGGGGAATGCCGAGCGTGTTGACGAACCGGAAATTCTTCGAGCCCCAGGAGATCGCAGCATCGAGGCCGCGATCGGCATACGGGATGCCTTCGTAGATCGAGTGGTTGTGGCGCTCGGTGATTTTCATGTTGGCGAGGAGTGCGGTGCGATAGAGGGTCGTGCTGACCTGGCAGACGCCGCCGCCCATGCCGGGAATGACGCGGCCGTTCGAGATGACGCCGGCCATCTTGAAACCGTTCTTCGCGACGCGGGGGCCCACGGCTTTGTCGAAGTTGAACTCCTCACCGGGCTGGATGATCAGGCCGTCGCACTTTTCGGCGGCGATGCGCAGATTCTCGTTACGGGCCTCGTCGTCGGCATGGTCGGCGTGGAGGGTTTCGAATCGGCCGAGACAGACGGTGAATCCGAGTTTCTGTCGCTGGGCATCGAAGCCTTCGGCTCCTTCATCCGCCTTGAAGGCGACGGGAATCGTCAGGGACGGCGCATCGGCGGCTCGGGAGGCGCGTTCCTTCAGGATCATCAGGGTGCGCTCGCGGTCGATGAGGCGTGCGCCGAGGCCGCGCGCGATGCGCTGCGGATTCCCGTTGCGGCCTGCAATGAGGCGGGCGGGTTCGGTCGTTCCCGCGCCTGCCGGATCCTTCAGGTTGGCCACGAGAGACTCGGCGAGCTGGCTATTGATCTCGACGAGAGGCGGCTCGGCGGCATTCGGCCGGCTGACGCGGAGCAGCTGTTTCTGGCCGAGTTCGAGTTTTTCGGTGCCGAAATCGAACGTGACGTCGAGAGAGCGGGTGACCGGTTGTGCGGACGTGCTGGTCGTCATGGGTGTCTCCGGAAGGGGGGGCTGCGGCTGCGCTTGCATCTGGGGGGACGGGCGGGTGACGGACGGCGTGCCGCCCGTTCCCTGGAGCCTGATGATGCCCCAGAAGAAGATGCCCAGGAACAGGGCGAGCCCGAAGATCGAGGCGGCGATGATGAGATTCCGGCGCATGAATACAGCTCCCGCGAGGTATTTAGGCCTCTTCGTCCTTCAGTGAACGGGTCATGAGGTTGCGGGCGGCTTCCCGGGGGGGCAGCCCATCGAAGAGAACCCTGCATATCTCTTCGGTAATCGGGAGGGGAATGGTTAGTTTTTTCCCCCATTCGGCCGCCATGCGTGCCGTTTCGACCCCTTCGATCACCATGCGGCTGCTGCCGGAGATCTCGGCGAGCGTCTGGCCCCGCGCAAGCGCCTGGCCGAGCTGGTGATTGCGGGAAAGGGGAGACGAGCAGGTGGCCATGAGATCGCCCAGGCCCGAAAGGCCGTAGAACGTCGTCGGGCGGCCTCCGAGCCGGGTGCCGAGCCGGACCAGCTCGTGCAGGGCGCGTGTGAGATAGGCGGCTTTTGCGTTGTCACCGAGACCGAGACCGTCGACGATGCCGGCCCCGATCGCGAAGACGTTCTTCAGCGTGCCGCCCAGCTCGACCCCGGCGCGGTCGGTGTGGCGGTAGACGCGGAACTGCTCGGTCGAAAGCAGCTCCTGGACCGTCTGGGCCCAGCCGGTGTCGGGACAGGCGGCGACCGTCGCCCCGATCTTGCCTTCGGCGAGTTCGCCGGCGAGATTCGGACCCGAGATGATCGCGACATGATCGTCGGCGCTGCCCGGAGCGACCCCGGCCTCCTCGACCAGGATCTCACTCAGCCGCTTGCCGGTGGCGGGCTCGAAACCCTTGGCGGCGTTGATGATACCTTTCATGCGGGCCAGATGGCGGCCGAGCCGGTGGGCCATCCCGCGCAGATGCATCGAGGGAATCGCGAACAGGAGAGCCTCTGCCCGGGAAGCGACCTCGTCCGCGTCATCCGTGACCCCGAGCTCGGGGGGCAGCTCGAGGGTGTTCATGAAGAACGGGTTCCGGCGCCGGTTTCGAATGCCGGCGACGACCTCGGGCTCGCGTGCCCACAGGGTGACCTCGTTGCCCTTCTTCGAGAGGAGCGTGGCGAGGACGGTTCCCCAGGAACCCGCCCCGATGACGCCGATGTTCATGGTGGGATGCTCCCTTCGTCAGGTTTCCGTGCGCGGAGAGGGTTCGGAGCCGGATGCCAGGGCATTCTCCTCGCCCATCCACAGACGCTGGATGTTCGCCTTGTGCTTGTAGATCACGAACAGGGCGACGAACGCGGAGAACCCGACGAACCAGGGGCTCCAGGCATCGCCGCCTTCGTTGAACGCATGGATGAGGAAGGGGAGGGCGCCGGCCGCCGCGATCGAACCGAGCGAGACGAAGCCGCTCGGAACGAGAACGGCGAGGAAGACGACCATCGCCGCGATCGAGGCCTTCGGGGCCAGGGCCAGGAACACGCCCAGGCCGGTTGCCACGCCTTTTCCGCCTTTGAACCGCACCCAGACCGAGAGCGTGTGCCCGGCGATCGCCGCCGCGCCGGCGGCAAGGCCGGTCGGGACCAGCGTTTCCGGGGTCGCGAACAGCCGCATCGAGAGCAGGACCGCCGCGAACCCCTTCACGATGTCGAGCAGAAGCGTCAGGGCGAAGGGCTTTGTGCCGAGAACCCGGTGCACGTTCGTCGCGCCCATGTTTTTGCTGCCGTGCTCGAAAATGTCGATGCCATACACGAGCCGGCAGAGAAGATAGGCGGATGGAATAGACCCAAATATATATCCCGCCGCTATCGCTTGCCAGGGAATGCTTTGCATCGTCGCTCAGCGCGCCACGGAGAGCCGGACCGGCCACCCTTCGAACGCGAACTCCTGCCGGATGTGGTTCAGCAGATACCGCTGATAGGAAAAGTGGACGTGTTTCGGATCGGAGGTGGTTACGCGGAACACGATCGGCGGCCCGTTGAGCTGCCGCAGGTTCTTGAGATGAACCGGCCGGCCGGCGATGGGGGAGGGCGGCTGAATCGTGACGGCCTCATAAAGGATCTGCCGGAGGCGCTCGTCCGTGATGCGGTGGCGGCCGGTTTCCTGGACGCGGTCGAGAAGATCGAACAGCTTGTCGACGCGCTGGCCGGTGCGGGCCGAGGTCGTGGTGACCGGGGCGAAGTTCAGCAACGGAAACGCTTTGCGGGTCTCTTCGAGCAGGTCGTCCCAGGGACGGGCGGTTTTGTCGGCGACGTCCCATTTGTTCCAGACGATGACGCAGCCCGAGCCGGCGTCGACGACGCGGCCCGCGATGCGCTTGTCCTGTTCGGTGATCTTGCCTTCCGAGGCGTCGAGAACGAGCACGGCGAGATCGGATTTCTGGATCGCGTCGAGGGTGCGGAATACCGAAAAGAACTCGACGTTGTCTTTCTGGCGGGCGGGGCGGCGCAGGCCGGCGGTATCGATAAACCGGTAGGTGCGTCCTTTCCGGTCGATGGAGACCGTGATCGCATCGCGGGTCGTGCCGGGGACGTTGTCGACGATCGAGCGGTCCTGGCCCAGCAGGCGGTTGAACAGCGAGGATTTGCCGACGTTCGGCTTGCCGACGATGGCGATGCGCTCGAGAGGCGCACTCTCCACTTCTTCGGTTTCGGTTTTCCGTTCGAACGGCTCGACGAGGACGTCGAGCAGGTCGGCCACGCCCATGCCGTGCACTGCCGAAACGGGGAACAGCCGGTCGACGCCCAGGGCGTAGAACTCGGCGGTGAGCACGTCGATCTCGGCCGGATTGTCGATCTTGTTCACGGCCACGTAGAGCGGCTTGTCGGGGCAACTCTTGCGCAACAGCCGGAGGATTTCCCGGTCATCGCCGTGCAGGCCGTCACGGGCATCGCACACGAACAGAATCGCGGCCGCTTCCCGGAGGGCGAAATCGACCTGGGAGCGGATGGCCTGCATCAGCGGCTGCTGATCGTCGGGATCGAGGCCGCCGGTGTCGACGACGCAGAAATGCCGGCCGTTCCAGACGGCTTCGGCGTAGTTGCGGTCGCGGGTGACGCCCGGCGTCGGATCGACGATTGCGTGGCGGTACCCGACGATGCGGTTGAGCAGTGAAGATTTGCCGACATTGGGCCGGCCGACGATGGCGAGAACGGGGGGGAGTGACATGGGAACTACCTCCGGAAGTGAAAAAGAGATCATACCATGGAGGGAGAAACAGCGTCAATAGAGGGGAATCCCCGGGTTGACAGGGTTCGGGCCATCTGCTAGGCTACCGCAGCGCCATTTCCCGGGCGGAATCGAGAGGAGGAGCCATGCAGGACTGCACCGCGTTACTCGCCATCCAGGCCTTCGATCTTGCCGCCGATGATCTCGAGATCCGCATCAGGCAACACAAGGACAAGATCCGGAAAATGGAACAGGAGGTCGGCCAGGAGGAACAGCTCCTTCGCAAGAAGGAGATGCTGCGCGAGAAGCTCCAACTGCGCAAGCGCGCCACCGAGAAAGAGGCCGCCGACCTCACCGACAAGATCCAGACCGCCGACCTCCGGCTCAAATCCGCCGGCCTCACGCCGAACGCCTACATGGCGATGCAGAAAGAACTCGAGCGGAACCGCGAGCTGCTCGGCGACGTCGAGAGCCGCATCCTCGAAGACATGGAAAAGCTCGAGACCCTGGAAAAGGACGTTGCGAAATCGGCCAAGCTGCTCGGTGGCCGCAAGCAGCATCTCGAAGACGTGAAGAAACAGCTTTCCGGCGAGATCGCAGGCTTCCAGCAGGAAGCCGACCTCCAGCGCACCCAGAAGCGCCAGACCTCGCTCAAGCTCCCCGCGAGCGATCTCGAACTCTACGAGGAGATCCGTCACAAGACGAAGGGAAAAGCGATCTGGGATGCCGACAAGTCCGGCTGCCCCTCCTGCGGCATGAGTCTTTCCGCGGGATACATCAACTCCATCGCCGGCACGAGTCGTGCCGAGCCGTGCCCGCACTGCGGCGTGCTCGTCCGCTGGGTGGGCATCGTCGATGGGCTGCGCTGAGCCCGGAAGCCTCGCGAGATGATCCGAAGCCTGCCTGCCGCGTTCCCCGCCCCGTTCCGCCGGTTCCCCTCTCTCGGGAATGGGTGCGCGGTGCGCTCGGTCATCTGCCTGGCCCTGGTGCTCGCGCTCTGGTTCGGGGCTTTGCCTGCGATGGCCCAGACGGCGAGCGAGCCGGAAGCGGCCCCGCCCCCGGCCGACCGCTACCTCTCGGATCAAGCGCTCCTGTTGAAGGAGCCTGTCAGACTGCAGATCATCGATGCCTGCGCGGAGATCGAAAAGAGTCTCCGCATCCGGATCCTCGTGAAAACCGAAGTCCTGGAAAATATCGATGACTATTCAAAGCGGATCGAAACCTTTTTCACCGACTGGATCCGCTCGATCGGCATGGATAAGCGGGGGATTCTGCTCTACGCGGCCCTGCCCCGCGACTCCCTGAACGGCAAGTTCAGCCTGCGGGTCGGGATCGGGTTGAAATACCTGATCACCCGCGAGATGGGTGAAAAGATCCTCAACCAGGTGATTCTGCCCGGAAACGCCGAGAACGATGACGGGCGAGGATTCCTCGAGGGGATCCTGACGATCAAGCGCACCCTGCTCGACGAGCTTCGGCGCGAGAACCAGAGCCTGCCTGCCGCGACCGGGACGTTCGATCTGTTCGGCTTCCTCTGGAGCTCGAAGGAGATTTTGCTTGCCCTTCTGGTGGGGGGATTCCTCTGCTACATGGTGTTTTTCGTCGAGCGGTGCCCGAGGTGCAACGGCTCGCTCCGCACCGCCTTCGAGATTCTCAAGGAGCCGGGCCACAACACACTTGGCCTGCGCCGTCGCCTCTATTCCTGTGACCGGTGCGGCTTTACGCGCCGCAAAAAAGAGCCGATCTATCCGGCCGGCAGCGCCGGTTTCTGGATGTGGCTGCTCGGCACCCGCCGGAACGTGCGGATCGAGGGCAGCGCCACCCGCCTTCCGGGCGATCTTTCATCCGACGATAGACATACCCCATCCGAATGAGGTATGATCCGGACCGGCAGGACGGCCGGTCGATCGCGTCCCGACTCGCTCGGGATGAGGAAAGTCCGGGCTCCGCATGGCAGGACGCTGGGTAACGCCCAGGCTTTCCGCGAGGAATCGCGGAGGGACGGAAAGTGCAACAGAAAACATACCGCCGATGGCCCGGCAACGGGATCAGGCAAGGTTGAAATGGTGCGGTAAGAGCGCACCGGGTCGCCGGTGACGGCGATGCCTGGAAAACCCCGTTCGGAGCAAGGCCTAACAGGGGGAGGGGTAGCCAGCCCCGCCCGACCCCGGGTTGGCCGCTCGAGGTGGCGGGTAACCGTCATCCAAGATAGATGATCGACGCCCGCAAGGGTACAGAACCCGGCTTACAGGCCGTCCTGCCTTCCCCCTCCCGCTTGTTTCCCCGACCCGCTCACGCGGTGGGCGATGCGCCTGCGTGCGCGCGCTGGAGCCGTCGCAGCATGATGAACCGCATCGCGCTGCGCAGGGCCATCAGCCCGACGAAAATGGCAAGCGTGATGTGCAGAGAACCGGTGCTCGCGCCACGCGGAGGGGTCCAGTCGGCGATCGACGGCCCGCCAGCCTGTTCGACACCCTTCAGATACATGACGCGGGGCAGAAGCAGCCGGTCCGTTGTCCGGGTGACGGCCTCGCCGTCGATCGTGAAGCCGAACTCGAGGCCTGCCGAGGCGATGCAGTTGCGGGAAACGGTGTCATACTCGCCGAACGGGTAGGCATACCAGGTGACCGAGGCGACGAGCTGCCGTTCGAGCTCCTCTTTCGCGGTGAGCGTTTCGGTGAGGAGATTCCCGCCTGTCTGGACGATCTTGGGAGGCTCGATGTGCCGGAGCCCATGCAGGCCGACGAGGCAGCCCGCTTCCGAGGCGAGGGCCCGCAGGCCGTCCCAGGTGAGATACCCGGGCTGGCCGATCAGATCCGTCGTGATGAACAGGACCGAGCCGATGCCGAACTCACTCCGGATCCGCCGGATCGCGGCCGCGGAGGTTTCGAGACCGTCGTCGAAGGTGAGCAGGAACCGGCGCCCCCCCCGGATGGAGCCCGAGAGCCAGGCGGAAAAACTCGCCGGTTCGAGCGCCGTATACTCATGCCGTTTCAGCCGCTCGAGCCAACCCGTCAGATCGCTCCAGGTGATTTCCCAGGGCCGGGTCGGCGCATCGGTCACCCCGTGAAAGGTGATCGGGACGAGGATCTCGGCCCTCGACTGGTTCAGACCGTGCAGGAAGCCGAACACGGCGCCGGCGGCCAGGACGATCGTCAGCAGCGCGTGATACACCAGGGCGCGCCGGAGCTGCTGGGCGGAAAGGGCGACGGCGGTCTTGGACATCGTCAGGCCTCCGTGAGCCGCGACAGGACGTATCGCTCGAACTGGGGGGTCTGCACCAGCACCGGATCGAGGAGGAACGTGACGCCGGGGTGTTTGAATATCATTTGATTTATAATGTCAGGGATATCTTTTGTCGTATGGGATCCCGTGACGGCGAACACCGGCAGCACCCGCACCGTCTGGGCGCCCGAGACGACGGCCGACTCGATCGCCTGTTCGAGGCTGGGAGAGCATTCGCGCAGGAACCCATGCCCGATCAGTTGATGCGGATCGAGGGCCTGGATGCGGGCGGTGAAGGCGGCGGCTTCCGGTCCCGCGAGGGGGTGGCGGGACCCGTGGAAAACGAGGATGACGGCGGCGTTGTGCATGCCGTGCAGTCTACTGTAGAATGTGGCCTGTTGCAAGAATTCCCCGCCCCCTCTGGAGTCGCCGATGATCCTCACCGTCACGCCAAATCCGCTGCTCGACTACATCATCCATGCCCCCGAACCGCCGGCCCAGGGTGGGCACCGCTGTCGGTTCATCGACTGGACGGTCGGAGGCAAGGGAATCAACGTTGCCCGGATGCTCAAAACCCTCGGCCGGCCGGCGCTTGCGATGGGGTTCGCCGGCGGTCCGAACGGCGACAAGATCCGGCAGCGGCTGAAAGAGCAGGGCGTGCCGGCCCTGCTGGTGCCGACAGAGGCCGAAACCCGCGTCGGGATCAACATGGTCGTCGAACGGCCCTCGTCGCAGACATGGTGGATCGAGGACGGGGAGGAGCTTGCTGAAGCCGAAGTCCAGGCCTTTCTCGAAGCACTCGAGGCAGAGCTTCCCAGGACCTCGTTCGTCGCCATGTCCGGCACGATTCCGGGCCGGGCGAACCGGGATCTGTACCGCCGGGCCATCGAGCGGTGCCGGAGCCACCCCTGCGAGCTGTATCTCGATGGCCGGGGGGAGCCGCTTCGCCAGGCGTTGCAGGTCGGCGGCTTTTTCCTGAAGCACAATCGCGACGAGGCGCGTGAAACCTTCGGCATCGATCCGTTCGATGAGGCTCACACCGAAGCGTTTTTCCGCCGGCTCATCGAAGCCCGGGTCTGGGGGGCCCTGATCACGGATGGCCCCCGCCAGGCGCTGGCCTGGGATCCCCCCCGTATCTGGCGGCTCGAACCCCCGCCCGTGCGCGAGGTGAGTGCCGTCGGCTCGGGGGATGCGGCTCTTGCCGGCCTGCTCTGGGCACGGGCGAACGGAATGGACTGGCGTCAGGCCTCTCTCTGGGCCATGGCCGCCGGGGCGGCGGATGCCCTGCATCCGGGGCCCTGCGCCGCCGCGTTTCCGGAGATCGAGCGGATGCGGGCCCTGCTGGGAACGTGACCTCCCGCCGGTTCTTTCCCGGAAGCAGCTTCGAAATCCCGAACCCTCCGGACGAATCCCGCGTCTTACCGGCAGACATGCTATGAACGCAAAAAAGATGGACGAGCACGGAAATTCTCGAAGCGTTTTCCCGCGGATGGTGGAACTCCCTGGGTACGTCTGTTAGAATGAGAGTATAGACTTGCTCAGAAGAGGCTTCAGGCGACGATGCAACGGACAGGAAGAGGATTCACGCTTCTGGAAATTCTGATCGCGGCATCCGTGCTGACGATCTTTCTCACCGGCGTGTACAAGCTCTACCGAGGCGTCGTTCGCTCGTTCCAGCAGGCAAACTGGTCGCTGGCGATGCAGACCGAGGCCCGCAACGGCCTGACCTTCCTGCGCGAGGAGATGCAGCGCGCTTCCTACAAGACGACGATCAGCATCGGTTCCGTCGTCGTCGATGAGGAAAAAACGATGAAGATCCGCCAGGGCACCACCCAGACGGACGCCGTCCTTGCCGAATGGTACATCGGCATTCCCTTCCGCACCGATACGCCCAGCACCGGAGCGTGTTTCAAAAGCACGGTCGCGATGTCGGGCGGAAAACTCGTCTACACGAAGACACTCGACTCCGGCACCAATACCGGTGAGCCCCTGTTCAACGGCAAAGTGCTGATGGAAAATCTCACTTCGGTGGCCCTGAACCTGGAGCCCTTCGACGTCGATGACGCTTCGGGCACGAAGCTCGTCAGCATCGTCGTCGAACTGCGGCATCCGATGCGGGATCAGTATCCGAACACGAAGGTCATCGAACGGACGGGGGCGAAAGTCGACGTGAAAGTCGAGGATCTGTGATGCGGCACGAGAGGCGGGGAACGACGTTCGCCGAGGTGATCATCGCCGTCGCCATCATGACGTTCGCGATGCTGCCCATTTTCGGTTTGATGAGCTCCTCGAACACGGCGTCCCGCATGCAGAAAGTCGAAGGCGTCGCAGCGAACCTGGCAAAAGAAGAGATGAACCGCTGGATGTACGTTCTCGATCCCGAGAACTTCCCGGCCGATGGAGTGGAATATCCCGTCAATGTGCCGTCCTTCGAGGGAAACGAGATCGAGATCAAGGTGTGGGTCTACCGGCACGAGAACACGACGACGAATGTCGTGTACCCGAAGTTCGCATGGCATGATTTCCGCGCCTGCGCGGGCGGCAGCGAAAACAACAATCTCGACGGAAAAACCACCCCGTTCACTCGCCCGATCCAGGAAGTGACCCGCGACGAAGCTCCGAAAACCTTCCGCCTCGTCGATATCGTTCTGCGCACGCGCTGGAAAACGCCGAACACCTCCTGGTCCGATATCAACCAGTTCTATCTGGTGTCTCGAAGGGGGTACATGTGACCGGACGTCGGCCGGTTTCTTCCACCGCCCGTGACCGCCTCCCGGGCGGCCGCTCGGGCATCGCCATCATCCTCGTTCTCACCTTCGTTCTGTGTGTTTTCTCGCTTGCCACGGGCATGTTCTATTTCCGGAAGGAAGTCAAGCAGCAGAACGTCTCGAACGTGAACTTCCTCCAGGCGAACTTCCTCGCCCAGGCCGGCGTTCAGCATGCCCTGCTCAAATGCCGCATCCTCCCCCAGGAGGCCTATGACTCGGGAATGGCCCTCCAGGGCTACTGCCCGCTCCAGGCCGTCATCGCCGGCGCGGCCCCCAGCCCGAACGTCAAGAGCACCAGGGCGATGCAGATCTTCATCGGCGACTGCACGGCGGATCCCACCCGCGGTATCCCCTGGGATTCCCGCATCCAGACCAGCCACGGCCTCAATCCGGCCGACTGGCAATACGAGGTCGCGAGCATGTCCGTCATCGCGGCGTTCACAAAGCCGGCCGAGAGGCTGTTCGTCCTCACATCCCAGATCATCGCGAGCGGAACCGTGATCGAACACCGGGGCGGCCGTGGCCGGCGATCCGAACTCATGACCAAAACGATCGAACTGACACGAAAGATCAACTGATCTCTCGGGGCGAAAGAGGAGGGGAGTATGAACCGGTACCCGTCTGTTGTATATTGTGTGTTATTGAATATCCTCGTCCTGTGCGGGGCGGCCGTTGCCTGCGAACTGCCGGCGGAGCCCTCGGCCGCCGTCGTTCCCGACGTCACCGACCCGAACTTCTCGAAGGTCAAGATCGTCGAGGAGAACGGGGGCTTCTACTTCCTCGTTCCCGAGAACACGCAGCTCAAGATGCGCATCGTCTGGGATCCCTACGATCACAACGGGGGAAAGCTCGAAGAAAAGTATGATTATGTGGCCCGTACCGACAAGGGAAACATCCCCCCGGATCCCAAGGCGCCCGTCATCAATGGCAAGTCGTATTTCCCCCTTTCCGCGATGACCAAGTTCTTCGACGTGTCGGGGAACCGGAAATCCGTCACGGAGGCGTTCAGCCGGTCCAATGGAAATATCGCTGAAAATACCTTCATCGAGGACAAGACCCACATGGGGCCGGCCCTGCTGCTGACGAACGCGTTCGTGAAGCCCGGGCAGGACGGTGCCGTCACCATCCTCGAGGCCGACCGTGCGGCTGCCTACGGCTCCGCCTCGGCCCTGGTTACCCTCGAAGGAAAGACGTATGAGGATCTGAGCGAGCTCGACAAGGCTCTGCCAAACGATTCCGCCGATTTCGCCGACAAGATCAAGCCGCAGCCGACCGAAGTTCCCGATCCGCCCGCCGGATATCTCACGCAGGTGAAGTATCTTTTCGGGAAGGCCGGCATCCAGATGGACAACCTCGACGTCAAGCTGACCGAGATCGAGAATCGGGATTACAAGGCCTATATCGTTGCCGGTGAGCCGAATGTCTGGAGCGACGGCACCCTGCCCGTGCTGCCGGATGGCGACCCCGACGACAAGGGGATTGGAAACGACACCGGGGAGATCACCGCGACATTCCATACGCCGAACGTCGGCGCCGGCATGCCCACGAAGGTCAAGGTCAAGGCCCCGGCCGCCGGCTTCGAGGTGACGAACCTCTTCTGGTGCTGGGAAGAAGAGATCACCGTGACGGTCGCTTCGGACACCAACGGGGACGGCACGATGGATGCCTACATCATGGCGGCGGGCGATCCCAAGTGCGGCGTGAAGGTCGCGAAGTGCAG
The DNA here is from genome assembly GCA_029565415.1 of Candidatus Rifleibacteriota bacterium. Next base: position 26,377 of record JAKQOH010000070.1, on the reverse strand, counting down.
TGCCGGCCTCAAGGTGGTCATCAAGAAGCCCAGCAACTCCTCCGGTTTCTCCGCCTTCCGCGTGTATAACACCCGGCCGCCGATCGCCTCGAAGCTCGAGGTGCTTTCCGACCCGGTGTTCACGTGTGGAGCTGCCAGTATGAGCGTTCCGTTCCGGCTGACCACGTGGGGTACCGACCCATTCGCCGACACCGAGATCGATCCCCCGCTGACGGCGAAAGACAACACCGTGATCAAGCATGATATCGAGGCCATGAAAAAATCCATCAAACTCTTCATGGCCTACCCGGTCTACGCCTTTTCGAACAAGGCCGACATCACCGTCGACGATCTTGCCGATATGCAGAAGGTCAATCTGGGCCTGCTCGATTTCAGCGATGCGAAACTTCCAAAATGGAAGGGGTCATACTACCACCAGAACTGGACATGGGTGCCGGCAAGCGCGACGACCATCACCTCGGCCGTTCTGAACAAGCTCCCTGCTGACGGCTCAACAATGCACGGCGGCGGCTCATGGGTCGTCGAGGGAACCGCGCTGTTCGACGTTCCCGCCCCGCAGCACTTCGCCAACGAAGGCGATGCCCTCTCGACGGTCTATGCCGCCCACGGCGCGACGTATCCCGCGACGGGAACGCCGGACATCGAGAAGCTGTTGAAATTCTTCGCGATCACCGAGGATTCGGCAGGCCACAAGAGCGCCTCCTACGCGGCCATCGACGCGCTCGCCTCGGCGTCGGCTCCGATCCGGGCGTTCGATTCTGCCGGAAAAGTAATCGAAAAGGTCGTCATGCCCGACACGGAAGCCGAGATCGGCACCGTCTACGACCACCAGCCCCCTCTGAAAGACCGCATTCCGAACGATATCCCCTCGACAACCGCGGGAGGCCTGTCCACGTATACCTGGCAGTTGTACAAGTATCTCAAATGCGAAGACGCGAACACCCCGCCCGAGCTCCAGGTCATCGTCTTCGACACCCGCAACAACCGGTATCACATCTTCGGCACGAAGGCCGGAGGCGATGCGAAGATCGCCGATGCGGCCCCCTCGTTCGCTGCCTACCAGACGGCGAGCCCGACGATCTATAGCGAAAACGATATCAAGGCGATCACCGACAGTCTGCGGTTCACCGCGTATGAACCCACCCTGTTCGACCGGTTCCTCGACAGCGCCGGCAACGGCGGCGCCTCGACCGCATCGGATACGACCCTCGCCGGAAAGGGCTTCGTGTGCCAGGAAAACACGCGCCTGCTTTTCTACATCCGCGCCTGGGACAACATCAACACGTTCTCGGAAGCCGATACGTTCGGCGTCAGCCAGATTTCTTACGAAGTGAAGGACTGGTTCTCGACGAGTTCGGACCGGCCGCCGAGCACCGGGTACATCGCGTATGATCCCGATGAGCTGATGTCGAAGCCGGTCGTCTGGCTGTTCCGGGCCCCCAACGTGAGTGCCGCCGGCGAAGAGGCCGACAAGGAGTGCAGTCTCACGGTCAAAGCCAAGGACAAGTCCGGCGCCGAACAGGTGCTCACTCTGAAGGTGTTCATCCATGCCAACGATCTGAACATCCGTTCACTCGAGGAGAAACGCCGCCGGAACTGAGATTCCGTCTCGAGACAGAACCCCCCATCCGACCTGGATGGGGGGTTCGCTTTTGAACGCGATCAGTAGCCTGTTTCGATGGCCCGGATGACGAGCGCGAAGAGCGGCTTGTCCGCTTCCGGGGCGGATGTCATGGCTTCGGTGAGATGGGGAAGGGCATCCTTGCCGAATTTCACGAGTGCCTGGCGGGCATTGTTCGAGATCATGACGTTTTGGGACGATAGGCACTTGATGGCGGCCGGAACGGCTATCTGGGGCTGGGCGGCAATCTTGCCGAGGGCCATGAGCCCCAGGTTCTGCATCCAGGGAGTGTCCGACTGGACCCAACCGACGACCGCAGGAACGGCATCCGCAGCCGGCGCGCCGATCCTTCCGAGGGCTTCCATGGCCGTGGCTTTCAGGATCCTGTTATCCGAGCCCAGGGAGGTCACGAGGCCCTGGATCGCTTCCGGTGAGGAAATCCGGAGAGAGCCGATATTGTAGGCGGCAGCCGCTGCCTTGGACGTGTCGCCCCCCGCGATCTCCTCGACATATCGCGCATAACGAGGATTGGTTTTGACCTCTTCACTGGTCATGGCCTGACGCGGAACGGGGGCGGCGGAGTCGTCGGAAATCGGCGCGGAGGATGCCGGGGCCGTGGTCGGGACGTTCGAGGTCGTCTGGCGTGATGGCCGGCCAGGCTCGATTGGCTTGACCGTCTGTTCCTCCCGGATCGTGGCGATCATTTCGCTCTCGGTTTTCTGCTGGTGATCGATGATCCTCAGCCACCTGGAAGCGGCCTCCGCGTTTTCCCGGGCCGGCTGCGTGGCGAGAAACGCCTTCAGATCCTGGGTGGCGGCCTCGCGGTCCCCGCGGAAGAACCGATAGATCGCATGGAACAGCCGGGCGTTCTCATCCTTCGCATCCATCTTGCGCGCGGCAAAATGATTCAGAGCCGTCTCGATGATGCCCCGATCGTTGCCCCCGAGATATCCGATATCCAGCTCGACGCAGTCGGCAAACAAGGCGAAGGCTTTGTCGAAGTTGCCGAGCCCCTTTTCCTTCAGGGCCGTGCGGAAGAGCGCCCGGGCTTTCCTCTGGGCCTCCGAAAGATTCTTCTCGTCGGCGGCCGCCTCGCCGGCATCCTCGAGAGCCGCTTCCAGCTTCTTGATGCGCAGCGACAGGCCGGGAAACGTCGGATTCAGACGGTAGGCCTTCCGGAACGCCTCGAGGGCTTTCTGCGGCTCCCTGGCGATCTCGTGCGAATACCCGAGGGCATACAGAAACTGGGCATTGTTCGGCTGGCGTTTCAACTCCTTCTGGAGCAGTTCGACGGCCATCTCGGGCTGTTTGGCCCGGAGATGATCTTTCACCTTGGCAAGGGTCGGGTCGATTCTGGGCCCGTCTCCCGTTTGCGCATGTCCGGTCAGACCGCTCATGGCGAGAAATACGAACAGACCCAGGGTGACTCCTTTTCTCATGACGGCTCCTCAGATGTGTGGGCTATTATATATTAGAAAAAATATTGATCTGGTGGAGAAACCCGCTCACGGGCTCGGGCAGCCTGGAGCGGGTCGTTTGTCGAAACCGGCGAAGGGCGGACAAGGCTCAGAGGCCCTTTTCCTTCATGTAATCCTCCATCGTCTTGCCTTCCTTCTTGAGCTTCTCCTCGAGCTTGCCCTGGCCGGGCAGTTCGCCCTTCTTCTGTTTCTCGATGATGCTGGCCTTGATCTCCTCGAGAACCTGTTCGCGTTCCTCTTCGGAGGTGGCGTTTTCGAGCTTGGAGCGGGCCTCGGCGATCATATCCTCGACCTTCTTCTTCTCCTCGTCGGTGATCTTTTCCGAGCCGCTGCCCATCAGCTCTTCGAGATCCTTCTGGGAAAAGTCGCCGGCCTCGATCGTGTCGAGGAGTTTTTCCTTGTTCGACCGGTTCAGGTAGTCGAACTTATGGGTGATGACATACTCCTCGTTCGGATCGCCCACGTAGTCGAGAGCCCGCATGTAGACTTCGGCTGCCTTGTCCTTCTTGTTGGCGATCTCATACAGGAACGCGAGCTGGAGCATCGGCCCCTTCTGCCATTCCTGGCCCTGGAACGACTTCTGAAGCGCCTGCTCGTAGATCTCGGTGGCCTTTTTCAGCTCCTCGTAATTCTTGTACCGGAGGGGCGGATTCAGGCGGAACGCCTGATACAGGGTCACGGCGAGCTTGATTTTTTCGGGACTGTCCTGGTTTTTCAGGTAGATGGAGAACTTGCCTTCCCCTTCCTGGTTGAACCCGTCCTGGAGCTCCTTGATCTTTTTCTTGAAATTCTTGAGCTTTTCGTTGTAATCGGCCTCTTTTTCCTTCGAAGGCCGGGAGCGGGCGACGATATCGAAGTTTTCTTTCGAGGTCAGGAAGTCTTTCTTCTGAAACAGCATTTTCGCGTAGATATAGCGGTACACCGCGTTGTCGGGCTCTTTTTTCAGCGCCTCGAACATGAGGTTGCAGGCATTCTCGATATCCTTGTTCTTGAACGCTTCTTCGGCCTGCTGATACATCTGCGCGGCTTCGGGATTGGAGGCTGCCGCGAACACGGCGCCGTGCCACGCGATGGCAATGACGGCCACGACGAGACCCAGCATGCGTCTGCTCTTCATCGATGACTCCTCAAATGGAAAACGATTCTGACTCACGATATCCTACCACAGACCCAAAACGAAGTTCCACCGCTGGCAGATTGCAGGGCAGTGCAACCGCGAATGGCGGCAACCGCCGGCTCCGCGAGATGGGGGGCTCTGGTATAATGGCACCCATGTCAGGAGTTTCAGGGAGCCGCAGGCGGGCGGGAGACGGGTGGTCGTTCCTGCTCGCCGTCGTGTTTTTCGCCGGGTTGCCGATCGGCCTGATCGGGTTCGGCGAATCGTTCATCGCCTCCCAGGAAAAAGCCCGTCTCGGCCGCCTCCACATCGAACGGATCGAGCGGAACCTGTTCCGCTTGAAACGTGAGGGAACGGATCTTTTCTACCTGCAGCGCGAACTCAACACCCTGTACGGTCTGATCGGCGAACATGAGGTCTCCCAGGCGGCCATGGACAAGGCACCCGCCATGCTCACGCGTGCGCGTCTGGGCTTCATCAATGTCTGTTTTTTCGACGGGACCGGGGAGATCATCCGGAACACCGGACGGGATCTGGAGTTCAGAAGTGCCTGGAAGCGCATCCATGCGGCTCTTGTCGAGCCGGAGCGGACCGGCAGGAGTGATCTGATCGTCAAGAACCGCTCCCTGTTCCAGTCGATGCTCGGGAATATCGATGCCTCGGATCTCGTCTACCGGAAAGGGGATGTGACGCCCGTCCAGCTCCGCGGCCGGCCTGGGTATTTCTACTGGAACGCCTTCTACGCAATGCCTGGAGAGGAGCGGGGAGCCGGGAAGCGGCGGAAGCAGAGCGGCACCACGGACGAATACCTCGGCGGAATGATTGCCTGGTTCGATGAGACGCAGATCCCGCGGGATTTCGCCCTGAAGCAGCTGATACGCCAGTTCAACCGCGATGCAGGCGAAGACGAGGGATATGCGCTGATCGACATCGAGCGGCCGGCAGGCAGCCACGGCCTGAAAACCGTTTCCGGCAGGGTAGGGATCCCCGCGAAAGGCGCTTTCCGACGGGCGGTCCGGCTGCGCGAGATGTTTCAGCGGCATGACCAGGATGACGGGGCGCTGATGGCGATCGTTTCGATCGACGCTGCGCGCGTCGTGACGGGCGTAAAGCGGTTTCACTCCGGACTGGATCCCGCCATCCGGGTGGCGCTTCGCCTTCTCGCGGGGATGATTCTGGTGTTCGTCACCTGGTGGGCATGGCGTATCCATCTCGCTGGAGGGGCGCTGGAGCTTTCGATCCGGCACAAACTCGTCGCCCTGTTCCTGTATGCGACGGCCATCCCGATCACCGCGCTCATGCTGCTCGGCTCGCAATACCTCCTGGACCGCAATCAGGTGATGGTGCAGGAGCGCATGCGCCAGCTCGCGGGGCTGATCGAGAACATCGATGACAGTTTCCAGGCCGCTGTCCGGTCCCTCGAGCAGTTGTACCAGAAGATCGCCCGTCTCCGGATCGTGCAGCGTGGAGAAATGGACCGGGTGAATGTGCTGTACGAGCGGCTGAAAGAAGCCGATCTGTTGGCCCAGATGTTCATGGTCGACTCCCGGGGGCGGATGACGCTGATGAAATCCCTGCCGGGGCACGGCCGGGATCTCCTCGAAAAGCTGATTCCGACGCTTGCGCGCAAGATCTTCCAGGTTCGGATCGGCCAGAACGAGGAGGATCTCCGCTCGAAGGTGTCGGACGTGATGGTCGAGACCCTGACCGACAGCGTAGCGGATTTCATGTCGGGGAAAGGGTCGCAGAAAATGTTCGGCGAGATCATCGAGTCGAACGACCGCATCAAGGAGTTCATCCTCGGCAAGACCGGCAATCTGATGTATACGAGCCTGCTCTGGGGGGACGGCCGGGACAAGCCGGCAAACCTGCTGCTGATCGTACACCGGTCGCGGCTCTTCGCCCGGCGGTATCTCCTGCGACTCGTGCGGCGCAACGCACGTCAGCCCGAGTCGGTGAACCCGGTGCGGCTTGCGATCGTTTCCCGGGAGGACGCGAACGGCACGTATCCGAGGGACTACACGAAGTATCCCTTCATCCGCGAGATGGCCGACAAGGTCTCCTCGACCGAGACGCAGCATGCGAATATCGAACAGATCGGCGGCCAACCGTATCTCGTCGTGGCCTCGCCCTTGAAAAAAATGCCTGACTATATACTTTATGCAATATATCAGCGGCGGCTGATCGATGACGTGATCCGGGCGTTCAGCTTCCGGATCGGCCTGATCGCGCTGGCGAGCGGGGGCTTCGCCTTTTTCATCGGCCTTCTCCTTGCCCGGCATTTCCTCTGGCCGATACGCGAGCTGGCAGCCGGGGTGGCGGCGATCGAACGCAGGGATTTCCGGCACCAGGTGCCGGAGCTCGGCCACGACGAGTTCGGGGATCTGGGGACCACGTTCAACCGCGTCATCGGGAATCTCGAGGAAATGCACGTGGGCAAGGTCGTTCAGGAGGCCCTGTTCCCGGCAATGCCGATCCGGCAGGGCGGGTATGTGGTGTACGGCTCGTCGGACGCCATGACGGACCTGGGAGGAGACTTCTTCGACGCATTCGTCGTGAACGACCGGCATATCCTGATGGTCATCGGAGACGTCACGGGGCACGGCGTGCCTGCGGCGCTGCTGATGGCGATGGCGAAGAGCGGCGTTGCCATGCTGGAGCCGGCCGAGTCGCTCGAGGCGGTGAAGGCCGTCACCCGGCTGAACGGGATGTTGTTCGACACCGTGAAAAAGAAGCGCCTCATGAGCCTCTTCTACGGGGTGCTCGACACCGCGACTCACGAACTGCGCTCGGCGAACGCCGGTCATTGTTTCCCGTATCTGTTCCGGGCTTGTGACGGAATGGTGCAACAGATTGAAAACGGCGCGTTTCCTCTTGGCGCCCGCCGAACGCCCTCCTTCGAGCAGGTGTGCACCCCCTTTGCGGCGGGGGATTGCCTGATACTGTATACGGACGGCATCGTTGAAGCCAGGGGTGCCGATGGCCAGGCGCTCGGCTATGAACGGTTCGGGGCCATCGTCGGGGAGGAGTGCAGAGCCGGCGGCGAAGCCGAGGCGATCCATGCCCGCATTCTCCAGCGCGTACGGGCGGTCACCGGGAATCGCCAGGCCGAAGACGACACGACCCTGATCGTCGTCCGTCGAAATGGTTGACATTCATTCCAGCCGGTGATACCTTGAACAATTCCGGTCAACTTCGAGGGGGCTTTGGTTTGCCCCTGAAAGGCAGGGATTCCTCGCGGCGTGGCCCTGATCAATGACGCAATCATCGCCGAGGTGCGCGGACGGATTGATATTGTCCAGTTCGTGGGCGAGTACGTACGTCTGACCCATACCGGGAGAACCTACAAAGGTCTGTGTCCATTCCATCAGGAGAAGACTCCCAGCTTTTATGTCGTCCCTGACAAGCAGATTTTCCACTGCTTCGGATGTTCGAAAGGCGGCGACGTGTTTCGTTTTCTGATGGAAGCCGAGCATCTGACGTTCCCCGAGGCGATCCGCCAACTGGCGCGGCGTGCCGGGGTGGCGATCCCCATCGAGAAAGATCCCGAATACGAGAAAAAGGCGCGGATCTACCAGGCGCTCGACGAGGCCGCGAAATTTTACACCACCCAGCTGCACCAGCCGGGCGGGAAGCAGGCGCGCGAGTATCTGAAACAGCGCGGAATCACCCCCGAGACGGCGGCGCGGTTCCGCATCGGATATGCCCCCGACACCTGGGATGCCCTTGCCACGGCCCTCGGGAAGGGCGCCGAACGGCTGCATCTGCTCGAGAAGGCGGGGCTGGTCAAGCCGCGTGCGACCGGCAGCGGGTGCTACGACACGTTCCGGCACCGGTTGATCATTCCGATTGCCGATGCCCACGGGCGGATCGTCGGGTTTGGCGGCCGTGTGCTCGGCAAGGGCGAGGAGCCGAAATACCTGAACAGCCCCGAAACCGAGCTGTTCAACAAGCGGAAGATGCTGTTCAATTTCCGTGATGCGCTCCAACCGATCCGGCGCGCGAACGCCGCGATCGTGGTCGAGGGGTATCTCGACGTCATCAGCCTGGTCCAGGCCGGCATCACGAACGTCGTGGCCACGCTCGGAACGGCGATCACGGCGGAACAGGTCGCCCTCCTGGCCCGCAACGGCGAAAACGTCTACTTCTGTTACGATGCCGACGAGGCCGGCCAGCGGGCGACGGTGCGCGCGATTTCCCTGCAGCGCGACACGCCTCTGACGGCGAAAGTCATCACGTTCGACGATCCGAAGGATGATCCCGACAGCTTCGTGCGCCGCGAGGGCGCCGAGGGGTTCATCGGCCGGATCGAGGCGGCGCGGGACATCTACACGTTCCTCGTCGAAACCAAAACCCGTGGCATGAAGCCGCCGCTCGAGATTGCGGTCAAAGAGCGGCTGGTTCGCGAATTCAAGGATCTCGTCCCGGCGATCCACAGCCCTGTCGCGCGCAGCGAAGTCATCAGAATGATTGCACGGCTGATCGATACCGACCCGGGGGCGCTTGAAATCCAGTTCGCGAATCGCACGTTCACCAAGGCGGAGAGCGGGACGGCCGATCCCGGTCGCTCGAAACCCGTCGTCGACGGCATGGTGCGGCGGCAGGAATGGGTGCTCAAGCACCTGATAGAACACCCCGAAGAGCTGGACCGGACGCGGGCGATGCTTGCGCCGGCCGATTTCACCGACACCCGGCTTCAACAGATATTCACGGCGCTATGCCGTCAGCAGGAAGCCTCGGGCGGGAAATCACGGCCGGCAGATATCATCGCTGCGCTCGAGGATCCCGAGCTCATCTCGCGGTTCAGCGAGCTTCTCATCGAACTCGAGGAGAAGCCGGTGGAACCCTTTCTCGAATGCGTGTACGGACTCGTGAAAAGCCGGCTGAAGCGTGAATCGGAAGAGCTTCTGGCACGGATCCGCAACGCCGAACGGGACGGGCGCGAGCAGATGGTGGCGGAACTGACCCAGCAGCAACTCGAACTCCGTCGCAAGATGGAGGCACTCAACCAGCGGCACACTGGACCCTAAGGACAAAGACATGAAGACATCTTCATCCGCGGCCTCATCCAAATCCTCCTCGAAGCAGACGAAAGCCGCCGCCGCCGCGGCCGCAGCTCCCGCTCCGGCGCCGGCGCCGGTTTCTGCCACGCCCGCCGCTCCGGCGCCGGGGGGGAAATCCCTCGAGGCGATCCGCGCCGAGCTGATCGAAAAAGGCAAGAAACAGGGATACCTCAGCTACCAGGAAATCAACAGCGCGCTTCCCGACGGGCTCGACACCGAAGCCTTCGAAACCGTCGTGACCGAGCTGATGGATGCCAACGTCGAGCTGGTCGATGACGACGAGATCCAGCTCAAGGAAAAACTCCGGATGCCGGAGGAGAAGAAGGACGAGAACTACGTCGAGGCCCAGGAAGATTTTGACGACATCGACGACTCGGTTCGCGTCTATCTCCGGGAGATCGGCAAGATCAAGCTGCTGACGATGCAGGAGGAGGTCACCCTCGCCAAACGCATCGAGCACGGCGACCAGGAAGCCCAGCGCAAGCTGATCGAGGCGAACCTCCGCCTCGTCGTTTCGGTCGCGAAGAAATACACCAAGCGGGGCCTGCTCTTCCTCGACCTGATTCAGGAGGGCAACCAGGGCCTGATCCGCGCCGTCGAGAAGTTCAAATATCGCAAAGGATATAAATTCTCGACCTGTGCCATCTGGTGGATCCGCCAGGCGATCACCCGCGCGATCGCCGACCAGGCCCGCACGATCCGCATCCCCGTGCACATGGTCGAGACGATCAACAAGCTGCGCAAGGCGAGCCGCAAGCTGGTCCAGAAGCTCGGCCGCGACCCCGCCGTCGAGGAACTGGCTCTCGAGGTCGGTCTGCCGGTCGAGAAGGTCAAGAACATCATGAAGACCGCCATGGATCCGATCTCTCTCGAGACGCCGATCAACGGCGAGGAAGACTCGCATCTGGGCGACTTCGTCGAGGACAAGTCGGCTCTGCCGCCTGCCGAGACGGCGTTCAACAATATCCTCAAGGAGCAGATCAATCGGGTGCTCTCGACCCTGACCGAACGCGAGTCGAAGGTCATCAAATACCGGTTCGGCCTCGAGGACGGCTGGCAGCGCACTCTTGAAGAAGTCGGGCAGAAGTTCGGCGTCACGCGCGAGCGCATCCGCCAGATCGAGGCGAAGGCCCTGCGCAAGCTCCGCCATCCGAGCCGCTCGAAAAAACTCAAGGAATTTTACATGGAATGACGCTTGCATTCGCCGGCGTGGTGTGATACAATCATTACGCTTCAAGGGCCTATAGCTCAGTGGTTAGAGCTGCCGGCTCATAACCGGCTGGTCGCAGGTTCGACTCCTGCTGGGCCCACACCTGCCGAATGATGTCCTAAGCCCCCATCGTCTAGCGGCCCAGGACACAGCCCTTTCAAGGCTGCGGCGAGGGTTCGAATCCCTCTGGGGGCGCCCTTATACAAACCGCCATCGATTGTCCATCGATGGCGGTTTCCCTTTATGGCATATCTTGCGCATCGCGATGTGCCCGCCGATTTTCCAACCAGTTGTTCTGTAGGGGCGAGTTTCGAACCCGCCCCAACAAGGACATTGCGATACAAGCACATCGTAGGGGGACTTGCGGGTTCCGTACCCTCATGCTAAGATTGTTTATCTTCGTCCGAATTTGAGAAAAGGGGAGTATGTTGATGAAGAGGTTTGTTTCGCTTGTTGCCCTGTCGGTCTTTTGTACCGCATCGGCTTTTGCGTTTGACGTGTCGCCCACGCAGACGAATGTGAAGCCGGTTCGCCGCGGCCCGGTCGCCATTTCCGAGAAGCTGATCCGCGCGGTGACCTCCCGCAGCTCCGATATCAAGAATATCGACCTCCTGGTCGCCACCGAAGACGGTCAGCGTCTGGGAAGCCTCCGCGGTGAGCTCTCCGAGCCCCTGAGCGGCGATATGGCCCTTGCCGCCAAGCGGTATATCCAGCGCAACGCGAAGCTGTTCAACCTTCCCGAAGTGAAGGACGACAGCATGCTCAAGATGGTCCGCAACGAGGAAGCCGCCGGTGCCACGCATGTGGCCTTCCAGATGAACGTCGACGGCGTTCCGGTTCATGAGGCGCAGGTTTCCGTTCACATCGGCAAGGACAAGCGCGTCCAGCTGTCGAACGGCTCCTTCCCCACCATCAACGAGATCACCAACCAGATCACCATCAGCCGCCAGGATGCTCTGGCCGCCGCCAAGCGCGCCCTCAACATCAAGAAGATCCGCGGCGTGGCCAAGGCCGAGATGGTCGTTCACCCCGAGAAGGATAACGGCCGCATGGCGTATCTCGTGAAAATGAGCGCCCTCGAGCCCCTGGGCGACTGGGAAATCCTGATCGACGCCGACAACGGCAAAGAAATCAGCCGCATCAACCAGCTCACCTTCTCCCGCGCCAATACCGGCAAGGGCAGCGTGTTCGTGAACCATCCGAATGCCGGCCCCGCCACCGTCGAGGCTCTCCACAACCTGACCAGCCACGGTCTCGAAGGTCTCTACTGCAAGGCCGTGAACGAGGACACCGCCGGCTCGGTGAACGAGAACGACGAGCACGTCTACGATCCGGACAACACCCACTTCGACGAAGTCAATATCTACTACTACATCAACACCGTTCATGACTTCTTCAAGAAGATGGGCTACGACAAACTCGACTGGGCCATCAAGGCCACCGTCCACGTCGGCGACAAGTACGACAACGCCTACTTCTCTCCGATGGAAAACGCGATGGCTTTCGGCGACGGCAACAAGCTGAACGACCTCGCCAAGGAAGAGAGCGTCGCCTGGCACGAGTATTCTCACGCTCACATCGCCCAGATCGTGCGCCTGAACTACAGCGCCGAATCCGGCGCCATGAACGAAGGCCAGGCGGACTACTTCGCCTGCACAATCTCCAACGACGACAAGGTCGGCGAGTATGTCATGAAGAAGATGGGCAAGCCCTACCTCCGCATCCTCACCAACAACATGCACTACCCCGAGGACATCGAGGGTGAAGTGCATGCCGACGGCCGCATCTGGGGCGCCATCCTCTGGGATCTCCGCACCGCCCTGGGCGCCGAAGTCGCCGACCTGCTCATCCACAAGAGCTTCTACTACCTGAAGGCCGGCAGCCCGAAGTTCATCGACGGCGCCAACGCCATCTTCACCTCCGACAAGAACAACTTCGGTGGCAAGTATGCCGACAAGATCCGCGAAGTGTTCAACAAGCGCGGCATCACCAAGGCCGGTGACCCCACCGTCCTGACCGGCGAGCAGATCAAGAGCGCCGCCCGCTTCAACGAAGTGCACGGCGAGTAATCGCTCCGCGATTCCCCAAAACACCGGAGGGCTACGGCCTTCCGGTGTTTTTTTAGATTGGCAACCGATGCCGGCGTCTTTCTGTACCGGGAAAACTGTGATAGAATATTCTTCTGATTTCTGGATGTCGGGGCCCGGGTGCCCCGAGAAGGATGTGAACCAACGATGAGTTACTGCGTTTTCTGTGGCAAAGACCTCCGGCGGGGCGGCGAATTCGTCCAGAACCGGGATGGGATGCTGCTGTGCAAGACCTGCGTCGAGACGGCCGAGGATATCTTCAAGCGGAAGAACGCCAGCGACCGGGACCCCGTCAAAAAGGGCGCGACGGCCGGCAAGGTCGATCTCAAGGCGATCCTCACGGAGTATACCCCCCGGAAGATCTACGACGGCCTCTCGGAATACGTGATCGGCCAGGATGCGGCGAAGAAAGTATTATCTCTTGCCGTATATAATCACTACAAGATCCTTTCGATGATCGATGCGACGGATGTCGAGTTCGAAAAATCGAACATCCTTCTCGTCGGTCCGACGGGAAGCGGCAAGACCCTGCTTGCCCGCACGCTTTCGAAGCTCCTGAAAGTCCCGTTTGCGATCGGCGACTGCACGAGCTACACCGAGGCCGGCTACGTCGGCGATGATGTCGAAAACGTGCTGCTCTCGCTGCTCATCGATGCGAACTACGAAGTCGACGACGCCCAGCGCGGCATCGTCTACCTCGACGAGATCGACAAAAAGGCCAAGACCTCGAACAACGTCTCGATCTCCCGCGACGTTTCCGGGGAAGGCGTCCAGCAGGCATTTCTGAAGCTGATCGAGGGCACCGTGGCCAACGTTCCCCTGACGGCCGGCCGCAAGAACCCGATGTCGCAGCAGGTCGTGAAGATGGACACTCGGCATATCCTCTTCATCTGCGGCGGTGCGTTCAACGGTCTCGAGAAGATCATCGGCAAGCGGCTCCACCGCGATTCGTCGATCGGGTTCAACGCCGATCCGCGGCCGAAGGACCTCGAAGATCACAAGCTGTTCCACTCGGTCGACACCGAGGATCTGCTCCAGTTTGGCTTCATTCCCGAGTTCATCGGTCGCCTGCCGGTGCGGGTTGCCCTCGACGGACTCGGCCGGGCCGATTTCATGCGCATCCTGCGGGAACCGAAGAACGCCATCGTTCGCCAGTTCTCGAAGCTGTGCGAGATGGACGGTTGTGCCCTGAACTTCACCGACGACGGCCTCGAACGGATCGTCGACGAGGCCCTCGCCCGGAAGACCGGCGCCCGCGGCCTGCGCGCCGTGTTCGAGAAGGTGCTGCGCAACGACATGTTTGCCCTTCGCGAACAGGGCATCGACAAGCTCGTCATCGACCGCTCCTATGTCGATCGCCAGTTGTCGAACCTGGCCGAGGAGCATGCCCGCATGCTCGAAACCGCTGCCGACGCCGCCGAGCGTCAGCCAACCCCCGCGACCGAGGCCGTGCCCGCCTGAGCCCCGACGATCCCTGTTCCCGAACATATAAAAAATACCCCCGGATATTTCCGGGGGTATTTTCTTGAGACCGGGTTTGGCTCAGATCGCGGCAGCCGAGTTCCGGACGACGGGGCCGGCCTTGATGACTTCGGGAGAGACGCGGTCCGAGAACGAGGTGAAGTTCTCGGCGAAGCGCCGGGCGAGATCCTCGGCCGTGCGGTCGTAGGCGGCCTTGTCGGCCCAGGCGTTTTTGGGGGTCAGGATTTCCGCGGGCACGCCGGGGCACTCCTGGGGCACCTGGACGCCGAACACGGGATCGGCCGCGAACTTCACCTTGTCGAGGGAGCCGTCGAGGGCCGCCGTCAGCAGGGCGCGGGTGTAGGCAATCTTCATCCGCTTGCCGACGCCGTAGGCGCCGCTGGACCAGCCGGTGTTCACGAGCCAGATGCGGGTGCCGTGCTTTTTCATCGCCTCGCCGAGCATCTGGGCGTAGGTGAAGGGGTGATGCACGAGGAAGGGGGCGCCGAAGCAGGCCGAGAAGGTCGTCGTCGGCTCGGTGATCCCCGCTTCCGTGCCGGCCAGTTTCGAGGTGTAGCCGGAGAGGAAATGGTACATCGCCTGCTCGGCCGAGAGGCGAGCGATCGGGGGCAGAACGCCGAAGGCATCCGCCGCGAGGAAGAACACGTTGCGGGGATGGCCGCCGACGCCCTCGAGGATGCAGTTGTCGATGTGGGTCACGGGGTAGGTCGCGCGCGTGTTCTCGGTGAGCGAGCCGTCGTCATAGTCGGGCCGGTGCAGATCGTCGATCACGACGTTCTCGAGCACCGAGCCGAACCGGATGGCGTTGAAGATCTGGGGCTCGTTTTCCCGGGAAAGCTTGATGCACTTCGCGTAGCAGCCGCCCTCGAAGTTGAAAATGCCGTTGTCGCTCCAGCCGTGTTCGTCATCCCCGATGAGCTGGCGGGCCGGATCGGCCGAGAGGGTCGTCTTGCCGGTGCCGGAAAGGCCGAAGAACAGCGCCGTGTTGCCGTCCGCGCCGACGTTGGCCGAGCAGTGCATCGGGAAAACGCCGCGCTTGGGCAGCAGGTAGTTCATGACGGCGAAGATGCTCTTCTTGATCTCGCCGGCGTAGTTGGTACCGCCGATGAGGATGATCCGCTCGGCGAAGTTGAGGACGATGAAGATCCCGGAGTTCAGCCCCATGGCCTTGAAATCCGGGGCGTGCATGCCGCAGATGTTCAGGACGGTGAAGTCGGGCGTCTCGTTGATCTTGTCCTGCTGCCGGGGCCGGATGAACAGGGTGCGGGCGAACAGGTTGTGCCAGGCCCGCTCGGTCACGACCCGCACCTGGAGCCGGTATTTCGGGTCGGCGCCGGCAAAGCCGTCGAACACGAACGCATCGCGGTTCTGCAGATAGCCGCGGGCGAGCGTCATCAGGCGGTTCCAGTTGTCGGGGGAGAGCTGTTTGTTGACCGGACCCCACCAGATGTCCTTGTGTTCGGGCGTTTCGACGACAAACCGATTGTTCGGGGATCTGCCGGACGGATTGCCGGTTCGCACGACGAGAGCTCCGTTGTCCGCGAGAGTGCCCTCGCCGCGGGACAGAGCCTCCTCGATCAGGGCGGCCGGGGGGAGGTTCCGGTAGACCGCTTTGAGGCCGGTGAGGCCGAGATACTTGACGCATTCTGACGCAGGCATCGTCTTCATGCTCCTTTCCTCGTGGCGCCCGCGCGGGGCGCTGTTTTCGACAAGTCTACCTCACCGCGGCCCCGGTGGCAACCCCCTTTTCATCGGTAGAATAAAAATGCATATAGAAAAACTCCCCCGGCTCGGATGCCGGGGGAGACGTTGCGGAATCAGGCCTGCGTTGCCGGGGGTATTTCCTGGCTGTCGGAAGCTTCCGCCGGCTTCATCAGCCACCAGAGCAGGGCGATGGCGAAGCCGGTTCCGATGCCCAGCACCAGCGCATCGGCGAGCCTCCCGACCCAGGGAAGGTCATACGCGAACAGGCTTCGTGCGCCAAGGACGACGATGCCGACGAGGGCGAGAAGCGCCAGACGCATGCCGGCGGGTCTCATTCTGCCCAAGCCTGCCAGATGCAGGATCGAACTGACGAACAGGCCGGTCAGCAGGATCACGGCTGTCATCCACAGATCCAGGCCGGATTCCCGTGCGTAGAGAAGAAGCAGCCGGGGAGCGCGGCTTCCCGTGGTGATCAGTTTGCGGTTGAACGTCAGCTCCTCGCCCGCCTCGGGGAGGCTGGGGATCACCGGCAGAAGGCCGGCCGAAGTGGGCGTCCCGGTCGTGCCCATGCCGCGGGGCATGTTCTGGGACACCACGTTCGACATCCGCCGGGCGGCGAACCGGTCGGGGGACACCGGCGCGGGGAAGGAGGGGAGATAGGCGCTGCCGAGCTGGAACTCGCCTCCGCGGCGTGCCAGGAAGAAGCCTTCGGGGACCCCGACGACCCAGTTCATCTTGCTGACGTCGAGAGACAACTGGGGCAGGACGAGATCGAGCCGGCCGCGCCCTGCGAGCCTGCCGAGCCGTTCCCGGAAGAACAGGGTGACCGTGAAGGGCGTATAGGCCTTTCCCGACCGCGGCGAGCGGATCAGCGGCACCGAGATGTCGCCTTCCGCGCTGCGACCGGGTTTCATCGCCTCCCCGTTGACCAGCAGGGCCAGCAGCTTCAGCCGCTCGGGTACTGCTCGCAGCACGAGGAACTGGTTGTTGTTGTTCCGGATCATCAGGTCGAGCCGGGTGAGCGCCTCGCCTTCGGCATTCAGCACGGTGCGGGCCGAGGCCGCATCGATCTGGGCCGTGCTGACCTCGATGTTGCGATGTTTGGTGACGGTGACGGTCGCCGTCGCGTCTTTCTGGTATTTGAACGCCTGGGCGATGAAGCCCCGGGCCTGCGCGGAGAGGTTTTCGGGCAGTTCCGAGGCGTCGATGCCGGTCGCTTCAGGGGAGTGATCGACCTGCACCTCGAGGCCGCCCCGCACCTCGACGCCGAAAAAGCCGTTCTGGCGGTCGATGCGGGAGCGGGAGCCGGCGCTGCGCAGCCGGGGCAGATCCAGGGCGAACCTGCCGTTGATCTCGGGGGTCTGGCGTTCCATCGCGATCCGCAGCTCCACCTGGTTCATCCGGCGCGCGTTCAGCTGCACCCGGAGCTCCTGGGCTGCGCCCCGGGGCAGGCAGATCCAGCTCGCGACATCGCCGCCCGATACTTCAAGCACGTCGGCGCCGGCGGGGATCTCGAACAGGAACTCTCCGGCCGGATTCTGGTCGATCTGGAGCCGCACGAGATCATTCGCGGCGATCACACCTTCGGAAACGGTGAACAGCATCTCATGGTCTACCGCGATGCGTGCCACGCCGGGCGCCGGGAGGACGGCGGGAGCCGATGCCGTCTGGTGGCCGGGGACGGCCTGCGAAGCCCGGTTGCGCCACTCGACCTGGATGGCGGGGGCCGGCTGGAGGATGGCTTTGATCCAGCTTTTCCCGGCCGTTTCGCCGCGTTCGAGCACGACGGCCGGCTGGATGTCGATCGCCTGGTCCGGTCGATCAAGGATCAGTTCGAACTGCGCCGGGCCGTAGGTGGGCAGCGGCAGGCGGAATCCGTCGACGCCGGTATCGGTGCGGGTGCGCGAGGTGAGATCTTTCACCAGCCGGGCCTCGATGACGACCCGGCCTTCCCGGTCGGTCAGGATGGCCGGCCGGCGATCGGCCTGGACGAACCCGGGAACGGCGTTGTTCATCAGCATCTGCTGCTGCATCGGGGAGGGCGCCTGTTGCACCTGCTGGGCGATCTGGGAGACGTCGTCCCGGCGGGGGCCTGGCCGGAGCGCATCGGCGGCGAGAAGCGCCGGCACCCCCTCGATCGTCAGGGATCGCACACCAACCCCATCGGTGGGAAACTCGATCTGCTTGTATCCCTTGCCGTGAAGCTGGACTTCGAGGCGCAGAGACAGGTTCACCCGCTCCCGTTCGACCTGTGCCGTGCAGGAGGCCGAGACGAACGTGACGCCGAGAGGCGGGAACCACCGGGAAGGATCGGGCTCGGGAATTCCCAGATCCTTGAGGTAGGTGTAATCGTCGATCGTGAGTCCCACGAAGCTCCCGTCACGCGGGAGGCGGTCACCGAGCTGGGAATACGGTACATACAGATCGACCGTCTTCTCGACCCGGGGATCGGCTTCTGGCGTGGTTCCTGCGAACGCGGGCAGACTGCCGGAAGAGAACAGGAGCACGAGAACGATGAGGAGCGGCGTTTCGGGACTCGCTCCGGCCCGGCGGAAGGCGATGAGTTTGCGTCCGGCAAGAAACAGAATCAGGAAGAGGAACAGGGATTTCCAGATGCCGGACTGGATTCCCGGTAACCCCTGCTCGAGGAGGGCGGTCCCGGCGAAGAGCACGAGAAAAGAGGCCCCGGCCAGCCAGATGCGCTGCCCCCGGGCTGCCAGCCAGAGAAGGATGGCGAAGACGAAGCCGATGAGCCAGGCGCCGGCCTCGAGGGCTGTCCGAAGCGGTTCCCAGAAGATGATCCCGCGGAACCGGCCGATCTCGCCGGCGGGAAGGTGGGTGCGGAACACCGTGACGGAGCTGCCGCCGGTGGGAATCTGCATGTCGACCGGCAGAGCCCCGATGTCACGCCCCGAGGACGGCTTGCGGAGGAGTTTTGAAACCGGCCGGGGAGCCGACGGAGCGCCCAATGGTGCCCCCATCTGCTTTTTCGCCCGCATCTCGGGCCGCCCTTTTTCGAATGCCATGTCCTGCGCTTCGTTCATCGAATCCTCGAGGGAGTCGACGAGCTTGCTTTCGGGAGCCGGCTCGGCGGAGCCTGCGGAGTCCATCTCTTCATCCACCCTGATCATCGGCGGAGCGGCGAAATTCCGGGTGCCCTGGTCGGTGATGCTGCCGATCATCGGCCCGCTCACGCTCGCGAGGAAGATAAAGCCGAATATAACAAACATTATAATACCAAGCCGTTTCCAAGAGATGCCGTCGTCGGTGAGCACTCCCCTGATCCGGTTCCAGAGAAGGTAGAAGCCGAGGATGAAAGCGACCAGCAGCAGGACTTCCCCTGTCTGGGCGAGCTGCATGAGCTCCCCGATGAACTCGAGGGGGGAGAGCCGCAGCCGACGGAAGGGGGTGTCCAGGTTCGAGGCGAACGCGAGCAGGTCATACCGGTCCGGGGCGTAGATCCGCCAGTCGAGCCGCATGATATCGAAGCCCAGGGCGGGAAGTGCCGCGTTCATGCGATACCAGAGGCCGCTCGCGGGAGCCGGCAATTTGTAGACCAGCCGGACGGGGAAGCCGTTCTTCCCGGCAGCGGCGGCCACGCCCGTTCCGATGGGAATCAGGCAGGTGTCGGAGCCGCGGGTGGAGGCGATGACGGGGGCGCCGTCGATGGCCGTCGCGAGAATCTCGGTGCCGCTTGCGGTGCGGGCTTCGAGATACTGGGCTCCGTTGTTCTTGAGGATCATGTCGAGGCAGGTGACGGAGGAGCCGTCATTGGTGAGCACCGTCGTTCCGGTCACGGCATCGATGACGGCATTGAGCACCGGCACGTCGGCGTGGCGGAGCACGTCGAGTTCGAGCGGGGGATCGAGGGGCGGCTCGAGATACCGGAACGCGAGCAGGATGGGCCGTTTTGCAAGGCCGGTCAGCTCGGCGGGGAGATCGCTGACATCGACGGCGGTGACCTTGGGGAGCATCGCGAGCGAGGCCGTTTTCCGGATCTCGATCGTGGTGCGGGCCTCGATCCCGATGTAGCCCTGGTCGCGTTCGGCGCCAAGAACCCTCGTGACGGGCAGCGAGAGAAGCTGGGCAACGTCGGTCATGCGGGTTTCGGTCGTCAGCTCGAGACTGACCGCTCCCTTGACCTGGGAGGTGAAACGGCAAATGAGGCGGGTTTGCGTGCCAATTTCGAGTTCGTGGCCGGCAAGCCGGTCGCCGCGCAGGTCGAGGAGTTCGGTTCCGGACGGGATCAGCAGCGTCACCTGGTCCGTCGGGGAGCGCAGAATATTCAGATCGAGCCGGGTCTCGGACCGGACAAATCCTTCCCCGATCGAGTGAAGAACCTGGGTTTCCCCGAAATACCGGGGTGGCGCCTCGACTCTGGCGGCCTGCGGCAGCGGGGCAGGGGAAGAAGCCGCCTCGGGAGGCGTTTCCGGCTCGGCCGTGGGTGCCGTGCTCGGCGCCCAGCGGATCGTGCAACGGTCGGTCGGGCCGAGGATTCCCGAAAACCATGTTCCGTCTTGCGTCACACCCTGTTCGAGACCTTCCGCCCGGTCGATCTCCCCGAACTGGGCGGGGCTGTCGACAGTGACCCGGATCTCGTTCGTTGGCACGCGCGGAATCCGGAACGTCACCTCGTTCCGTTCGGGATCATCGATCTGGGGGCAGAAAAACGAGAATCGCAGTTCATGGCTTCCCGGCCCCTCGAGGGCCAGGATGAAGTCGTTGTTCTGCGGCTGGCGCCGCGACGAAGGCCCCTGGGCGCCAGCCGGCCGCAGGCTGCGAACCGCGTTGAACCGCTTCTGCAGCAGATCGACCTGGCCGCGCGGGGCAGCCTCGTCCTGGATGCCCGCGAAGGGGGTCGGAGCGATCCCGGCAGGCTTCCCGTCCAGGGTGACCCCGTCGAAGCCCAGGTCACCGCCGGGCAGTTGCAGCGTGGCCCAGCGCGAATTGGGCATCTCGAACAGGATCCGCCCCTCGACGTGCGCCACGCGGTTTCGCACCACGATGCGGTAATCGGCCCCGCCGAACACGAAGTCGACGTCGAGCCGGGGCAGCGGGCTTGACGGATGTCTTGCCAGGAACGCTTCCTTGGCATTCCGGAGTTCTTCGTAGGTATTCCGGGGCAGAAGCAGGAATCGGGGATTCTGCTCGAAAAGCTGCTTCGTGTCGTCGAAGGGGATGTACCGAACCCGCTCGGACACCTTCCCGGCTGGTGCCGACGCAACCGCAGGCAGGCCCGGGGACACCGGCTGGGCGGGTGCGGGCGTGGCCAGGCTCACGAGAAGCGCAAGTACCACCACAAACATCGGGAGTCGGGACGTGATGAGCGATCGGAAATGCGGCATGCCAGTATCCTCCCTGTATCCATGCCCGGCCGTCGTGCCGGCAAAATCTTTCTGCGACGTTCATCCTACCGGTCGCCCTCCCCCCTGTCAACGCGGCGCGGCCAACACGGGGCAGCCCCCTTCTCTCCGCCTGCAATGGTTGATCCCCGGGAACGATGCTGTTATGCTTGACGAAGGGCAGCGAAACGCCCACCGAACGAATGAGAGGTATGACATGTTCAACGCCGTGGAGTTGATGATCGACGAGTTCATCCGGCGCCTGCGCGACGGGTATCGGCGCAGTTTCGGGGGGCAGAATCCGGAGTATGCCGACATCATCTGCTGGGCAGCCGGGATGGCCCTCGAAAATATCGCAAACAGCGATGCCCTGTACCACAACGTCGAGCACACCATTCTCGTCACTCTCGTCGGCCAGGAGATCCTCCGCGGCCGCCAGCTCCGGCAGACCGGCGTATCCCCGGCCGACTGGATGCACTGCATCATCTCGCTCACCTGCCACGACATCGGGTATGTGAAGGGCATCTGCCGCGCCGACCGTCCTGGCGTCTACGCCACCGGGAAGGGCGAGGAGACGGTCCGGCTCGGCTTCGGCAGCTCGGATGCGGCCCTGGCCCCCTACCATGTCGATCGCGCCAAGCTCTTCGTCTGGGAGCGGTTCGGCATGCATCAGCTCATCAAGCCCGACGTGCTGGCCGCGAACATCGAAACGACCCGCTTCCCTTCTGCAGGAACCGGAACCGGATCGGACGGCATCGGATACGCGAACATCGTCCGGGCCGCCGACCTGATCGGCCAGCTCAGCGATCCGCGGTATCTCAAGAAGCTGAATGCCCTGTATTACGAGTTCGTCGAAGTCGAGCTCGACAAGAAGTTCGGATATTCCAGCCCCGCCGATCTGAAAAAGATCTATTCGAGATTCTATTGGAAAACGGTGTATCCGCATATTCGCGAGATTCTGCCGTATCTGCGGCTCACCCAGCAGGGGAAGGAGATCCTCTCCAGCCTTCATGCGAACGTGTTCGACGTCGAGCACGACGACTGGTATCTCAACAGCGAGATCGAGCCCGGCTCGACATGCAGCCTCACCGGAGGCGCCTCCTGAACGGCCAGGATCCGAAATATCCGCCCCGCCCCCCGGAGGGCGGGAGCTGGCCTGCCGTCCGCAATGGCCCCTGGTCCCCGCGCCCCCAGGGCACGGGGCCGGAAGGCCATCGGCAGCGCGTCCGCGAACGGTATGACCGGTCGGGCCTCAAAGGCTTCGCCGAGCACGAGATTCTCGAGTTTCTGCTCTTTTTCTCGATTCCGCGCCGTGATACGAAGCCGGATGCCAAGCGGTTGCTGCACCTGTTCCGCGATCTTCCCGGCGTGTTCGCCGCTTCCCGGGAGCGTCTGATGGAAGAAGGCGGCCTGAGCCACGTGTCCGCGCGGTTCCTGCATCTGGTGCGCGATATTTCCCAGCACGTCCTGCGCCAACGCACCTTCGGCGCCACGCCCCGCCTCGGCGATGCCCGTTCGGCGGTCACGTATCTCTCGGCCTTGATGGCGAATCTGCCGATCGAACGGTTCCATGTCGTGTTCCTCGACAACGCGAATTCCGTTCTCGCGGATGAACAGATCTCCAGCGGCACCGAAGACCAGACGCCCGTGTATCCGAAGCAGGTGATGAAGCGTGCGCTCGCCCTTCACGCCACGGGAATTCTCGTGGCCCACAACCATCCGACCGGCCATCTCACGCCGTCCGCAGCCGACCACGAGATCACCCGGGCGCTCGAAGCCGCCGCCCGCACCCTGGATATCCGGCTTCTCGATCACCTCATTCTGGGTCGCGAAGGCGGCGGATACTTCAGTTTCCGGGAGCACGGATTCCTCTCATGATCGATTATCGTCTCAAAGGCATGCTCGAAAATCCCTTCGTCAAGGGGCTTCTCAACTCCCTTGGCGAAGGCCTCGTCATCGCCGACGCCGAAGGCCGGGTTCTGTATCTGAACACCCAGGCGGAGCGGATTCTCGCCGTCACCTTCGAGGAGATCCGCGGCAAGGAGATGGCGCTGTGCCACAGATGCCCGTGGAGAATCACCGAAATTCTCGGGAACTCCGCCTCGGATGCGCCGTACCGCGCCGAGATCCCCGTGCGCGACCGATGGCTCACGATCACGGCTTCCCCGCTCCTGGATGGCGAAGGGGGGCTTGCCGGGTCCGTGATGGTGGCTCGCGACACCACCGAACGGCACCAGCTCGAGGCCGCGCTGAAGAAGACGAATGCCGAGCTGAAAGAGCGTCACGAGGGGCTCGACCTCCAGATCGAGCTGGCCCGGAACATCCAGAAAAGCCTCATGCCCGCGGATCTCGCCGCGTTCCCCCGTGCCCGTGTCCGGCTCTGGAACAAACAGTCCCAGGTCGTCGGGGGGGACGTGCTGTTCGTCCAGGAAGAGAAGGACGGCGGCTGGCTCCTGATCGGCGATATCATGGGAAAGGGGCTGTTCGCCTCCCAGTTCGTCCCCCTCATCCATGAGCACATGCACGAGGAGATCGACCGGGCCTCGTCGCCCGCCGATCTGCTGACGCGGCTGAACGACCGGCTGACCTCGTTCATCGGGGAGCGGTTCACCCTGTTCATCACGATGGTCTGCCTTCGCTGGAACGCGACCGACGGCACCCTTCGGGGCGCCTGCGCGGGGCACGAACCGCCGTTCGTCATCGGGCCCGACGGAGCGATCTCGACGTTCGGAACGCAGGGACCTCCCCTGGGCCTTGGTATCCAGAATCCCTGGGCCGGCATCGAAGTGGCCCTGGCGCCGGGGAGCCGGGTCGTGTGTTTCACCGACGGGGTGAAGGAGGTCTTCAAGGACGACCCGGCGGCCGATCGGGAGGGGTGGTTGCGTACGACGGTTGACGAGATCGTTTCCCGCGGGGGAGATCCGTTTTCCGAGCTGGTTGGGCATCTGAACCGGCTGGCTCTGAAAAAAGCCCCGCATGATGACCAGAGTCTGATGGTCCTGGAGGTTCAATAGTGAAACGTATAATACTAATGGCTATTTATGTTCTCGCTTCTGTCGCCGGTGCCGGCGCCGCCGACGTGACCTGGTATCCGCTCGAGGGGCCGGCCGCCCAGCGGGTGCTCGTTCCCGGAGAGCCGCCCCTGCTGGTCGGTCAGGCCAACGTGTTCAACAACTGCGTCGAGTTCGGCTTCGGCATCGCGATGACCCAGGCCGAGCAGGAGCAGTTGCGGACGGCTCTGATGCAGGAGTATCTCGAGTTCCGGAGCGATCTGCTCGAGGACCTGAAGGAGCTCGGGGAGTTGTGGAAGGATGTGTGCGCCACCCCGGTCGAACAGCAGGGGAAATACCGGCTCATCCTCCGCGACGTGCTGGTCGGGGAGGCGGATCGGAGCCCTGGGCTCGGGATTTCCCAGGCGATCAGGAAGATCAACGCCATGGAGGCCGACGTCGTCGGTGCCGGAACGCCCCCGGTGACGCGACGGTCGTTGGATGCACTGCTCGAGCTGGTTCAGATGGCTCTCCGGTTCCGCGACCGGCGCGTCGTCGCCTGGGATCAGGCGCAGCGCCAGGAGCTCGAGGCGGCCCTTTTGCGGCGACTGCCCAGTCTCACCCCGGTGGGCAGGAACTGGCTGGCGAATGCCGACATCCACCGGGCGCTGATCGAGCGCAACTGGCAGGAAACCCCGGCCGACGAGCGCGAGGTGATCCGGCGCCTGCTGATCGAGACCTTCGCCCCGGCGTCGAAGGCCGGCAGCGCGTTTCCGGTCGATGTCGAGGGCATCCCGCTGCCGCCGCCCAACCTCTTCCCGCTGCCGACCGTTCTTCCCTGGCCGATGCGCTGAGGATCAGACGTCGAAATCCTTGTTCCCGACGGTGCGAGCGATGTCGTGCTCCGTCCGTTTGCCTGCTTGGGTCAGAAGATCGTTGATCTTGCCGTACAGCACTTCGAGGCCGACCTGGTTGTTCGAGCCGTGGGGGATGATGAGGTCCGCAACGTAGCGTGAAGGCTGAACGAGGCTGATCGCCGCGTCCCGGACGGTGCTCTCATACTGCGAAATGATGCTTTTCACGGTTCTGCCGCGTTCGATGTGGTCGCGCTTCAGGCGCCGGATGACGGCGATGTCGAGGGGGACGTCGACGTAGATCCGCAGATCGCACAGGGGCATCAGTTCGGCGATGCAGAAGAGCAGCAGGCCCTCGACGACGAGGATCGGGTGCGGTTTGACCGTGACCGTTTCCTTCAGCCGGTCGGAAACCTTGAAATCGTAGATCGGCCGTTCGACCGACCTGCCGTTCTTGAGATCGTAGATGTGCTTGATCAGCAGATCCGTCTCGAGCGCGTCGGGATGGTCGTAGTTCTTGATCGGCTGCTGGCCCTTCGGCCGGTAATACATGTCGTGTTCGAGGATCGAGACTTTTCCCGGAAACCGCTTCTCGATCGCCTTCGACACGCTGCTCTTGCCCGAGCCTGACAGGCCTGAAATGCCGATCACGTAAATCTGATGCATCGTTTTTCTCCTGATACGGCGCCAACGGTGGGGCTGACGCGGCCAAAAAAATGGGCCGGGTTTCTCAACCCGGCCCGAATCATAAGGAGGCAAACAAAACCATAACCCCTTTCGACCGAAGATGAGGTTTCGTGAAGGGGTTCGAAATCGCCGCCGGCAAACACCGAGCGACATCCGCAGACATCGGAGGTCGGGGATGTGCCGGCACGGCGTTCCGTGGATGAAGAAATTGTTCCGAAAAAAAACGGGCGACCCCGGATGGGTCGCCCGTTCTCGTATGTCATGGGATCAGGAGAGAAGCTGGGCCAGAGTATCGGCGATCTTGTCGGAAGACAGGCCGAACGAGGCCAGGAGCTCTTCGGGCGGGCCGGAGCGCGGGACACGGGTGACGGCCACATGATGCCAGTCGCGGATGCGGCCGGCGAGGGCGCTTGCCACGGATTCCCCGATACCGCCTTCCCGAGCGTGCTCTTCGAATACGATGACCCGGCCGCCCGAAGCATTGATCGCTTCGATCATTTTTTCGGTCGGGAAGGGCTTGAGGCAGTACAGATCGACGACCTGGACCTGGTTGCCGTTGGGGAGGCTGTCGACGGCCTTGAGCACCTCGTGCAGGATGACGCCGGCCGTGACGACGGTCAGTTTCGGGGCACGGGCCGGCCGGATGATCTTGAGATCGCCAAGCGGGAACTGTTCGTCGGCCTTGTAGAGGAGCTGGGTCGCGGGGCGGGAGAGGCGGACGTAGCCAGGGCCTTCGTGGCGG
>JAKQOH010000063.1 GCA_029565415.1 Candidatus Rifleibacteriota bacterium | reverse complement strand
CGCCGTCGCCGGGGAACGCCCTCCCCGCAGCCCGCGCAGCACGCCGGAACGGGTGCCCCCCTGCCGGCGCCCTCTGACACCCTTCTCTGTATTCCGGCGTTCAATGAGGAGAGACGGCTGCCCGAGACCCTGAAGGAACTTCTGCCGCTTCTTCCGTCGGGCTGCGATGTTCTCGTCGTCGATGACGGTTCCTCCGACGCCACCCGGGATGCGGCCCGCCAGGCCGGTGTTCGCTGCCTCATCCTGCCGGTCCATCTCGGCTATGGCGGGGCCCTTCAGACGGGATACAAGTATGCCCTCGAACGCGGATACGCCCACCTCATCCAGTTCGACGCCGATGGGCAGCATGATCCGGCATCCCTTCCCGACCTGCTGCGCCCGTTGCGCGCCGGGGAAGCCGACTTCGTGATCGGGAACAGGTTCCACGCCGGCAGCTCCTATCGCTCTCCCTTTCTCCGCGAGGTCGGGAGGCGGTTTTTCGCCGGCATCTGCCGGCTCCTTTCGGGCTTCGACCTGAACGATCCCACCTCGGGGTTCAAGGGCTTCAACCGCACCACCCTGAGACTCCTCTCGCGCGACGGGTTTCCGATGGATTATCCCGATGCCGACGTGTTCATGATGCTCCACTACGCCGGCATCCGCATCCGCGAGGTGGACGTTCTCATGCGTCCCCCGCGGGAGGAAGGCAGCATGCACACGGGCCTGTTCCATCCCGCCCGGTATCTCGCGAAGATGCTTCTTTCTATATTTATGACAATATTACGTCATCTCGGAGGCTCTCATGGATGAGTTCGACCTGAACGACACGCTCCCTCCCCGCCAGCGCAACTGGGTCGTGCTCCTCAGTTTCGGCATCCTGTATCTGACCCTCGATCTGGTCCGCCGCCGCAAAGTCCGCGAAGACGACTCCTGGATGTGGCTGCTGGTCGGAGGGGCAACGTTTCTCTTCGGCACGCAGTATGGGCTTCTGAAACGGATCAGCCGCTTTCTCGGCATCGTGACGCCGACCTCCACGATCTTCTTCTTCGGCCAGTTTTTCCTCATGCTGCTTGCGATGCAGACGTCCATCCGCCTCGCAGGGATGGGCGAAAGCATCAAGAATCTCTGCCAGGAAGTCGCCCTCGTGCGCCAGAACCGGCTTACACCCCGGTCCCGATCCGCCAACGGCAGTATTGAACGACCGTCTGGAGATAACTGAGGGCTTCGGTCAGCGTCCTCAGGCTTCGCAGGTGGCGGAGCATGAATGCCGGCCGGAAATAAAACTCCCGATAGGCTCTTCCGACACGTTCGAGAAGCTGCTGCCGAGGAATTTCCCCCCGATAGAGTTCCACGTGGCCATGTGCGAACGGGGAAAGGCTCGAGGCGGACTCCCCGTCATTGGTCGCGGGAGCGTGGTATGCGTCATACAGACGGCTTCCCGGATACAGGGCGGTGATGCTCCAGGAAACGAAATCAGGATCGAGTTCCCGCACGAGTCGCACCGTTTTCTCGAGCGTTTCGGCCGTCTCGCCGGGAAGCCCCGCCATGACGTATCCGAGGGTGCGGATTCCGGCCGCACGGGTCCAGCCGAAGGCATCCCGAATCTGCCCTACCGTGAATCCCTTGCCTGCGGCGTCGAGGATTTCCTGGCAGCCGGATTCGATCCCATACGAGATCAGCCAGCAGCCGGCGAGGTGCATCTCGCGAAGCACGTCGGGGTCCACATGATCGACCCGGGCGACGCACGACCAGGCGAAGCGGCGGCCGGCATGACGCAACAGCCGACAGAACTCCCGGATTCTGGCCTGCGGCAGCGGAAAGTCGTCATCGTAGAAATGGAACTGGCGAATGCCCTCCGACGTATGGATTCGCTCCATGTCCGCCAGCATCCTGCCGGGACTCTGCCACCGGAAGGAGCGCCCCGAGACGGATTTCGTGCAGTAGCTGCACTCGTAGGGACACCCCCGGCTCGTCATCAGGGTCGCGCATTTGCGGAACAATCGATAGGGCGGATGCATGCGGTATCTGGCCATCGGCAGCAGGTGATAGGCGGGAAACGGCAGCTCATCGAGATCCTGAATGGGCGCGGCTCTCCCGTTCACCGTCACCCGTCCGGCCTGCCGATAGCCCAGCCCCCGGATCGAACCAAACACCGGATGATCCGATTCAAGCTCCTTCACAAGGGCCAGGAGCAGCGCTTCCCCCTCGCCGACCGCGACAAAATCGAGTTCGGGGCAGGATTGGAGACAGTCCACCGGCAGGGCGGATGGATGCGTGCCTCCAATGATCGTGCGGCACCCGGGCCGTGCCGCTTTCGCCGTCCGGACCGTGGCGAATCCCTCCCCTGCGGTGGGGGACATGACCGTGATGCCGACGAGGCCGGGCGGTCCGGGAATACGGGCAAGCCGGCGGGAAAGAGCTTCCCGGTCGAGTCCCTCCGCCCAGGCATCGACAATCGTAACAGGTATATTTTCACGTTCGAGATACGCCGCGAGACAGGCCAGACCGAGGGGCATCACCGGCTGGGGCGAACGGGAAGGCGGATGGATGAGAATGACCTGCATCAGGGGTGCTCCTGTCTTGCGCCGTCATGCCCCGCCAGGTGCGCGAGGATTCCCGCAGCGATGCCGGCGGCATAACAGGCATGGGTCACCAGAAAACAGCCGGCCACGCGGGCGGCCAGCCCTGATTTTCCGGATCTGACAACCAGACCCGCCGCGCAGCCGGACACCCCGGCCAGATACGCCAGAGCCAGCCGACGCGCAAATCGGCTGCCGAACAGAGTGGCCAGCATTACGAGAAGCCACGCGGCCGGAATCCAGATCCGGGGGTGGAACCATCGCCCGTGTTTCGCACAGACACGGACGCGACCAGTTCCATAGCCATACATATTTTTACCCCAGGAGACCGCGTCGCCGCGCAGAGCATGTTCGACCATCAGGCCCGGCAGGGCATACAGGGAGCCCCCCGATGCGCCGAGCCGGAGATTGAGGTCCAGATCCTCCCCCATGCTCTCGAGCGCTTCGTCGTAGCCGCCGACAGCGGCGATCGCGGCCTTGTCGTAGAGGACGTTCAATCCCGGCAGACTCTCGACTCGACGCACCTTCGCCGTCGAACGGCCCTGGGGGGACAGTCCCGAACCGGGGAGCGAATCAAGCATGATCGCAAGCGCTTCGCGGAAGGGATCCGTCGAAGCGGGCGCGGTGTTGCCCCCTCCCACGGCGACCGTCTGGGGATCGTCCCGCCGACACGTCGTGAATCCCGCGGCCAGCGCGGAGAGCCACTCCGCCGGCACCCGGCAGTCGGCATCAGTGAACGCGACCTGGGGAAATCGCGCTTCCCGCCATGCCACGTTCCGGCCACCTGCGATATGCTTCTTGGTATTATCAACCAACCGTATCTGGGGGTACCTGTTCGCCCACTCCGCGGCGCGAAGCCGGGTGTCGTCGTCGGACATGCCGTCTACCACGAGGATTTCGAACTTTCCCCCCGTGTATTTCAGCGCCACGAGGGACGCGAGGCAGGCGTCGATGTTGGCGGTTTCATTGCGGGTCAGGACGGCGACGGTGATATCCATGCTCAGGCCCCCAGAACCAGCCGGAAGAACCGCAGGCCGCCCCTGACATACCGGCGCAGCTCGCCGGGCTGTCGAAGAACGTTCCGGCACGCCCTCGCCAGAAATGCCGGAGAGAGATAATAGTCTCTGAGAGATGTGGCAACGGCGGTTTTCATTTCGCCGGGGCCCAGTCCGGGGTACCGGATGACCGCCTGCTGGTTCCCGTCGCTGTCGATCCACTGCGAGAAATCACGGGTGATGAGGTACCCGTTGTGGTTGAGCCAGTCGAAGAAGGCCGTCCCCGGCAGAGGGTGTGCGATCGCGAGCTGGAAGGTGCTCAACGGCAGGCGCGTGGCGAACCGCACGGTCTGTTCGATGGTCGCCGGCGTCTCACCCGGCAGCCCCAGCACGAAGTCGCCGTGCACCTGGACCCCCAGGGCATCGCACTGTTCGGCGAACCGCACCATCTCCTCGAGGCGGGTTCCCTTTCGAACCGCATCGAGAATCGCCTGGTTTCCCGACTCGAACCCCACGACCACACACCGCAGGCCGGCACGGACGAGCTTGCGGAAAACATTCTCGGGTAACGGCACGGCCCTCGCATTGACGGAGAACGGAACACGATGCGGCAGGGCATGATACCGGTCAGCGAACTCCTCGAGCCGCGCGGGATTCACCGTGAACGTATCATCATCGAAGAACAACTCGCGGATACGCGGCCGTCTCGCAAGAACCCGTTCGATTTCGGCGAAGACGTGATCCAGCGAACGCACGCGGTAGGTGCCGCGCGTCAGGGTCTGGGGCCACAGGCAGAAGGTGCAGTGGGACGGGCACCCCCGAGCCGTCATGATGGTCATGTAGGGATGGAGGCAGAAGTCGAGCCCATACCAGGCCGGGTCGAGCTGTTCGAGGAGAATGTCGGAAGCGAACGGGAGGAGGTCGAGGTCGGGGATCAGAGGTCTTTGTATATTACTAATTATATAACCACCAGAGTTCCACAAGAGCCCCGGAACACGTCCCGGCTCAGGAACGCCTGCACGCAGACGCTCGGCCAGTTCGCATACCGTCACATCATATTCGCCGATCGCAACGGCATCGACACCGGGCCGGCCGGCAACATCCTCAGGAACCGCCGAGGCATGGGGGCCGACCAGGCAGACGACGCCCGTGGAGCCCAGGATCTCCTTCAATCCGCGCGCGGTCTCGAGATCCGCATGGATACTGGCCGTGGAAGTGTCGATCACGGCGAGGTCAGGCTTCCACTCGCGCGCGCGCCGAAGGGTTTCCCCGAGATCCCAGCCGGCGGCCGGGGCATCCCACAGTCGGATCTCGAACCCACGCGCCCGCGCAAGGGCGGCCGCATGGGCAAGCCAGATGGGATACCAGAGGCTCGCGCCTCGCGCCGTGGCCTGCCACCGTCCCGTGCGCGCAAACTTCCGGGCGCAGGGGCCGTTGAGAAAAAGGATCCGCATCTTCCGGTCGCTCATGTGCCTCTTCCCGACGTCGCAAGGGTTGCGAGAGATTCCTGCAGCTCTTTCGCGGAGCACGCTCCCAGCAAAAGAACGTCGAGGAACGGGTGACGAGCGGCATACGTCAGGGCCTCGGCACGACGGTGCGCCAGGCGTCCTTCGCCAAGAAGCTTCATTCCGACGATTCCCTTCCCCCGGGCATGAAGGTCGGCAAGGATGGCGGCAGTCCGGGCCCGGTCGGCAGGCGAAGCCACTTCCCGTTGGACGGACGAGGCCAGGCGGCGGAACAGGGAGACCGGCATCAGATCGTGCAGAAGGCGCTTCAGCGGGGGAAGCGCGGCTGCCGTCGCCCGCAGAGATTCGCCCGTGGCGTCCATGAGGTCACCGGAGATATTGAACCGGGCCATGACGATCTCGACCTCGGGCAGATCGCGCACGGCTTCGAGGGCCTCGAGACCATGCGAGGATAGGCCGATCGCGCGAATCGTTCCCTTGCGCCGATGCTCGACGAGGGCTTCGAGCGCCCCCCGACGGAAGCGCAGATCCAACGCACCCCGGACGCACTGGAGCATGAACACATCGATGGTCCCGCAGTCCAACTCCCTCAGGGACCGCTCGACGGCGGCATTCATCGATCGCCGGGTCAGGACGGGGGATTTGGTGCAGATCACGACGCGGTCGCGCGGAACGCCCTTCAGCGCAGCACGGACCGCCCCATGGGTGCCGTAGGTGACAGACGCGTCCCAGAACCGCACGCCCATCCCGAACGCCGCCTGCAGGAGCTGCGGGTACT
This sequence comes from Candidatus Rifleibacteriota bacterium, assembly GCA_029565415.1. The sequence continues at coordinate 31,725 of JAKQOH010000063.1, read as the reverse complement.
CTCGCCGGGAAACCTTTGCCGGACAAAGCAGGCCGTCATAGGCGGCCGATGTCCCAAGGCCGATGCGGCTCGATTCGAGACTGCCAAGCCTGACGGAGGCAACGGTCATGGGCATTCACACCCGCTCGAGAACGATCATCTGTTCGAAGGTGAGCGGCAGATGGCGTGCAAGAATGCGGAACCGCCCGCCGGCCGAGACGATGCTCCGCAGATGCGGCACGAACTCGCGGAAGAATCTGGCGTGCATTTCTCGTTCCTCGGTCTGGACAAAGCAGCGGGGCCCGAACGTGCCCGGAAACAGGGTGCGGGTGACGGAATTGAAAATGATGCCATTATATATTCTATAGAATATTCCGTTTCGCAGTTCTTTCACGATAACCCGCCCTCCCGGACGGATCACATCGGCGAGATTCGTGAAAAAAGCGGTGTATTCCTCGCGAGAATCGAGATGATGCAGGGTGTTGAAAACGGTCACCGCGTCGAAGGAGCCGGCCCCGAAGTGGTCGCGGATACGCAGGTAATTGTCGCAGACGCGGTGGATCGTCGGATCAGGGATGCGATCGAGGAGAGATGCGGCTGCATCCATTCCCCAGAGATGTCGGAAGCCCCGCTCCCGGAGCAGGCACAGCAACACGCCTCCGGCGCAGCCGAGGTCGATCAGGCGATCATCGGGGCGGATATACCGAAGCAGGATCGGAAGAACGACATTGCGATAGTACAAGCCGATCGTTTGGTTGTCCCTGCTCGCGAGCTGGACGAATTTCTGCGTCAGTTCAGGTGAATCCACGTATGCACCTCATTCGGTCGGGGCGGCGGCTCCAGAGCTTCCAGACAAAGACGGTCCAAAGCTTTTTCCGATGGTTCTGGCGCCCCGCCTGATGTTCCATCCAGAGCTCCCGGATGACATTCTCGCACAAGACCGGGTCGGGTGCCAGAAGGATATCCTCCGCCTCGCGCCGGAATCGGCCCGCGAACCAGGAAGAAATCGGGGGGGTGAAGCCGTGTTTCCCACCTTTCCAGACGGCCTCGGGCAGGCGCCCCGCCATGAGACGACGCAGCAGGAGCTTGGTCTTGCCGGGGTGATACTTGTGCCGGAACGGGATGCGGTTCACCCAATCCACCAGCTCTGCGTCGAGGAACGGGGCGCGCTGCTCCATCCCGCATGCCATCGAGGCCCGATCTGTCTTGGTCAGGCCATCGTCCATCAGATACTTCCGCTGCGTTTGCCTGAGCATTCGTTCGAGCAGGCCCTCTCCGGGAGCTGCTTCCCCTTTCCAGAGATCCAGGGGGGCAAACAGCCGGTCCAGGCGAGCGGCTTTCCGCCAACTGGGCTTCAACAACCGCTCCAGTGCCGACGGCTCGAACGCTCCGAGCCAGATCTGCTGGCAGGCATGGGGATCACCCCAGTGGCCCTCGGCCTCGATGAATTTCTTCGCACGATACTCCCAGGTTTCGTTCCGGAAAGAGGTGGGAAGCGCAGCTATGCATGTATTGACGATCGTGGTTCTGACACAGTCGGGAACGGCCCTCCACCAGGGCAAAAGCTGATGAGCAAGAAAGTAGGGATACCCGACGAGAAGCTCGTCTCCGCCTTCACCTCCGAGCGCGACCGTGATGTGTCGACGGGCTTCCCGGCACAGGAAATGGGCCGGAATGAGCGATGAGTCGGCAAAGGGCTCGTCCAGTTTCGGAAGCAGTTCGAGCGCCGTCTTCCAGAACTCGTCCGGGCCGAACCCGATCTCGTGGTGCTCCGCCCCGATGCGGCGGGCAACATCTGCCGCAATGGCCTGCTCGCCAAACGTCGCTTCCTCGAAGGCAACGGTGAACGTCCGGAGTCGGCCCAGACGGCGGGCCGCATACCAGGCGACCGTTGTCGAATCGAGACCGCCGCTCAGGAACACCCCCATCGGAACATCCGACTCCAGATGCCGATGGACAGCCCGTTCGAGCTGTTCATCGAGTCCCTCGAGCAACTCCCTCTCTCCCCCGGTGTGCGAAGGCGTGAACCGCACACGCCAGAATTTCGCCACATCCAAGCGCCCAGACGAACGCTCGAATGCCGCACGATGTCCCGCGGGCAGACGCCTGACACCGCTCCAGACGCAGTCGGGGGTCGGCACATGTTCATAGAGGAAATACCGCCCGATAGCGACGGGATCGGGGTCGCGAGGCACACACGAGTGGCATGTCAGAGCCTCGGCCTCGGAGGCGAAAACGATCGTTCCATTCCCTATCCGATAATACAGCGGCTTTTGACCAAGCCGGTCACGCGCCAGCAACAGCCGCTCCCGCCGGACGTCCCACACGGCTGCGGCGAACATGCCGTTCAGGCGTTCAAACGCCGCTTCGCCCACTTCTTCGACGAGATGAAGGATGACCTCGCTGTCGCAATCCGATCTGAATCGATGGCCCAGGGCTTCGAGTTCACACCGCAGGGCGCGATGATTGTATATTTCTCCGTTTGCAACGAGAACAAGCGTGCCGTCCTCGTTCAGCATCGGCTGACGTCCTCGACTCGAGAGGTCGATGATCGCAAGCCGGCGATGACCGAGCAGCACATCCCCCCGCTCCCAGATCCCCGAACCGTCGGGCCCGCGGTGGGCAAGGCCGTCGAGCATCGCGTCAAGGTCGGCTCTTGTTCCCGTCCCGATACAACCGGCGATACCACACATATTCAGCCGCCGCCGAGAATCGATCGCAGCCGCGTCAGGAAAGCACTGCAGCTTCCTGCGCGCAGCAGGACCGCCGCCATGCTCATCCAACGGGAAGGGCGCATATAAAACGCCAGGTAGGCAAACCGCTGGAATCGTTTCAGTCGTTCGGGGGCGACCGTCCAGGTCGCGGCGTGGGGGCGATCGAGCACGAGAGCGGCCCAGTCCGTCCTGTCACGATCCAGATTTCCCGAGGCCACAAGGGCGTCGAACAGGCGGGATCCCGGAAACGGCGTGAAAATCGTGAACGCCACATGGTCAAGAGGCAGCCCGAGAGCGTATCGTATGGTTCTGCGGATTTCCTGAGCCGTCTCTCCGGGGAAGCCGATGATGAAAAATCCCATCACCGTTCCCTGTGGGAGATGGTGCCTCAACCGAGACAATCGCTCGTGCATCAGCACAGGAGTCATTCCCTTCCGGGCAAGGTGCAGGATATCCTCGTCACCGCTTTCGATACCGACACCGACACCGCGGCATCCGGAACTCCTCAATGCCGCAAGCACCGGCTCGGTAAGAGTGTCCAGACGAACGCCCTGGGGTATATCAAAAGTTATATCGCCAGACATATCGGACAGAAGTCCGAGCATCGCGAGCGCATGCGGCTCGGAAGCCGTCAGATTGTCATCATACAGTCCGACATGGGCCACCCCGAAGCGCCCCCGAAGCTCTTCGATTTCTTGTCGGACCGAATGCACCGACCGGCAGCGAAGCCTTGCCCCATGCATCAGATGTGCGGCGCAGAACGAGCAGCCGCCGGGGCACCCCCGACTGGTCAACACCGGCAGGGATCGTGCGTGGCCGCCGGCTGCAACCGGGTATTCCCCGAGTTCGAACAGATCCCATGCCGGGGTTCCGAGCCCATCGAGATTTTCCAGGACGGCGGGGGGAGGGCATCGCAGGGATCGAGACGGCTCCCGGAAGACCAGCCCGGGAATAGCACCCAGCACATCAGCCCCAGGCATTCCGCCGGCCCGCTTCCAGGCACTGGCGAGCCTGGCCAGAGGCTCCTCCCCCTCTCCCCGGACGACGAAATCCACGTTCCACCGCATCACCTGCTCGGGAAGCGCCGTCGGGTGCGGCCCCCCCACGAGGATTCCGGTACATGGGAAAGCCTTCTTCAGTGCGGCACACCATCTCTCCACGACCGGGGCATCCGGCGTCAGACATTTGATGCCGATCAGATCGGGTCGGGCCTGAGCGGCTGCGTCGAGGAACGCCTCCACTTCCGCCCCTCGAAGATGCGCGTCAAAAAGACGTACGTCCCAGCCTGCCGTACGCACGGCTTTTCCGAGACAGGCGATGCCGATATCCGGAGCCGGCACCATCGAGGATGCAGGCCGCGGCGGAATGACGAGCCAAAGATTCACTTCACCCGCCCCTTCCGAGCAGTCGTGATACGAGATGAACGGCGTTTTCGATATTCCCGCGGAAATCCCTCCATGAGCGCAACGCCAAAAGACGGCGCATCATGTAGGCCGGCCGCAGATAAAATGCCCGGTAGGCCTGGCGGCTGAACTCGAAAATCTCGGCCGATCCAAGGCCCGGATATTCATACACCGGGGGAAGATTCGGATCATACCGGCTCCAGTCGGTGGTCGAAAGGTATCCCCTCCGCCGCACCTCGTCATAAAAGGGAGTTCCCGGCACAGGCGTCGCGATGCCGAATGTCGCAAGATCGGCCCCGGAACGAAGGGCAAAGTCGAGTGTTCTTTGCATGCTCTGCCGCGTCTCGCCCAGCAGGCCGAATTGAAAATACAGCAGAACCGTCATTCCGCGTTTTTTCAGTTTCTCCACCAGGAAGCGAACCCTGTTCGGATTCACCTTTTTTCCACTCGCGCGCAATACCCCTGGATCGGCGCTCTCGACACCGATTCCCACGGCATGGCACCCCGAAGCCTTCAGAAGATCGATGATATCCGTGTCGAGGCGGTCCTCACGAGAAAGGCACCACCAGGAGAGATCAGGCACGTATCTTCGGATACCGTCGGCAACCCGTCTCACCCATTCATGGGAATTCGTGAACCCACAGTCAATGAAAAACACTTCACGATATCCGAGGTCGCGGATCATCCGAATCTCTTTCAGGAAATGCTCAGGGCTTCTGAAGCGTAGACCCCCGTATAATTGAGACATGCAGAAACTGCACCGGTTCACGCACCCGATCTGACCGTAATCAACCGTCATCGGTTGCCGGCGAGCCAAGGGATCTGTGTACCAGGCCGGATTCACCTTATCGAACGCGGTAAACCCGTAGACATCGAGACAGGCCGGCAGCTCCTGGGGCTGCGTTCTTTCCGGTGCGGCCCCCGGGGCGGGACGATACCAGATCCCACGAACCGCCGGCAATGTCAGACCCATTGCCAAATCCCGGAACACCGGTTCGGCATCCTGCACGACGACGGCATCAAGGTCCGGGTGACTGACCAACGTTTCACATGGAATCGCTCGCACATGTGCCCCGATGGCAACGGTGACGATGTTCGGCACGACCGACCTGGCCCGGCGGGTCAGTTCCATATCATGCAATATTGTCGTCGTCGACGTAGTGAACCCGATCGCATCGGGTAGACACCTGCGGATCTCAGCACAGACGTCATCCCAACTCAGCCGCAGAGTGTTCGCATCGAGAACATCCGGCTCATGGCCACAGGTTCTCAAATACCCGGCTATCTTCAACAGGTCGATAGGGGGGTAGGCAATCCGGGCCTTGTAGGAACCGATACTCCCGAACTGGCGCATGTTTCCGAATGGACTGGCCGGCGGGGGTTCGATCAGCAGAATCCGCCTGGTCATTCCGCCAAACCTGCGGCTTCAGCCGAAATGCGAGCTCCCGCGATCACATCCCGCTCCGTGACGGCAAAACTCCTCATCTTCAACTCCCCCCGATGATGGATCATCACTTCGTAGGCATCACCCGTCTTCACCCGGCCTTTTCTGCTTCCGGTGACATAGGGAACGCGCATCTGGAAATGCCCCCAGGCATCGGTGAGAACCCGGGACCGGTACAATGCCCGGTCCCCGCCGATATCGAGATTCAGGACGGCGCGTACGATTGAATGCGGGTCCGCCGTTCCCTCCAGGAGAGCCCCAGAAACGGCCTCAAAGATGTAAGAAGGCGGCTCGCGCCGCTGTTGGCGGGTTGAGAAGATGATTCTGAATCGTTCGGTGCTCTTGCGGAATCGGCCGGTATCCATCAGCCCATACCCAGCATACAGATAGGAATAGAATGTTTCGGCAAAGGGCGTCACCTTCACATCCGTCAGATTCCGCCCCCCCGAAAGGTCTAGGCTGGGCGTGTCGGCATTCTGAGCCCTCATCTCGAAAAAGGCCCTGTTCGTCCGCTCGTCGTACTCTGGCCGAGTGAGCAGAATATATTTCACACGATATTTGCTACAAAGCCCGTAGGCCTCTTCCTCTGTATCGGAGGTGAAAATCTCGGCCATCCTCCGGACGCCACGGAGGGTATTGCCAACGGTCGTCGGTCTCCGGCCATAGTAGGCAATCATGTTTCCCTGGTCCCAGAAGCTGAGAACGCCGTAATCCGGCGGGATGTCATCCCCGTATCCAGTCGTATCCGGGGAATGATTGGCCAGCCAGTTCACCGCCTCGAGGGCGCTCGGTACCTGGTGACGCACGCCTCCCATCACTCCGTAGGAAGTCGATACATGAACGAACAGGACTGGCAGAACGAATAGAGCGACCTGGAACGGCCTGGCCCGTTTTTCCCTGGCGGTTCGGATCAGCCTCCACAGCAGCACGGCGGCGATGATTCCATATCCCGGCCCCAGCCACCGAATGAACCGGTGTTGATAGAGGGACAGAAGTATAATGAGACAGATCCAGTGAAGGACGATCCTGCCACCCCGGTCGAACACCCCACCAGATCCGATGACACGCACCAGTGGCAGGAGGAAGAACAAGCATCCGAAGGCCGTGAGGATTCGGGTATATCCCTGAGTCAGTTCGTTCGGCTTCGACAGGTCCAGCATGGGCATCATTTCGGAAATGGTTCCTATGATGGGGTTGCTTTTCATCAGGAATCCGATGCCGTCCTGGATGATCCGCGGAAATGCGGCACAGAGGAAGCCAGCCGTCAGGGCGGTTCCGAGCAAGAGCCAACGCCTCCGGAGCCATTCCCGAGCCCGGATATAAGAGATGAGTTGGATCAGACCACCGGCGAGCAAGGCCGAGCCGGCCTGAAGAACACCGAACTCATTCACGGCGACCGGTCCGGAAAATCCTTGCGTACGGATCGTCCAGATCGCCGCAAGACCTCCTCCAATGAGCATGGAGGCGGCGGCATACTCCGACACGGGCGCAGCCAGCGGATCGTTCCGAAAGGTCAGCAGCATGACATAGGCCATCACGATGGCGAAAAACAACGGCGAACCCATCCAGGTGAGGATGAAAAGGGCAGAGGCACAGCCACCGAGAATCTGAGCCGCCGCCCCCTTTTTCTCCACATGTCGTTCTGCACTGACGATCCAAAGCCAGAGAAGGAAAGCCTCCATGCAGTGGTGGTCGACATGCATGAAGTCGAATGTCATCGCGGCAGGCAGGCCGGGAAACAGGAGAAATGCAGCAAGGATGGGCAGGGAGGGGCTTTGCGTTCTCCGATAGAGGAACACGATGCCGAGAATGCTCGTGGCCAGCCCGAGGAAGGGGGGGATCATTCCAGCCACGCTTTCGGCCTGGACCGTCGTATCCGGAAACTGCCAGAAAAAGAAGTGGATCGACGTCATCAGCAACTGAAAATACAGCGGTGGAAAACGGAGTTGAAACGGTTCAGGGAAAGAGGCATACCAGTCCGTGACCAGAGTTTTTCCCTGGAGAATCGATTGTTCGAGCCACCGCAGATACAGGAGGCTGTCTGGCTCACAGAAAGGGTATCTTCCCAGCCATGGATGGTTCAATTCGACAGGAATGAATAACCAGACGAACCCGCACGCAAGAAGAACCAGCGTTGGAAAAAGAGAAACGCCGGAAAATTTCAGGCTGTTGTTCACCGTTAGCCCCTGATGCGTCGATCTGTATCGCGAAGACAGCATATTCCCGGTCACTCGGTTTGTAAATGGCGAAAACGACAGAGTTTTCTTATCTCGTTGGGGGGTAAAATTTTCCCTTGACCTTGCCGATGTCCTTACCTATATTGCTAACAAGTCGCCCGGGCGGTCAGAAACCCGGCGCGGAGACTTGGAGGGGCGCATGAGCCGCATAAAAACGAAGCGTAACCAGGGTTTCACACTGATGGAAATCATGGTCGTCATCATCGTCATCGCCGTGCTTGCTTCGGTTGCTGGCCCGATGATCGGCAGCATCACGGACCAGGGCCGCACATCCGCCACGAAATCCAAGCTGTCTGCTCTCAAGAGCGCAATCATGGCATATAACAGTGATATCGGCCGATATCCGTTCAACGGCTTACCGACTCAGACTACCACTTCCGACTTGTATAATTCGGACAAGCATGCCCTTTTCGGTGACAATGCAGATATAAACATTCTCACGGACAACGTCTATGGGCTTGCTATCAACGGCAACACGCTGTTCGGCGTCACAAACTACGTCAACAAGAAATGGAAAGGCCCCTACATGGATTCGGACCCCTCGGATTTTATGTATGACTCGTGGGGCACCAAGATCAAGTATTACCATTACAACAAGGGCATCTGGCTTCATTCGGCCGGCTCAGACCAGGCGTTTAACAATGCCGTCGACGCCACCAAGGCGGGATATGACGGCGATGACGTCGTTCTGTCGGTTGCCCGATTGAAGTTCTGACCGGATTTTTCTGAAAAGCGCATCGACGAGATGCGCTTTTTTTCTTTCCGTTCTCTTGCTCCTGCCTGAACCGGCCTGCAGATTCGTGATAGACTGGAGGGAGAACCTTGTGAACATCGGGCAATTTTTCCAGGGAATTTTCCCGGACGGCGGACAATGGCGGAAAAAACGAGTTTTGAGCCTTTTGTAGCGGTTGATATCGGCGCTTTTTCGCTCAAGTTCATCTATGTCGAGCGGGATGCCGACGGCAAGCCAACGCTGAAAACCGTTGCACACCTGCCGATTCCGGCGTTCACGCATCTTCTCACGGCCGAAGAAAAAGAGAAGATGAGCCGTGACGACATCGAGAAGGATGCCGTCGGCAAGCTCCAGAAGTTCCTGACCAAGCATCTGACCGAGCTTCTGTACGACAACCAGATCCAGACGAAGCGCGCCATCACCCTCGCCTCGGGCCGGTCGGTCACGATCCGGTATTTCGAGATTCCCCCAACCCCCGAGAAAGAGGCGTTCACCGTCGCCGTCCAGGCCGAAGCGGCGAAGCAGATGCCGTTTTCGATGGAAAACGCCGTGCTGGGCTTTTCGAAGATCGGCGAGTCGGTCAAGGATGAAAAAGCCCTCGTCCAGGTCATGGTTGCCGCGCTCCAGAAAGATATCGTCCAGCTCGTCACGGACAACCTCAAGGGCGGCGGCATGTCGAACGAGGGCATCCTCACCCTGCCCCAGGCCCTCGAACTGGCCCTCAAATCCCAACTGACCCCGCCGGCCGGCAAGGAGCTCAAGGTCGCCGTCGTCCACTGCGGCCACAAGACGACCTCGGTGATGATCTACAAGAACGGCGTCCTGAACTTCTACCGCGACATCAACATGGGCGGCGAGACGATCACCGAAGCGATCTTTGCCGGGGGCGAACTCGACGGGGCCAAGATCGAATTCAAGAACCTCGACGAGGCCATCGATCTGAAGCACCGGATCGGCATCCTCCCCCCCGACGAGATCCAGAATCTGAAGGGGTCCGAAAAGTTCGCCGCCCAGCAGATCTTCTCCAGCGTCGAAAAAATATTTCAGCATATACAACTTTCGATCAGTTTCTATATCTCCCAGTTGGGAGAAAGCGGGATCGACCGCGCCATCCTCTCGGGAGGCTCGGCGGCGATGAAGAATTTCAAGGAGTTCATCCAGGAGAGCCTCGAGATTCCCGTCGATCTGGCGAATCCCTTCAAGAGCCTCCCGGCGGAAGGGATCAACTACCCCGCCGACAAGCTCGCGATCGAAGCCCCACAGTTTGCGGCTCCCGTGGGCGTGGCGTTGTATGATGGGAATCCCGATCTCATCAACTTCATCGATATCCTGTTTCCCAACCGCCACACCCAGTCGCTCGATCTGTCGAAGGTCAGTTCGAAGTTCGGTGCGGGATTCATCCAGAAGCTGGGAATCGCCAGTCTCGAGCTCGATGAAAAGAAAATCCGCATCATTGCCGGCCTTGTCGGCCTTCTGCTTCTCCTCGTGCTTCTCTTTCCCGTCGTGAAAGTCCGGCAGGACGTCACGGCGGTGAAGAACGACCTCAAGAAGCTGAACTCGAAACTGAACGAGTTGAAATCCTCCCAGAACGAGGTCACGGAGCTGCTCGCCGAGAAGGAGCTCCTCTCGAAGGAAGTCGGATTCCCCGACGAGGTCAAGAAGTTGCGGTTCCCCAACTCCGAGATTCTTCTCGAAATCGCCAGCATCACGCCCAAACAGATTTTCATCACCGACCTGCTCGTCAACCGGCAAGGGGACCAGCCGACCTTCAAAATCACGGGACAGACGGACTCCTCAGACCGCGTTTTCGAGTATATCCGGGATTTCGAGACCGCCGTCTTCCTGAAGAATCCGTCGATCGACTCCACCGAAGAAGTGCCGATCGACGAGAAGCAGTATTTCATCAAATTCGCCCTGTCTGGGAAAATCGTGATCCCGGCCCCCGTGACGCCTCCGCCCGAAGAGGCCGCCGTCGAAGAACCGGCCGCCCCTTCCGAGGAAGGAAACTGAGATGGCAGAAGAATTCAAGCTGCAGGAATGGCTCGTCAAGGCCAAGGATGATCCGAAACTGGCGGCACAGCCAGTCGTCGTCCTTCTTGCGATCGTTTTTCTCGGCTGGAAATTCCTGTATTCCCCGCAGAAACTCATCTACGAGAAGGAACTGAAGAAGAACAAGGCCGTCCAGAGCGAGATCAACGGCCTCGAGTCCGCCGTCGCGAACATCGAGGAGATCAAGATCGAGGTGAACGACCTGAAGCAGAGCCGGCTTGCAGCGGAAGAACTGTGCTACAAGAAAGCCGAAGCCCCCCAGTTCCTTCAGGATCTGCGCAAACTTGCCAAACAGGCAGGGCTCGATCTGAAAAGCATCAATCCGCAGCCCCCCGTTGCCCGTTCGTTCGAGACCGTCACGTTCGAGGAGTATCCCGTGAAGATCTCGTTCACCGGCGATTTTGTGCAACTGGGCACGTTTCTGCGCATTCTCGAACAGCACAAAAAAATCGTTTCGATCGCGCTGCCGCAACTGACGCCGGATGCGAGCGGCACCTTCAAATTCGATCTGGTACCCACCACCGTCCTGCTTCTCGAACAGAAAGCGCCCTCCCCGACGGATGCGCCGCCCCCGGAAGGAGGCTGAGTCCGGCACATGGGCAAACGGATGTTTTTCCTGAGCCTCCTCATCCTTTCGATCGCGATGGGGGCCCAGTTTTACAAGAACCGCCCCAAAACGGCTCCCAAAAAGCCGAAGCGACCGGCGGCGGCCGTCAACCTCGACGATTTGGAGCTGCGTCAGCCGGGCGATGAGGGGGGGGACGGCGATGAGACAGCCACGGATAGCCTCGAGATCGCGGGTAGCCCACGCGATGGGGTCGCTTCAGGCACAGCCACGGATACGGCAGGGCTCGCGTCAGCCACCGAGACTCCAGACGAGGTCGCCGCGGCAACGGATTCCTCCGCCATCGGAGACCCGGTTCTTCTTGCCTTCGCCAATCTCAAGCGGAGTCCGTTCGAGCCCTCCCCGTTCGCCAAGCTGGTCGAGCAGGCTCAGGCATCCGCGGCAGCCGCTCTGGCCGCGGATCCGGTGAAGGCCAGCAAAACGAAGCCGACAGAGGTTCTCAACGCGCCGTTCGGCGGCACGATCGAAACCCACAACACTCTCGTCGCCGTCATCGACAAGCGGCTGTATCGTGTCGGCGACCAGTTTCAGGGGAAGACGATCCGGAAGATCGAAAAAACCCACGTCACGCTCGACGACCCGGCGAAAATCTATCTGCTGCCCAAACTCGGTGTGAACATCACGATATCCAGCGACACCGTCTCGGTTACGGACGATTTCATGAAGAAATCCGCCCCGTAAGGGATCCCCGATTGTTGCCGATACATAAGGCATGGTCCAGCGCACGAGGCAACCTCGCCTTCTATTCCTCATTTCTCTGATGAGCCTGGTCTTCCTCACCGGCTGCATCGAGAAAACCGTGTATCCTGCCGTGATCCTCACCGTGACCGCCGTTGCCCCGAATCCGATCACGGCAACCTACCAGTTCGATGCCAGCGGCACCATCAAGCTGTCGACAACCCCCCTCTCGGTGACGCTGCGCGCCGAGACGGGCGTTCCATCAAATATCAAAAGCTATTCTATTTCATACCAGACCCGTATCGGCGATCCCATCCCCGAGATCGCGGTCGTGGATATGCCGTTCGAGGTTTATCTCGCACCTTCTGCCGAGACGACGGCCGAGTTCGACGTCTATACGGCCCAGGTGGTGAATCTGCTTGCGAATACCCGTTCCGATATTTCCCCCCTTCGGGCCGCCATCACGATGCGCATCGAGGATGTGAACGGCAACGAGGTCGTGAAGGAAGCGCACTGCCAGTTGAGTCAGCCGCTGGCAGAGGCCGCGGCCACCGAATAAGCTGGCCAAACCCCTGGATCCTGCCGATATCTGAATCCGAGGAGACATTTCATTGACTCTGATCAGATGCCGGAAGCTGGTCCTCGCCGCCCTGCTCGCCGCGCTGCTGCTGGAAGGAGTTCCCCAGCCGGTCGCGGAAGCGGGCTCGCGACGTGCACCCGCGCGATCGGAAGGCGGCTGGCAGCCGATTCCCAGAGCCTCTTCGCGGCAGCCGTCGATCAAGGCACCCTCTGCCAATGGCTCGGTGGGCTCTTCGCTTTCTCCGGCGTTTCCGACCGTCAACCAGCCGGCCGTCGCCCCGTCGGCTCCGGGATTCTCCTCGCACCCCTCCTCGCGCAGCATGGGCTGGGTCGACATGGGAAATGGCGCGCGCATGCGTGCCGGGGCTCGTCGACCTGCAGCGGATCAGATCATGCCCGACCCGCTTTCGCTGATTCCCGACTCGCCGGCTGATCCGCCGTTTCCCCTATCGCAGTTGGCGGCGGCCACGGCCGCCCCTGCCCCCCAGATGCCGAGTTTGCCGGCACAGGGCGCCGGTATGGCGGCTCCGGTCACCGGAGCCCAGCCTCTGGGCCTCGTTCCGCCATCCGCGGCGCCTCAGGGTGCGTCCTCGCTCGCGCCGAAATCGGCGAAACTGACCTCCGAGCTCAAGCTGCCGGCCGGCATGAACCTGTCGATCCGCTCCCTCGACTTCCGGCAGACGGAGGTCCAGGACGCCCTGCGCTCGCTCGCGACCCTCATCAACCTGAACCTGATGCTGGCGAATGACATCTCGGGCAACGTCACCGTCCTGTTCAGCGACGTGACGGTCGAAGAGGCGTTCAACACGCTTCTGCGCAGCTTCAACCTCGGGTATTCGTGGGATGGAACGATTCTGCGCATCTTCAAATCCGAAAATGCACCGCTGATGACGAAGATTTTTCCCATCCGCAACACCAATGCCACGGCCATCAAGCCGGTCATCGATCCCAAACTGACCGCCACGCGCGGAAGCTGCGAGGTCGACACGCGCACGAACTCGCTCGTGATCACCGACACGGCGGCCAAGATAGCCGACTTCGACACCTTCATCCCCCAGCTCGACATCGGGGAAGCCGAGGTCGACGTCACGGCCCGCCCCGTCACCGAGGTGTTCTACCTCAACTACATCGACGCCAGCGTCCTGTCGGAGCCGATCAAGACCGTCGCCCCCAATGCCACGACCCAGGCGTTCAGCTCCAGCCAGGCTTCCCAGGCAGGCGCTGCAGGCGGAACGGCGGGCGCCGGCCGGCAGGACATGATGATCATCACCGACACGCCGAACAACCTCGAGCGGGTCCGCGAGATCATCGAAAAGCTCGACATCGCGCCGTTGCAGGTCACGATCAATGCGCATATCTATGAAATCGACCTGAACGAGGAAGAGCGGTTGGGCATCAACTGGCAGAAGCAGATCCCGATTCCCGGCACGACCGAAAACGTGTTCGACATGTCGATCACGCCCGAAGATGCGGCGGCCGGCGGAACCGGCGTGTTCCGTTTCGGGAGCCTGACCGTGAACCAGTTCCGCGCCCTGCTGGCAATGCTCAAAACCCACTCGTTCGCCAAGGTGCTCAGCAACCCCGTCATCACGACCCTCAACAACCGCAAGGCGAACATCACCGTCGGACAGTCGATCCCCTATGTCTCGGCCTCCCAGGTGAACGCCCAGACGGGTCAGGTCACGAACACGGTTCAGACGGCGAATGCGAACATCACCCTCGATGTCACGCCGTCCGTGACAGGGAACGACGAAGTGTTCCTCGACATCACCCCGACCATCAGCAGCGTGCTCGGCTTCACCTCGCTGAGCGGCAACTCGACGCCCAATCTCAGCAACCGCACGGCCCAGACCCAGGTCATCGTCAAGAACAACCACACGATCGTCATCGGCGGCATGATCAAGACCGACAAGAGCGACTCGATTTCCAAGGTGCCGTTCCTCGGGGATCTTCCGGGCATCGGCAAGCTGTTCCAGAAAAAGACCGTGAAGGAAACCCGCACCGAGCTGATCATCTTCATCACGCCGCACATCGTCCGGCCGACGGCAAAATCCCCCGTCGCCGCGCAAAACAGCGGCGCACCACGCTTGAGCATGCAGTGACAGGCCTTCCATCGACCCTGGCATACTATATTTTTTCATACATTTGCCAACGACAGGGACGGCGGACCAGGCGGCACGCTCGCGTCGAACACCATCGTTGAAAGCGATAGCCGGGTTCTGACGTCACCGGTTCTCGTCGTGGGCATGGGCGGATCACGATCCGCCCCTACGATAGCGATGACGATACGACGCTATCGATGCGGACGCCGCGGGTCCGGAAAGACTGGTTCCGGCGCTCAGTCGGTCGGGAACTCCGGGTAGGGTTCGTCGTCAGGGCTCGCCTCTTCCCCGGCCCCCTCTTCGGATGGCAAAGGTTTGAGAGCGACCTGATAGGGTTTTCCCGACGGCTCGGCGTACGCGATCTCGATCGAGTCCATGTATCCGGAGGCAGAGCAGGCGAGCTGGTGGTAGGTGGCCGAGACGCGCGGCAGACGGAAACTCCCGTCGGCCGCAGAGATCACGGTTCTGCCGTCGATCCGCACCCGCGCCGCCTCGATCGGCTGCGCGGTCTCGGCATCGACGACGACACCCTCGAATACGATCTGGACCGGCTTGAGTTGCAGCACCAGCGGAGCATCCCGGAAACCGGCCCGGTGCTTGAGAGTCAGAGCTTCGTATCCTTCCGCGTATGCCGTCACTTCCGTCAGGGAGTCGTCGGGCATCACGAACCGGAACGTGCCGTCCTTCGCGGACGAGTAGTCCCGGTTTCCGATCAGCACCGTGGCGCCGCCGATCGGACGCCGCGTCAGACTGTCAAGAACACACCCGACGACGGCCGTGAGCCCTTCTCCAACGGGTTCCGGTCCGGAAACGACCGCCGGTGTCACAGGAAGGGCCGGGCTTCGCTCTGCTTCCGCCGATTTCCGGGAGACGGTCTCCGGAAGCAAGTCAGGCGCGCGAACGGCCGCGCTTTTCGAGGCAAGGCCTTCCGACGGCGCAGATGGAGTGTGGTTCCGGCGCATTTTTGCGCAAAGCGCCTCGAGATGGGCATCGAGCCGGCTCCGAACCGCATCCGGCGCGTCCCCGGACGGACGTTTGTTCTCCGAGGCTTCCGGCGACGGTGCTTCCCGACGATGCCGAATGGCAGCAACGGGGTCGCGCCGGATGGCCAGGAACCAGACACGCCCTTTCGCCGGCGAGACCTCGACCTGGGGAACTGACCACTCGGCGGCCGCCAGATGCAGACGCCCTCCGGAACGGCGCTCGGTCCACGGAATCACCAGGGTTTCGGGAACCTGCCGCCAGATGCCTCCGGCCCAGCAGTACCGCAGATCACGCCGGGAAAGCTCGCCGATGGCCGCCTTCAGGGTGATGCGAATTCCCTCGGGCGATGATTCCAGCAAGGCAACGTCCTGCCCGAAGTAACCTATAATATCGCTTCCTATAGAACGAAGTTCGCCCCCGGTGAGGGGGCGGTCCGGATACAGCCTGGTTCCGCTGAATGCCGTCAGGCATCCGACGCCGTTGAGCCGGGAAAGCGCATCTTTCAGCCAGTGGCCGTCGGGAATGTCCCCATACTCGGGAGGTTGGTCCCGTCTGTCCGGCGGCTTCCGCAGGCACCCGCGGATGAACTCCTCCAGCCGGGCCGCTGCGAGAATCCCCTCCCCCTTGCTCACCGTCTGGTCGGGCAGAAACCGGCCATCCGAAAACCCCTGCATCAACCCGGCGCCCAGAACGGCCACGCTCAGTTCATCCGCCGGAGCGGTGAAATCGGTGTAGGGCGGCAATCTGAACGCCCCCAGCATCTCTTCGTTCAACAGCGGCCGCATGGCGCGAAGCACCCGCGCCCACTCATTCAGCACATCCCGGCGCGTGACGGTGCTCGCCGATTCGAGAGAGCCGCCCTCGCCCAGAAAGCCGACGATCGCCCCCGCGAGAAACACCGCGAGAACGACCCAGCCCCAGGCGCGCCACGCCGGATGCGTCATCTGTTCCATGACGTCGTCCGCCCCGTTTTTGCCGATGCCCCGGAGATGCGGGTCGGTGCCGCCGGAACCCCGATCGCCGCGACCCCATCGGGTGATGCGCCCCGCTTCATCGTTTCCGTGCCGACGACGTGAGGCCGCAGCAGAATGACCATCTCGGTCTCGTCCTCTTCCCGATCGCGGTATTCGACGGGCTTCACGAGCTTTCGCAGCAGAGGAATCCGGCTGAGCAGCGGGACAGGCTTGCGCGTTTCCCCATTCTTGCGACGAATCAGGCCGCCGATGACGACCGTTTCGAGGTTTTTCACCCGAACACGTGTCTTCACGTTCCGTTTCGCCGTCCAGGGGTGGTTTTCGACCATCTTGACCAGTTCGGTGAAGTCGGCGTTCAGATCAAGCGTCACCTCGTTGTCGACATGGATATGCGGCTTGATCGTGAGCTTGATGCCGATGTCGTAAGTCGTCCAGTTGTCGGTGGACTGAACGCCGAGCTGGGAGCCCGTCGAACCGACCGAGCCCACCGGCAGATAATTGATCACCGAGTTCTTGACCGGGATCTGCTCGGTGATGTCGATCGTCGCTTCTTCCTTGTCCATGCAGCGCAACGTCGGATTGGCCAGCGTCTTCGCCTTCACAATGCTGTTGTCGGCCGAAAAGTCGGCCGGCAGCTCGACGGTCGAGGGGATGCCCGTCAGGTTCGCCACACCAATCGTCGAGTTCTGCAGCTTGAGACCGAGCTTGGTGAGATCCTGGCGGTGCACCTCGAGCAGCCGCACCTCGATGATCGTCTGACGGGTCGCGGGCCGGTCAAGGTCTTTCATCAGTGCCAGCGCGCGGTCGACCGCATCCGTCGAACCGGTGACCACGACCGTGTCGGTGCGCTCGTCCTTCTGCATTTTCGGCGCGCTCTTGTCTCCGAGGGACTCGGTGGTGAGCTTCATCAGATCATCCGGCTTCGTATTGACCGGCCGGAACAGGACCCGCTTCTGGCTCTCCCCGGCCCGCTCCATCTTCCCCTCGAGAGTCTCGACATAACTCTGGACCTGCTCGACGGCCTCGCGGTCCCCGATCACGACGAGATTTCCAAGATCCTCGTCCAGCTTCACCCGCTCGAGAATCTCGGGAGTGAAGGCCTTTTCGAGCAGCGTGCGGATCTTCTCGAGATCGAACTTCAGCGGCAGCACCCTCACGGCGTTCCCGGCCGCCTTGCGCGCGGCAGCCTGGGTCTGAACCAGCAGGGTCCGGGAATCGATCGCGCGCACCATGAGATCGTGCAGCCTCAGAAGGGTCTCGAACGCCCGTCGGTAACTCATCTTGTGGAGAAGCACGTCGACGGGCTGGTCTTTGGCCTGGCCGACGGATTTATCGAGCACGATATTCAGATTCCCGATCTGCCCGAGCGCCCGCAGAACGTCTCCCAGGGCCAGTCCACGCAGGTCGGCGCCTTCGATCTGGTCCTGATCGGAGAATGCCAGCAGCGGATTGCCGGAAAGCGAGACCCAGATCTCGCCGTCCTCGATCGACAGCGTGCCTCCGAGCCTCGTGACAACGGCTGACATGGCCTCGAGCGGGCTCGACGCGACGGCCTGGACATCGATATACGAGTCGAACGCGTCGCGGAAATGCACGTTCATCCCGGCCTGTTTGGCGAGCTCCCGGAGCAGGTTCGATGCCTCGACGCCCTTGAGGTTCAGATCGATCGGGGTGACAACCGTTGCGCTCACAGACACCTGGGGCTTCTTCCGGGGCGATGACACGATCTCCGTCGCTTCCGTCGGCCGGCTCTGTGCCGTTCCCGGAGAAGCCGCCGGCTCCATCAGGGAATACGGCTTCGGGCCTCGCGGGTTCACCCCGGAAGAGCGTTCCGTGCGCGCCGGTGTGGCCGCACCCGGCGCGAAGCTGACTTCGAGGGTCTCTCCCAACGTCCGGATCCGCGGAATAGCGAGTTCGCGCAGGAAGAACGTCGCCCGCAATACCGGCGGCTCCTGGGAAATCTGGGTCAACCGCACGAGTCGGGCCGGGCCGTCCGAAAACGGCATGACGAGCGGGCTCATCGCAAGCCTGCCGCCGAGAATGTCGACGTACGTCAGCGGAAGACCGACTTCCTTGCGCAGCGTCGTGGTGACGGTTCCGTCGAACGCGATCAGGAATCGGCCCGGCAGCGTCTCCCCGGCGGCATTTTTCGCCTGTGGCGGCGCAAAATCGATCCGTCGGAAGTTGCTCGCCGAGACACTCCCGTTGCCAACACCGTTCTGGAAGATCAGCAGGCTGAAAAACGCGACGATCAGCGCCGGAAGCGCCCTCGTCACGTAATTCCGCAGCCCGCTCATGGATAACGTCATCGTATGAATTTCCCCCTTCCACGTCGGCAGAATCCGGCATTTTCCTGAGGGTTTATTCCTGCGTTCCCTTTGACGATAGAATGTATGCAGATACATCCCGGTATTCCCCCGACGGGCGAAACGGCATCGTTCCCCGCCGGTCAGCGAGGCAGGCGAACCCATGGCGAAAATCATCTCCGCAACCCTGTTCCGGCGAACCATCCAGTCCGTGATCGAGGAGCGCGGCCTGTTACCGCCCGAAAAGCTTCAGGAACTCGTTCGCCTGGCCGAAAAGGAGCGCCTGCCCCTCGAGCAGCTCCTAGCGCGGGAAAAAAGCCTTCCCGAGCAGGAGGTTTATGCCTGCCTCGCCGAGGCCGCCGGTCTCCCGTTCGACGATCTGACCGCCTGGCAGCCGCCCGAATCCCTCTCCTCGCAGGTTCTGCCGGTCTGTCAGCGCGAACTTCTGCTGCCGCTGAAACTTCAGGAAGGGGTCCTCCTGCTGGCAACCGCGAATCCCGCCGCCGCCGGCTCCGCCGAAGGACTGCTGACGGCCATGGGCATCCGGCCGAAATTCGTCGTCAGCCCGCCGGGCCCGATCAAGCGCAACCTCGACAGCCTGCTCGCCGCGGCCGAAGAAGAGGACATCGCAGGGGGGATGAGCGACCTGGCCGTCTCGCTCGATATTTCATCGGCAGATACCGAGCAAAAGCCCGTTCCCGGCCGCCAGCAAGCGGCAACTCCCGTCGAGATCAGCGGCGGAACGGATGCTCCGGCCATCATCCAGCTCGTGAACAAAACCCTGATGCTGGGTGTGAAACAGGGCGCAAGCGATATCCACGTCGAGACGCTCGAAAAGGGCACGCGGGTGCGGTTCCGACTCGACGGCGTTCTGACCGGCCGGCTCGAGCTTTCCGGCCAGGCAGCGGCTGCTTTCGTTTCGCGTATTCTCGTCATGGCCGGCCTCGACATCACCGAACGGATCATGCCACAGGACGGCAGCTTCAAGGTCACCAACGAGGGCCGCACCGTCGAGTTCCGCATCGCCTCGATGCCCGGCCTCTACGGCCAGAACCTCACGCTCCGCCTGCTGTCGGGCCAGGAACGGCAGGCCATCGATCTCACGAGCATGGGACTGCGCTCGGACGAAACCGAGATCATCCGGCGCACGATGCGTTTTCCGCACGGCATGATGCTCGTCTCCGGACCGACCGGCAGCGGTAAATCGACGACCCTCTACGCCATCCTCGAAACGATGGCGAACCCCGCGCTCAAGATCATCACGATCGAAGACCCGGTCGAACGCCGTATCGCCCAGGTGCAGCAGATCCAGGTACGCATCAACCGGAACGACCAGGAACGCTCCCTCACGTTCGCCCGCGGACTGAGAACGATCCTGCGCCTCGACCCCGACATCATCATGGTCGGCGAAATCCGCGACAAGGAAACGGCCGAAATCGCGGTTCAGGCAAGTCTCACAGGGCACTTGGTGCTGTCGACGGTGCATGCCAACTCGTCGATCGAGACCCTCCGCCGGTTGAACAATATCGGTGTCGATTTTTACCTGCTCATGTCTTCTC
Organism: Candidatus Rifleibacteriota bacterium; assembly: GCA_029565415.1. Next base: position 11,359 of record JAKQOH010000063.1, on the reverse strand, counting down.
TGAACCTCGTGCTGGCGCAGCGCCTCGTCCGGAGGCTGTGCACCACGTGCCGCACTCCCCGGGATCTCCGTCCCGACGAAGCCGACCTGTTCCGATCGGGCAGGCGGCCCGATCAGCTGTTCGAGGCGAAAGGCTGCAAGCGGTGCATGGGAACGGGGTATCTGGGCCGTGTCGGCCTGTTCGAATTCCTGCCGATCACCGATGAAATCCGGGATCGCGTCCAGGAAGGCAAGCTGAGCGACGGCATGGGCATCATCCGCCAGACCATGGTCAGAACCCTCCGGCAGTCCGGTCTCCTCCTCGTCGGTGAGGGGGTCATCGATTTCGTCGAACTGGAGCGTGTCGTCGGCCCGTGTCACTGACGCGAACCATCGCAGAGATCCTGCTCACGCGGGCCCAGCCAGATCTGATCGAACTGGGCACCCGCTGGTTCCGCCTGCTGCGCGGCCGGTGGCAGAACGGGGAGTGGAAGCTGAAAACGGCCGCGGCTGTTCCAGCCCCCGCCGGGATCCTGTTTTCCAGTCATCTCCCGCTCTGCATCTTCGACGAAACAGCCGTCATCAACGCTCTTCGTGGCTTGTACGGCGGGGTTGTTCCACGCGAAACCTATGCCGCTCTCGTCCTTCCCGACCAGGCATTTCATGTCGGCACCCTGAACCTGTCGTCCGTCATTCTCAAAGCCAATCCGATGGCTGCCCTCGAGCGGGAAGTGCAGAACACGGCTCCCTTGCCATTGCGGGAATACCTGCTGAAATTCGAAATCGGCCAGCAGCATGGCAACCGGACCCTCGTGCCCTTCTGCGCCATTCTCAAACCCGTTCTGGGTGAGATCGAGCGTTTGTTCGACCTGGTCGGAATCCAGCTTCTCTCGATCCAGCCGTCATTTGTCGGTACATCGGCGCTCTGGCGCCAGATCGATCCGGCGCCTTCGACTCAGCCCGTCTGCCTCATGCACATCGGAAACGAGGCCACGACGATCGGCATCGGTGCACCGACCGGCCTCAAACGCATCCAGACGATCCCCGTCGGGGTGTATGACGCCGTCACACGCCTTTCAAAAGCGGTTTCCATCTCTGCACGGGATGCCGAAACCGCTCTCCAGAAAGAGCTGATCCTCCTCGACGACCCGACCCAGGACGCGCAGACCGAAATTCCCGCCTACCAGGCACTCGAAGCGACGTTCTCCACCTGGCTTCACAAGCTGTACGGCATCCTCCAGCTCCATGCCGCCGAGGTACCGACGGATGTCAGCTACCGCCAGATCGTCCTCTCGGGGGGCGGGGCGGGTTGGAAGAACTTCGACCGGCTCATCGCCGACAATCTCGGCCTGACGGTGATCCGATTCGAAACGGCCTGTGCAGCCAAGCTCAGCGCGGCCTTCACCGGCCTGGAGATTCCGGAAGGCGGCGCACAGGGATTCCTGCCGCTTCTGGGCCACCTGATGCTCCAACCCTGGCAACTGGACCGGCTCGACAGGGTGGCCGCGGCATGACGACCTCTTTCGAGTTTCTCGCCCGGGATTCCCGCCGGATCCACGTCGGCCGGATCGCCCCGGCAGCCTTTCTGGGAACCTCGTTCATCGTCCTCCTCACCGGCTGGCTGCTGAGCGGCGCCGCTGAACGCGCCCAGACCCGCTACAAGCACGAAGCCGCCGCCATCGAACAGCGGCAGCAGGAGCTTGCCGCCCAGGCCGCCAATCTCGTCCCCACCTCGGGGAGACTCGATGAGCTCGAACGTCGAATCACGGTGCACAATGAGGCCCTGATCGGCCCGCGCGTCGACTGGACGCGACTGTTTTCGCTTCTCGACGAGGCACTTCCCCCCGAGGCCATCATCACGAGTCTCGCCAACGCCGTCACGGGGGAACCGGCCTTCAACCCCGGCGATCGGGATTTCAAGCTGACCGTGGCCGTCGAAAACGCCGATGCCGTCAACAGGCTGTATATGAACCTGCTCTCGACGAAATCCTTCGAGGGGCTCAGTTTCACCCCGAAAAACGACGCTGCCGTACAGGGCCGCGCCGCAACGCTCGTCGAGATCGTGTTCCGGTTCACGGAGGGCGGCTGATATGGATCGTGGTGATCGCGCCGTGCTGCTGTTCGTCGCCTCCTGCGCCGGTATTCTGCTACTGCTCGCGGGCGGAGCCATCTGGTTTCCGAAGCTCTGGAGCGAGCGCCGTCAAAGCATCGAGATCATGTCGCGGCTCCAGGACAAGCAGACCCTCGAAACGCAGGCACAGACCTTTTTCAACGATCTGCGCGCGCGGGGTGACCGGTTCAATGAAGAACTCACCCGGCTGGAGTCCCGCCTCGAGAACGCCAGTTTCACCCCCCGCCATGAGAATACGGCCTCGGACTTCGTTGCCGAGCTCCAGAAGGTCATCACCCACCCGGGCGTCACCCTGATCACGCTCTCCTACCAGTCACGCATCCTCGAGGACCGGTTCCTCACCCTCCCGTTCGAAGCCCGCTTCGAATGCGACTATCCCGGGCTTCGGCGGCTGCTCCAGACGATCGAGACGCACCCGGCCGGCATCTACATCGAGCGCATCGAATTCCCGTCATTCGACAACGAGCGGCACCGGCTTGCCCTGAAACTTTCCTGTAAGGTGAGATTCAGCCGTGGATAAGGAGTGGATGGAGAAAAACCGGCGTGCGCTCATAGGCCTCGCTATTTTTGGCATCCTCATCCTCGTCAATGTCGTCGTGAGGCTGAACCGGCCCCGTCCGGCCGCCGTTCTGCTGACGCCGCCCGGCGCGACGGCGCCGGCCCAGCCTGGCATCCCCGCCCCACCGTCACCTTCCGAACAGACCCCGGCTGCGGCCGCTCCAGGTGCGGCCCCCGTCCCCGTTCCCGTCCCCGCTCCGACCGGCATGCAGGCCCCGCCGCCCCTCCCGGTCATGATCGACCCCACCCAGCCGATCGCCCAGCAGCTTTCCGGCATCTCCACCCGGCTCTCGGACCTCGAAACGCGTCTCGCGACGCTGCCCGCTCCCCTCGCCCGCCCGCTCCCCGGACGCACGACAATTCCCGAACGGGACCTGTTCCACTGGCCCGGCTCGGTTCCGGCATCCACCGGCACAGCGACCATCGTCGCATCGGGAACCCCTCAGCCGCCGTCGCAACCCACGACCATCACGTATCTCGGAACGATCACCCGCGGGGAACGATCCTTCGTCTTCCTGCGCGTCGATTCCCGCGCCTACCTTCTCGGAGAAGACACAGGCCTCCCGGGAACCTCTTTCCGAATCACCCGGATCAGTAGCACATCTGCCGATATTATATCTGATGATGGAACGAAGAAACGCCTGAGTCGCGAGACCGATTCGGATGACAAGGTGCGCTCCATTGCCTCGCTATTGAAGGGCGAAACATCCAGTCAAACGCTTGAGCTTCGATGGATCCTGAAAGGGAATCAAGCCTCGGGAACCCAACAAAAGAACAATATCGTTCCAGGAGGCTCCGATTTCAATCCTGAAGCCCATCCTAGAGATCCTGATACAGGACGTTTCATAAAACGCTCGCCCGACTCCACTTCCACGCCCTCCGATCAGACCACGGAATATTTCCCTGACCAGCTGACGCCCGAAACCGGATCGCGGTAATATTACGTCATGAAAAAATACCGCGTTCGCCTCCGCACCATCACCGGGGATCAGGAAACCCGTGACATTTCGGCCCAGAACGAAGCCGCGGCCGCCGATCAAATCCGCATGCAGGGCGGCACACCCGAAAGCGTCACCGAAGTGTCTGAGAGCCTGTCGCTGAGCTTCGGAAAAAAAGGGGTTCCAATCGGCGAGCTGTATCATTTCACCCGCCTCTTCGCGACCCTCGCCAAGGCGGGCGTTCCCCTCCTCGAGACGCTCGATCTTCTCGCTCAACGCGCTTCCCACCCGGGCATGGGCCAGGTGCTCGGGGAAATCGTCGACAACGTCCGCGGTGGCTCGGGCCTGGCGGCGGCCTTCAAGATGCAAAGCCACGTTTTCGACCCGACGTATCTTCACATGATCCAGGTCGGCGAGGAGTCTGGCGAGCTGCCCAAAGTGCTTCTGCGGCTCACTTCGCTCATCCAGAAGCGCATCGAACTGCGTCGAATGATCAAAAAGGCTCTCACGTACCCGCTGCTTGTCATGGGCGTTTCCGGCCTCGTCACCTGGGGCATCCTCACCTATATCGTGCCCCGTTTCAAGGATATCTACGCCAGATTCGGCGGTGACTTGCCCTGGCTGACCAAACTGACGATCACCCTCAGTGATTTCCTGATCCGGAATGCCCTGTTCACCCTTGCGGCCATTCCGATCCTGATCTTCGGGTTCATGATGCTGTTGCGGACGCAGCGCGGCCGCCGGCTCTGGGACCGGGTGCTTCTCGCCCTTCCGCTGGTGGGGCCGATGTTCCATACCTACGAGATCGCTGGGTTCGCCAAGAGCTTCGCGATCCTTATCCACAGCGGAATCACCGTCAGCTCCTCGCTCGCGATCATCACGCCCGCCGTCGATCGCGCCCCCGTCCGGGATGCCGTCGCGCAGGCGGCCGATGCGATCAAGAACGGCACGACGATGAGCGAGAGTTTCTACGCCCAGGAGCCCTGGCTGCCCGATCTGCTGAACCGGATGGTCACGGTCGGGGAAAAGACCGGCAACCTGCCCGAGATGCTCGAACACGTCGCCGAGTATTATGAAGACGAGTTCCATGCGAACGTCGAGACCCTGGCATCGCTGATCGAGCCGATGCTGATCGTGTTTCTCGGCGTCGTGATCGGCGGCATCGTGGTTTCGCTGTATCTGCCGATCTTCGGCATGGCGAAACTCATCGCCAAGCGCTGAAATGGATGCCACCGAACTTCGCCGTCTCCTGGCGGAGAAGAACCCAAAACTCGCCCGATACGCGCTCGAGCGATGGACCGACATCTGCCCGAACGATCCCGAGCCGCTGCTGACGGCCCTGCGTTCGACGGACGCCGGCACACTGCGCCGGGCGCTCAAACTCGCCTGCACGCATCATCCGAAAGCCTGCGCGGCAGCCATCGTCGAACTGCTGAACCATCCCGATCACGTTGTGCGACGGGAGACCGTGCTTCGGCTTGATCCCGCGATGGGGCCGGTCGCGGCCGAGGCCATCCGTCGCATCTTCGCGACGGACTCCCACCCGCATGTGATCGCGACGGCCGTCGTCGCCGTCGGCCGGTTCAAACTCGACGCGGAGCTGATCAAGCCGTTCCTGACGCACACGGATGACAGGGTCCGGGCAAACGCGATCCGGGGCCTGGTTTTTATCGCGCCTCCGGACCTGCGCCAATTGATCGAGCCTCGCCTCCAGGATGCCTCGATGCGGGTGCAGAACGAGGCGATCAAGGCGTTAGCCCCCCTCGTCCGGGAAGAGGAACTCGAGAAACTGATTCTGCGGCGTATATCCTCTGCCGATGCGAATGTTCGCGCATCGACGGCCGACCTGATCGCGAGCCTCCCGCTTTCCCGGAAGATCGCGCATCTCTCGGGAATGCTCGCCGACCCGGAGCCGCGCGTCATCACGGTCGCGGCACGTTCACTCGCCCGCCTGGCCGACGCGATCGGTCTGCGCGCCATGGCGGAACGGTTCCTCACGGCAACCGCGGATGACATCGCCGATGCTCTTATCGAACCGCTCTCTTCGGCATCCCTCGAAAAACTCGTTTCCCTGGCCGAGCGGCATCTCCCGGTCATCACGGCTCCCGAGCCCATCGTCCGACGCCTGCTCGGCCTCGCCGCCCGGACATCGGAATGGGAGCTGTTCCTCCCCTGGGTTCTCGGCGCCGTCGGCCGTCATGAAAGCGGCCTGCGGCTCTCGGCTCTCGAGCTGATGCTGGCCCACGCCGCCTATTTCGCCCCGCACCTGGACGACCTGGTCGGCCGGGGCGAACGCTTCGGCCCACCCCGGGAACGCGCCCTGATCGCCCATCTGCGCTGGCGCACCGGCCGCATGGATGGGTTGGCGACCCTCAAGACGATGCTGTTCGACCACGCCTCGGCCGAGTCCCGGGAAGCCGCGGCGAAAGCACTGCGCACCGAATCCGGCATCCTGCCCCGCCGGGTGCTCGCCGACGCATATCAGGCCGGCATCAGGGAAGCGATGCCGGAAACGCCCCAGGTGGCGCCCCGGACACCCCCCATCGACATAAAGTTACCGGAATAATTCAGCCGTCACCATTTTTCATACGGAACATTATTTATTCCGTTGCCGATCCCGGCATGGCTCCGGATATCGACGATCCCGGCACCGGCTGGAATCGTGATGGCGGGGTCATACCCCGGATACCGGATCATCCAGTTCGTCTTCGCCGCATCATAAAACGTCTGTGTCGCAACCTGCCAGTGAAAATTCGACACACCCACGGGCCCCGTTGCCACAGGATTTTCAGGATAGACCCGCAGGTAGGGAAATCCCGAAAGGTCCCGTTCGGCGAGAAGAGCGCCCATCGATGCCGGCGCCTTTCCCTTTTCGGAATGATACCGGTCGATTGCGCTGCGCATGTCGATCAGCGCCTGCCGCAGCCGCGCCTCGCGGTCTCGCTGGTTCGAAAGATCCCCCATCGACACCGCCACCAGCGACAAAATGACGATGACACTCGTCGCCACGATGAGCTCGATCAACGAAAAACCGCACCGGGGGGCAAAAACCCGATGCGGAAATAGAATATTTTTTCTAATATGTGAATGTTGCAATATTTCCCGCAAGCCCAGTCAGTGGGTTCATATCGGTAGTGATCGTCTGGCCATCCTGAGATTTGATACCTGCAGCAACATCTATCCGTCGATCCAAATTCGTACCAGGGTTGGGCAAGCCATTTGGCGCAGTGAAGAGAAAACGGTAGATCGTAGGGCCGATTTTCTGTTTGCTGCTCGATTGTCCTGTCACATTCGTCACGCCGGTAACGGTGTCGACTGCGACGGTCGTATCGTCGACTCTTCGACTGAAAACGAGTTCGAGCATCGTTGCATTGATGCCGCGCGCAGTCGAGATGAAGAAGGGCGGCTTATAGGTGACGATGATGTCATCGCCGGCTGCAACGCGAGTCAGCAATGTCTGGTCGGTTCCATCCGGACCGCGGCAAATCAATGTTCCCTGCATTGGCTTAACGATATAATCATTGCCCCATGGATCTTTCGGCATCGTTTGTGTGGGGTAAGTCCGAAAATCCTGGACATATTTTCCGATCAACGGAAGAAAATCTGACGAGTTGAACATCGTCGGTTCATTCTGGTCATACAGAGCGAGAGCCTTGGAAAACGTGTTCAGATCAGCCTGGGCGGCGGTGATGCGGGACTGGTTGATATAGTCCTGATAATACGGCAGGGCGAGGGCGACGAGGGTCGCGAGAATGCCGACGACGACAAGCAGTTCGAGCAGCGTGAAACCTTCACGCCGCTTTGCAATGCCTGGACTTCTCTTCTTCGTTACGATGCCCATGCCGTGTGACAGCTCTACTTTTGCCTCAGAATATGAAACAGAGTCTTTCTGTTCCAAACTCCTATCGGCAAAACTTCTCCAACTTTACAGAGGTTCCCGACAAATTTATACTGGAATCGATGAAAAAATCCTCCGGGTACATGCTTCTCTTTCTGGTCATGGTGGTCACGGTGCTCGCCCTCGGGAGCTCGGTGGCCGTGATCCAGCAGGACACCCGCCTGAGAAGATACACCGAACAGGAGCTAAAACTCAATCTGGACGCAATCAGACGCGCTTTTGACCTCTACCAGAAGGATTACCCCGCGTCGGCAGCACAGCTCATCACCCTCTCGATCGCCTCCGCCGCACAGCGCCTTGCCGAAGCGGGCTACCTCCGCCAGAGCGCCTGGTCCCAGAACTCGATATCGAATTCAGCCAACGACTTTTTCGAGTTCCGACGTAACCTCGTGCTCAACCCAAGCTTCGAGGAAGACATCGGAACGATCTCCACCGACCCCTGGTATTCGAAGTGGGCCGTCGCCAGCGACGGGATCCCCGACTACTGGGAAACGACCCGAAACCCGACAACGCAGCGCATCCAGACGGCCCGCCAGATCATCTACAAAGAACGGCTGCCCACCGACGTTTCTTACCCGGCGACCTTCGTGGTGAGCTTCTGGGGCCGTTGGGCGCCCCCCGCAAAAGCCACGGCGACGTTCGTCCTGAATGTCGTTCGAGATATAGACAGCGCTGCGCTCGCAGCCATCGCCGAGAAGCACAATCAGTGGAAGCGGTCCTTCAAGAGTTTCGTCCTGCCGGCCCTGGCAACCCTTTCCATCTCGCTTTCCACCAACAGCAATACCAACGACGCCGCCTATTTCGACGGCATCATGCTGGAAACCTGGAAGGGTCCGGCTACGATGACCCCGTTCCCGAGCGCCTGGACGAAAGATTTCACGTTCTCTTCGAAGCTCACCTCGGAAGCCCTTCAGCAAACACAACGGCTGGAACAGGCAACCACCACCGGCAACCTGCCCGCGTTCCGGTATCTCGACTGGTAAGCGAATTCATCCAACGCCCGCGCGAATCGATATCCCATCCACATCGACGACGTCGGGGCGGGTTTGAAACCCGCCCCGACATCCGCCATGGATTGGGGATCCCCCGGGATCAGCGACCCAGGATCATCGACCGGCCGCCAACCGTGCCGGATCCGTATTTGTTCTGTCCCTTGTATTCATCGTAGGTGTCGAACGGGTACAGGAACTCGCCGAACGCATCGGCCGGATCGTTCCTGTTCCCCCAGGGGGCGGTCAGAACGATGTTCACATAGGTGATCGACTGCGTGTAGGTCGACTCGTGACCATAGATATCGCGCAGCCGTAGCGTCACCGTGACCGGCCCATATCCCGTTGGCGAACAGAGCGTCAGCGGATGCAGCGCGTGGTGCACGCTGTCGGGAGGCGGTGCCGACTGGTTCACGAACACCGGCGACGTGTAGGCCCAGGTCGTCCAGGACGCCGGCCAGGGGCTCGTCATCAGGGACACGGAAGCGATGCCGCTGTTGTCGGTGGCGGTGACACAGATTTTCACGGTGTTCGTCGAAGTGTAGGCCTGACCCTCGTTGATGTAGAACGCCGTACCCGAAACCGGCACCGGGCCCGTGAGATCGATGTAGATGCCGTCGGAATACCCGCCCGCGGCGCTCGTCCACCCCGCCTTATCGGTGACGGTGATCCGCGCGCGGTAGTATTTGTTGTCCTGGCACTGGGAATACGTATAGGAGGTGGTGGTGCCGGCAAGCACCACGTCGGTCGCAATTGCGGTTGAGGAGAAGTTCGCGTAATCCGACGCCTCGACGACGACGCGCACCGAGGCAAGCGTCTGCGCCACCGAGTAAATGTCGGTCGGCACGAACTGGGCATCGACCGAGCCCGGGAAGCTGAAGAGCACCGTTGTGTTACTGGAAACCGTGTGGTTGGGATCGGTGTTGCCGGTCCAGTCGGAGGTGGCAGCGGCCACCGGCGCGTTCAGATCGATGGCGATCGGCGTCGGGGTCGTCGACCAGCCCGACACGTTGCCGGCAACATCCTTGAACTGGGCCCGGGCCCAGAGGTAGGTGCCGTTGGGAACGGCGATCGTCCGCGTCACGGCGCCGGTCGTGTTGCCCAGCCAGCCGGTCCACAGCGCGGGAGCGGTGAAGGTGGAGCTGTCGTCGATCTCGACATACACGTCGCCTTTTCCCGACAGATCGTCGGCCAGCGTCGTGCTGGTGAACGAGACGGTCGTATCGCGCGAATACGATGTATTCGGATCAGTATTCAACGCCGCATCGACGACGTAGTTGCCGGTCGGCGGGTTCGAATCCTGCGTCGAGAACTGGGTTCCCGACCAGATGCTGGTGTTGAGGACCGCATCGCGGGCATGGACGCGGAAATAATATTTCACGCCATGCGTCAGGCCGGTGAAGTTGAACGACGGTGCCGTGATCCAGCCGCTGCTGACGAGGCCCACCGTGAATCCCGAGTCGGTGGCGCGCTGGAATTCATACTGGACGCCACCCGAGATCGCATCCGTCACGGCCGGGCACGAAACCAGGTTGGCCGTTCCCGATGTGTAGGTCGGTTCGACATCCAACGCAGGCGTCGGGGGGGCGGTGAGATCGCACCGAATGCCGTCGGCCACCGACCAGGCGGCCGGCGTGTTGCCGCCGTTCACGGCCCGGACATGGATGAAGTAGGTCGTGCCGTTGGTGAGCGCCAGGGCCGAGTTCGTGAAGTTGAGGTTCAGGCCGACGGAGGTCGCCCCGAGCACGTTGATCGTGCCGCTCGCCGTTCCGATGGCATACTCATATCTATTGATACCCGACTGGAGATCGTTACTCGACGTCCAGACGGCATGGAGGGTGTTCGCCGAGGCGGTGAACGCGCCGTCGTCGGTCACGATGACGGGATCGGGCGGCGTGGGATCGCCTGCCTTCACGCCGTTCGAGTAGCCGGTCGCGACATTGCCGGCGTTATCGATCGCGCGGACCGAGAAGTAATACAGGGTCGCGCCGTCGAGGACAAGCGTCAGACCGCTGAAGGTCACCTCGGTCGCGAGTCCCATATTGGTCCAGCCGACGGTGTTGGGGGTGTTCACGGCCGTTCCGAGACACACTTCATAATGGTGAATCTTGCTGGTGACGTCGCTCGCGGACCAGGTCGCATGCATCGTCGTGGGGTTGCCCGAAAACTCGCCGTCGTCGATGACGGACGGAGTGGTCGGAGCCACGGTATCGAGACAGACGGTGTTCGTATACACCGGGGACCGGTTTCCGAGTCCATCGACGAAATCGATGAAGAAGGTATAGGTCCCGTTCGTCGCAGGCAGGGAATAAGCCATCAACGGGGTGTAGGCATAGGTTGTGCTGGCCATGCCCGGGCTTCTGGACATCGTCATCGCGGTGCATCCTGTTCCATCCGTGACCGAGAAGGCCAGCTCGAGCGTCGTTGTCGCAGAATAGACGGCAGGCGTGATCGTGATGTCACCGATGGGTCCTTGTGTATCGAGAGCGATACCATCGATGAAGGTGGTCGAGATATTGCCGACGAAGTCCATGAACTGTGCCGAAACCATCTTGTTTCCATCACCAGCGACGATCGACCAGGCTGCCGTTGTCGCGTAAGGATACCAGGGAGACCAGGTCGCCCCGTCGTTACTGAACCGCATCTGGGTCACCGTTCCGGCAGTGAGCGGAGCCGCGTTCGCATCGCCGGCGGAAAGGGTCAGGGAGACCGAAATATCAAGGGTATATGCCGCCCCTCCGTCGATGACCACCGTTCCGGTAGGCGGCGTTTTATCGACCGTGACAGAGACGCTTTCGGCGCTATATGCACCAGTATTTCCCGCGTTGTCCGTCGCGACCACCTTGAATTTGTAGATGCCCTGGGCA
>JAKQOH010000051.1 GCA_029565415.1 Candidatus Rifleibacteriota bacterium | reverse complement strand
GACATGTGTACGTCACCGAGATCGTTCACGTTCTCAAGGGCAATCTGACACTGCGCATCGACAAGGAAGTGAAGGTGATGGGTCAGAATGCCGTCGCCTACATCCCGCCCCAGACGTTCCACGAGTATCTGAACGATTCGGGCGACGTCGTCGAGTTTCTCCAGTATTTCTCCCCATCCGGCCCCGAAGAAGAGTACCGAAACTGGGAGCGCCCGGATGCGCCGAAGCAGGTGATCCAGCCCAAGACCGGCCCCGCCAGCCCGACCGAGATCGTCCGGCCGTCGCTTCCGCCGATTCCCGGCAGCCCCCGCGTGCTGGTCGGCACGGTCCAGGAATCCGCCGCCGATGCCGGGCAGCCGGAAACGGTCGTCGCGACGCAGGCGGCCCCGGTTGCCGAAACGAAGAAGCCGGCTCCCGCGAAGCCTTCGAAGATGGAGTTCAAGCTGAAGAACAAGGACCACGCGGTCCGTCTCGAGACCCCGGCGGCCTCGGCATCCAAAGGCCTGGCGGTCGGCACTCCCCGGGAACGCCCGTGAGCCTCATCGACCGGCCCCGGTCGTATTTCAGCCCCGGCCTCCTCGACGAATCGATCGAGGAAAACCGGAAGAAGCTTTCCGCCGACCCGGGGAATCACCTGCTCCGTCACGGCCTGGCCAACGCCCTGATGCGGGCCGGTCGCGTCGAGGAGGCGCTCGCGGAGTACAAGACCTGCGTCGAGCAGAACCCCTCGCCGGAGTATCAGATGAACTACGGCAAGGCCCTGCTGAACGCCGGCTGCTATGAAGAGACGGTGACCGTCCTCCAGCGCGTCGTCGCCGCCGACCTCCGGTGGCCGGATGCCTATTTCCATCTGGCGCGCGCCTATCGGGGCATCGGCGATCTGACGAAGGCGGACGAACTCCTCCGCCAGGCCATCGCCCTCCATCCGAAATACCGCGAGGCGATCAACGAGCTGGCCCAGAACCTCGAACAGGCGGGCCGCCCCGAGGATGCGCTGCGCGAGTACAAGAAGGTCATCGCCCTGTTCTTCGCCGAGTATCAGTTCGAGGATACCGACGCTTACGATTACGAGCTGTCGGTGCTGTTCGACCGGCCCGAACTGGTCGAGGAGTCGATCCGGCAGTTGCGCCAGTTCGTGCAGAAATACCCCGGCTACGCCGACGGGTATTACAAGCTCGGCCAGGCCCTCGAGGCCAAGGGACTGGCGAACGAGGCGATGCTCGCCTTCCGCCGGGCCCTCGAGATCAACCCCCGGTATGAAAGCGCCCGCCGGCGGTTCTGGAAGAGATCCTGAGCGTAATATATATTTATTAGAATATAATACCCGGAGAAATTCATGCAGGCCAAGGCCCCGTCCGCGCCCCGCAAGCGTCTCGGCGACACGCTGGTCGAGGCCGGTCTGATCACCGCCGACCAGCTGAAAGAGGCCCTGCAGAAGCAAAAGTCGCTCGGCATCCGGCTCGGCAAGGTGCTCGTCCAGGCGGGCATGGCCACCGAGGAGAGCATTGCCGTGACGCTCGCGCGGCAGATGAACATCCCCTTCCTCGATCTGAACACGCTGACGATCCGGCCCGAGGTGCTCACGACGATCCCGGAAGGCATCGTGCGCAGCCACACGCTGCTTCCGATCTCGCTCGAGGGAAACCGGCTCCAGGTCTCGATGCTCGACCCGCTCGACGTGTTCATCATCGACGAGATCAACTACCAGACGGGCTACGAGATCGACATCGGCATCAGCCCCGAGTCCCAGCTCGAGGCCGCGATCCGGCATTATTACGGCACCAGCGAGTCGCTCCAGGCGGCCGTCGACACCCTCGCGGCCGAGCGGCGCGAGGAAGTGAAGAAGCTCGACGAGAGCTTCTTCACGACCTTCGACATCGGTGCGGGCGGTGAGGCCGCCGCCCCGATCATCAACCTCGTCAACACCGTCATCCAGCAGGCGATCGCCGACCGGGCCAGCGACATCCACATCGAGCCCGACGAAGAGGTGATCCGCGTCCGGTACCGGCTCGACGGCATCCTCAACGAGCTGATGAAGGCCCCGAAATCGATCCAGAGCGAGCTGATCTCGCGTCTGAAGCTGATGGCCCAGATGGACATCTCGGAGAAGCGCCTTCCGCAGGACGGCCGCATCAAGGTGAAGGTGAAGGAGACCTCGATCGACCTGCGCGTCTCGGCGCTTCCCACCGTGTTCGGCGAGAAGATCGTCATCCGCATCCTCGACAAGAGCCGCATGCAGCTCACCCTCGACCAGGTCGGCTTCGACGAGGAGCTGCTGGCCCAGTTCAAGGCGATCTCCCTCTCCCCCAACGGCATCTTCCTGATGACCGGCCCGACCGGCTCGGGAAAGACCTCGACGCTGTATGCCGCGATTAACTTCATCCGGAACGGCCAGATCAACATCACGACGGTCGAAGACCCCGTCGAATACCTGATCCCGAGCATCAATCAGGTCCAGGTGCGGCCCGACATCGGCCTGACCTTCGCGCGCACCCTGCGCTCGATCCTGCGCCAGGACCCGAACGTCATCCTCATCGGCGAGATCCGCGACTTCGAGACCGCCCAGATCGCGATCGAATCTGCCCTCACCGGCCATCTGGTCTTCTCGACCCTGCACACGAACGACGCGGCTTCGGCCGTGACCCGCCTCATCGAGATGGGCGTCGAACCGTATCTCGTGGCCTCGGCCGTGATCGGCGTCGGCGCGCAGCGGCTCGTGCGGCGCATCTGCCCCTCGTGCCGCGTCACCACCCAGCCGGATGCCGCGGCGAAAGCCCTGTTCGAGGGAAGCGGCATGGAACCCGATATCCTCTCCCGGGGAACGGGCTGCCTGACCTGTCGCCGCACCGGGTATGCCGGCCGCACCGCGATCCACGAGATCATGACCCTGAACGACGAGATCCACGCCCTGATCCTCGACTCGGCCCCGGCCCGCACGATCCGCAAGGCCGCGATTGCCGGCGGCATGCGCACGATGCGCGAGGACGGGCTTCGCAAGGTGGTCCGGGGCATCACCACCGTCGACGAGGTGGTCCGCCTCACCCGGCGCGAAGAGGGCGAAGCGGCGCCCGCCCGGCCCCGATGAGCCGACGCCGGTTCTCGTACCGGGCGCTCGATGCCCACGGCAAGCCGATGGACGGCGTGATGGAGGCCGAATCCACGGAAGAAGTCGGCATCTGGCTGGCCGACCGCCAGTATTACGTGCTCGAGATCTCCGAGGCCCCGCTTGCAACCCTCGCGGCAGCGGCAGAACGCACGGCCCTGCACATCTCGCAGGTCGAAATGAATTATTTCCTGATGCAGCTTTCGAGCCTGCTGAATGCCGGCTGTCCGCTGATCCAGAGCCTCCAGGCCCTCCACCGGCAGCTTCCGCCAAGCTCGCTCAAGACGCTCCTTCAGGAGATCAAGGAGAAGATCGAGTCGGGTAAATCCTTCTCCGACGCGCTCAAGGCGCATCCCGGCGTGTTCTCGACGCTGTTCGTCACGATGGTCGAGATGGGCGAGGTCGGCGGCATCCTCGACGAGGTGCTCGAGCGGTATGCCCAGATCCACGACTCGATGTACCGCATCCGGTCGAAGGTCATCAAGGCGATGATCTACCCGGCGGTGCTGCTGGGCGTGACGCTGCTCGTCAGCTGGGCGCTGCTGGTCAAGGTGTTTCCCGTCTTCATCGAGCAGGTCGCGGCGCACGGCCAGGTGCTGCCCCTGCCGACCCGTATCGTCCTGTTCCTCTCGCATCTGCTCAGTGACAACTCCCTCCTGATTTTCGGGGGAATCGGCCTGCTCGTCTTCGTCTATCTGCGGATGAGCCGCACCGAGTCCGGCGCCCGGCTCCTGAGCAGCCTGCTGCTGGGCCTGCCGGTCCTGGGAACCCTGGCGCAGAAGTTCCAGCTCGCCCTGTTTTCGCGCACGCTCGGCACCCTGCTCAAATGCGGCGTGCCGATCCTGACCTCGCTTTCGGCCGTCGAGAAGGCGCTGACGAACGAGGTGTTCCGGCTGGCCCTCGGCGAGATCAAGGCGGGCGTCGCGCGCGGCGAATCCGTCTCGGCCGGCATGGGAAAGCACCGCGACCTGTTTCCCGACAGCCTGATCCTGATGGCGGACGTCGGGGAGCGGGGCGGAAACATCGGCGCCATGCTCGAAAAGGCAGGCGTCATCTACGAACGGGACCTGGAGTCGACGATCGAGGCGGCCGTCTCGCTGATCCAGCCGCTGCTGGTGATTTTTCTCGCGCTGTTCGTCGTGCTCCTGACGATGGCGATGTATCTGCCAATGTTTGACATCATCAAAATGGTGCGTTAGACTGGCCCTCGTGCGCAGGATACATGCCTGCCGACGCATCCTGGGAGGCTCTTCATGACTCGGAACGGATTCACGCTCGTCGAACTGCTGATCGTCGTCCTCGTCATCGGCATTCTCGTTGCAATCGCCATTCCCCGCTATCAGAGCATCGCTTCTGTCGCCCGGGCCAAATCGTGCCTGTCGAACCAGAAGTCGATCGAAAGTCTGATCTCCCTCTGGGAGGCCAAGAACTTCGAACTCGATTCCGGCAAGAACCGATATGCCTGGATCGACCGCTCCGGCGTGATGCGGTGGAAATACTCGAACGCCGTTCTGCAGCTGAACGATATTGCCAAGGATACAAAGCTGTTCATCTGCCCCGAGGCCGCGAACCGCTGGGGGTACACCTGGCCGGGCTCGAGTTACAGATTCTATAACACCGACAATACCGGTCTCTGGATCATCGGCTCGACGGGGAACATGGGCGGCCGCGGCGTCGTCTGCGCCCTGCGTCTTGGGCCGCGCTGGATCGGCATGAACGGGCAGATGGGCCCCGACGGCTCGAAGGACAGCGCCCACCATTACTGGTAAGCCGGCGCATCCGGTCGCCGGGGAAAGGGCAGCCACGATGCCGCACGGCCTTTCAGGGCGGAACGCGCGGGCAGCCTTCACCCTCATCGAGATGCTGATCGTCGTCCTGACGCTCGGGATCCTGGCCGGCGCCGGAATCCGGTTTTACGCGTCCCTGACTCGCGACACCCGCATGAGAACCGCCACCGATCATCTGAACGCCTTTCTCGCAGCCTGCCGGCGGCGAGCGGATGAGCGCGGCCTGCCGGTACGTCTCACCGACGACGGAAAGCGGATCATGGCGGTCGACACCCCCGCCCTGACGTTCCCCGGTGACGGCTGGAGCCAAGCCTCCCGCGCCCGTCTCGGGGGTCTCGTCTTTTCGGGGAACCAGGTTCTCGATGCTTCGGGAACCCGGCTGGCGCGGCTCGATCTCGCGTTCGAGCTTCCGGGCGGCGGTATCGAGCCGGTCCGGCTGGAGCTGGGACAGCCATGACGACGCGCGGCTTCTCGCTTCTCGAGGTTCTGCTCTCGATGCTGATCCTGTCGGGCGCCATCACGGGCCTGTTCGGCGGCCTCCACAGCGCCGGACTGCTCGACCGGCGGGCACGGTTCGAGGAGCGGGCGGCAGCCTATGCCGAGCGGGAGCTGGAGCTGCTCAAGAGCGACCTCGCGGCCGGCACCCGGAAGAAAGGCCCGGCAAGCGCACGCGGCCGGTTCCGTCTTCCCGGGGGCTGGAAGACCCGGCTCGTCTGGGCTCCGCAGCCGCAGGAGGACAGCGTCCGGGTTGCCTGCACGATCGAGTCGGCCGGCGACCGGCTCGCCGTCGAGTCGTTCCTGTATCTGCCCGGAGCGGGGAGCGCCGTCCGATGAGAACGACACGCGGATTCACGCTGCTGGAGGTGCTGGTCACGCTTCTCATCATGGGACTGGCCACGACGGGCATTCTCCAGCTCCTCACCTATGGCACGCGGCAGTATGACGAGCTCGCGCGCGGCTGGCGGCAGCGCGAGGGGCTTTCCACGCTTCGGCGGGCCTGCCGCCAGGCGGTGATGGGCGGCAACGTCGCCGGCCTGACCCCCGCCTTCGCCGAAACGCTTCTCACCCGCTCCGGCTCGGGGCTTCGTTCGGCCGGCCTGATCGTCAGGCCCCAGGCGTCCGGCACCTGGTTCATCCAGCCCCGCCTGTATGACGACCGGAACGGTAACGGCCGGGAGGACGCGGGAGAGCCGCTTCCCCTGACCGTCTGGTGCTTCCGGGATCGGGGGGCCGCCTCATGAGCCGCTCCAGGCGCGGGTTCATTCTCTACATCACCTTCGTCGTCACGTCGGTGCTGCTGCTGCTCGTGCTCGGCGGCCAGGAGATCGTCCGGTTCAGCCTCGACATGGGCCGCTCGGCCGCCCTCGAAACCGTCGCGTTCCACGCGGCCGACGGCGGGCTCGAACGCGGCCTGGCCCGGTTCGCCACGCATGCCGCGGCGTTCCGGTTCGCTTATGAAAGCCGGCTCGATGCGCATCGCACGGTCACGGTCGAGGTCGAAGCCCGGCGCACGGCGAACAACACGTATATGCTCAGCTCCGCGGCCGGCGTTCGTGACGGGGGCCGAGAGGTCGCCCGGCGGCGGCTGGTGCGGCGCGACGTTTCCCGAACGGGCGGCAATCTCGTTCGCGGCCGGTTCGAGGAGGCCTCATGATGAAGCGGCAACGCCCTGACGGGTTGTATACGGCATTCGATCTGGGAAGCTTCGCCGTGAAGGCGGTCGTCGTCGAGCGGCTTCAGGGGCGCGACCGGCTCACCCTGATCGAGGAGGAATCGCTGCGGCCGGCCTCGGAGTTCGCGACCGAAGCCGATTACCGTGACCACCAGGTTCAGGCGATCCGGAGCCTTTCGGCGCGGCTTCCGATGAAAGAGAGCGAGCACATCGCGGCACTGTTCAACAGCCGCGAGATGCAGGTGAAGATCGCCGAGCTTCCTGCCCAGATCCAGCACGATCAGATCGAGGGGGTGCTCTGGTTCGAGGCGCGCAAGCTGCTTTCTCCGAACTTCCGGCAGGATCCGTTCATCATGGGCTACCGGCTCCTGCGCGATTCGCCCCCGACGGCGCTGGTCACCTGCATTCCCCAGGCACTTCTGACGCGGTTCACCGACCTGTTCGACGCCGCCGGCGTCACGCTGACCGGAGTCTACGGCGAGGTGTTCGCGACCTACGCCCTGCGCGAGACCCAAGATCTGGGGGCGGTTCCGACGCTGGCCTTCGCCAACGTGGGCCATGCGAGCACCTATCTGACGATCTTCGCGGCCGGGGAGCTGAAGTTCTACCGGCATATTCCGGCCGGAACGAGTGAGATTCCCGAGATGGCCGAGAGCCAGGATCTCGATGTGTATTTCCAGAAGATCCGGTTCAGCTTCGACTACTTCAAGGCGGTCAGCAAGCTGGGACAGATCGACGAGATCCGCTTCATTGGCGGCGGACCGGGCCGGGGCGAGTTCCTCAGCCATGCGCGGGAGTATTTCGCCCCGACCCGCACCGGCCCTCTCGATGTTTCGGCACGGCTCGACGTGGCGGCGGTGCTGAGCCCCGGAACGGCCGCGCTCGGTCCCAATGAGGCGGCCGTGCGGCTGCTGCCGTCGGTTCCCGCGATCGGCACGCTCCTGGCCCACCTTGATCCGAACTGCGGAACGGGCGATCTGCTCGGCCGTCTCCAGGAACGTCGCCGGGAAGCCCTTCTCGGGCAGTTGACGACGCAGATTCCCCTGTATCTGGGAAGCATCGGCATCGTTCTGCTCCTGCTGCTGCTTCTCTCGCTCCGCAGCGGGGCATCGGCCGAGCTCGAGGGGGCCCGCCAGAAGGGAGCCATCGAGCGGGCCACGCTCGACGGGCTGAGATTGAAACTGGCCGGCGCACGGAGCGCGGCCGGGGCGGTTTCGAACGACCTCCCTCCGCGCGACAGGAAGGCGCTTGCACCGCTGTTGAAGCCGCACCGGACGCCGGCGGAGGTGCTGTATCTGACCGCCCAGGCGCGGCCCGAAGGCCTGACGCTCAGCCGGATCGCCGTCATCAGCCGGCAGACCGATGCCTCAGCCGGCCTGGAGGAACGTCTCGATCAGGCCCCTGCGGCCGAACCGGGAACCACCGGCCCGGCGCCGGGCGAGGCAGCTCCGTCCCTTCCGTCCATCGATGCGGCCCAGCCCGCCCCCGAGGCAGAGCAGAACGAGGAGCTGCGCGGCGAGATCCTCGAGCTTCGCGGCCTCAGCCGCTCCCCGGAAGCCCTTGCCGCCTTCACGGCAGCCCTGGTCCGGAAGGGCGCGCTGCGCCGCGTGACCGCCGTGCGCTGCCGGTTCAGTGGCGCATCGCCCGATGGAGCGGCGTTCGTCGTGAAAGGAGAGCTGCCGTGAACAAGCTCATCACCGTCGTGGCGGCAACCCTGATCGGGCTTCTGGTCGCAAGCGCTCTCGGCTATCATCTGCTGGTCAACGGCATTCGCACCGATGCGGCGAACGAGACGGCGGCTCTCGCCGGGTTCCAGACCGAGCGCACGCTGCTCGATGCGGAATTGAAGCGGCTTTCCGACAACATCCAGACCCAGCGGCAGAACGGGGTTCCGGGACGGCCGATGCGCCCGGGCGAAGAGGGGCTGCTGCTCGGCTCGATCCTGGCTGCGGCGTCGGCCACGGACATGATCGTGCAAGGGTTCGAACTCCAACCGTCCTGGAAGGCCAAAGGCGATGCCGAGGCGATCGGGGGCGCGGCACAGCCCTCCCCCGCCCAGCCGGCCCAGCTTCCCCAGCTCGACGAGAACGGGATGCCGGTCGGTGCGGTCACCGACGAGGGCGACGAGGAGTGGCCCGGCGTCGAGATTGTTCCGGCCTCGCTGAAACTCAAAGGGACGTTTCCCTCATTCGGCCGCTTTTTCGATCTGGTGACGAAGAAGCTTCCTCTTTCCGGCATCCAGACGATGTCGCTCGATCTCGACGGCTCCGGAATCATCCGGGCCACTCTGCGCATGACGTTTCCCGTAGCCGGGGCGAGCGGCGGCAACGCCGGCGGCTCATCGGCGACCGGCCAGCGATGACCGGGATCCATTCACGGAGATGACACCATGGAAGTAGGCAAAGAAGCTTGGAAGTGGGGTCTGGTACTGATCCTTCTCGCGGTGCTCCTGCTGGTCGGACATCAGGCCTATGTGGCCGTCACGAGCCAGGAAGACTATCCGCCGCCCGAGGATTACAAGATGGGCGACTCGTTCGACATCGAACGCACTCCCGGCCCGGGAGCCGGCCAGCCGGTGTCCCTTCCGAACGTCGTCGCCTCGGAAGGCATTGCCGCGGCGCCTGCCGTCGAGCCGGCATCGGCCGGCGAAGCGATGCCGCCGATGCCGACCGAACTTCCCTCCAGCATCCCCGACTCGTTCCAGAACCTCGGTCCGGACACCCCGACCCCGGACTGGAACCAGATCAAGGATCCCTCGCAGAAGTAGGAGGCACCCATGCCCCGATCCGGCGGTCCGGCTTCCCTCATCGCCGCCGCTCTGCTGCTGGTTCTCCCGCTCCGGCTCGAGGCGGGCGAGCTTTCCTCGTCCCTCCGGACCGCCTCCGAACTGTACCGGGCCGGCCGCCTCGACGAGGCGCGGGCCGAGGCGCTGTCCGTCCAGAAGCATGTTCCGGACGATCTCGAAGCCCTGCTGATTCTCGGACGCATCGATTTTGAAGCCGCGCGGTATGCCGATGCGATGCAGTGGTTCCGCCTCGCCTCGGTGAAGCATCCGCGGCACCCGCTCGTCCGGCGGTACCGCGCCCTTCTCGAGGAGCTCGAGTACCGGAACGGGCCGTTCAGCGTCGAGCCGCTGCCCCTGCCGGTCCCCGACCGCGACGAGACGGCGCGCCGGTTCAAGAAAGGCTGGTTCGGCCCGAGTTTCCCCCATCTCTCGGAAGATTGTAAACCATCAACGATAGAACCCATCCTGAGCCGGGCGCCCCTGACCTCTCCCGCGCAGGAGCCTTCCTCTGCGGCACCGGCACCGGGGGCGGAACCGTCAGAAATTCCCGGAGACGAGCTCGAAGCAGCCGGAGCGCTGGCTGCGGGCATGTATTTCAAGGCATATATCATCTACGCCGGCATGACCGCGCAGCAGCCGGACCGGACGTCGGCGCGGCTGGGCCTGGCCCGCGCGGCGATCGGCATGGGGCGGTATGCCGAGGCGACGGAGATTCTTTCCCCGCTGCTCACGATCGGCGGGCCGGCTGAAGCGGCATCGGAAGCGCGACAACTGGCCGAGTTCGCCCGCCGTCAGATTCCCTGATCGGCTCCGGGGATCACTCCCAGCGGTAGACATCCTTCTTGCGCTGTTTCGTCGTCAGGATCATGATCTCGACGCGGCGGTTCATGTCGCGGTCGGCCTCGGTGATGTTCTCGACCTGTGGCCGGAACTCCGCGAAGCCCTGCGCCGAGAAGCGGCTCGAATCGAGGCCGATCTTCTCGGTGAAGAACCGCAGGACCGCGCAGGCGCGGGCGGAGGAGAGTTCCCAGTTTGTGGGGAACTGGGAGTTTTTCGTGGGCTTGTCATCACAGTGGCCGTCGATGCGGATGAACTGGTTCAGCTCGCCGATGACGGGCACCAGGGCCTCGAGCACCTCGTCGGAGCCGGCTTTGAGGGTTGCCGAGCCACTCATGAAGAGCACCTTCGAGGGAATGCGGATCTTCACACCCTGATCGTCGCCGGTGACGAGGATCTGGTCGCGCATCTGGGCTTTCTGGAGCTGGTTCTTCACCCGGCGCACGATGCGGGGGATGTCGGCCATGTGGCGCGGATTGGGCATCAGGAGAATGCCCTTGCCGCCGGCGACGAGCCACTGGTGCGCGCCTTTCTCCGGGTTGATGCTGAACACGGGGGTGAATGCCATTTCCAGGGCGCGGTTTTCCTGCTGGTTCCGCTTCTGGGCACCGAAGGTCGCGAACATCAGCAGCATGACGAAGAAGCAGAGCATGTTGGTGACCATGTCGCCGTAGGACAGGCACCAGAGAGGCGCGGACGGATCCGCGTATTTCCGCTTAGCCACCGGCCTTCAACTCCTCGGACAGATGGAGTTCGTTGAACTGGGTGCGCAGTTTGTCGGAGAGGTAGGAGAGCAGGCGCTCCTGGATGATACGGGGGTGGACGCCGCCGGCGATCAGCAGGCAGCCGCGGGCGATCATTTCCCCGTACAACTGCTCGTTGTTGCTGCGTTCTTCGAGTTTCTTGGCCCAGGGCATCAGGAACATGTTCGCTGCCACGGCGCCGTAGAACGTCGTGACGAGCGCGAGAGCCATGGCGGGGCCGATGGCGGAAGGATCGTCCATGTTCCGGAGAAGGCCGACCAGGCCGAGGATCGTTCCCATGAGACCGTAGGCAGGAACGACACTGGCGTAGAAGTCGATCGAGGCTTTCACGTCGGCATGCCGGGCGGCCCGGGAATCGAGTTCGGTCGTCATGACCTCCTCGATGATCTTCACGTCGACGCCGTCGACAACCATCTGAAGGCCGCGCTGGAGGAACGGGTTCTCGATCTCGGCGATTTTCGAGTCGAGCGCGAGAATGCCTTCCTTGCGCGCCACTTCGGAGATCTGAAGGATATTGCTGATGACCTTCAGGTAATCAAAATCGGGTGGAGTGGAGTATGTCCATCTGATCTGCCGGAACATCGAGGCAACGCGGGGCCAGCTGTAGGAAATACAGAGCGAGCCGGCGGATCCGCCGAACACGACCAGCACCGAGGGGAAATCCCAGAATGCAAGCGCCTCGCCGCCACCGAGCTTCAGACCGATCAGAAGACAGGAAAGGGCGAGGATGGAACCGAAGGCAGTAATCTTATCCACAACCGAGACTCCTGAGGGTTATTGAGAGCGGCGAGAGTCAAACCAGACCGCGCCGGGTTTCCAGAAGACACCCGGCCGCGGTCGAAGGATACAACGAATCAGCCCGTCAGGTCGAACTTGAAAACCAACTCGCTGACACCACCGTCGGTGACGCGGAAGGAATCGACGGCGATATGGAACTTGTAGGGGGCCACCTCGGCCAGGCCGAGCACCATGCCCTTCCGCAGCTTTCCGGCCTCGATGTTCACGGCCGGGATCCGCAGATTCCGGACGACATTCTCGCCTTCCATCAATTTTATATCAAAAGCAATATTTTTCAGGCTGCCGTTCTCTTCCTCGTCGACATCCCATCCCTCGCGGTAGGAGACCTTCAGCCAGTAGTTGTGGCCGTTCAGCGCGAGGGGCTTGTCGCGCAGGAACTCCTCGTCGGTCGGGTGGGGGCTGTAGTTCAGCATGCGCACGTAGGAGAACAGCCGGCCGGGCTTTTTGGCCGAGGCCATCGTGGCCGGCCGGGCGGCGGGCTTGCCGTTTTTCGCAACGGCCGTCCTGGCCGTGGGAGCCATGGTCGCCGCGGCGGCCGGGGCCATGGGCTTGACCGAGGTCACCATCGCGACGCTGCCGGCGCGGGGAAGTTCGGCGGGCGGCGGCACGAGGGCCAGAGACCCGGGCTGCACGGCTGCCGGGGCGGGGGCTGCCACGGGCATGACGGGAGCGTTCCGGCCGGCCGGCATCGCCGTGGCCCGGCGCGCCGCCGCAGCGTTGGCCTGGGGTGTGGATGAAGCGGCCCAGGAGAGGCTTCCCATCACGAGAATCCCGGCACCGATGCAAAACACTTTTTTCTTGTCCATCATACTGTTTCTCCTCACCTCAGTTGTTGCGGGCGCCACCGTTGATCCAGTTGGCGATCAGTCCCTGATCCGACGTGGAAAGCGCCGAGCGGTTCTTGGGCATGCGGGGCGTCTCGGTGCCCTTGATGCGGCGCATCAGCTTGCTGCTCTGGGCGTCGTAGGGATACACGACGGCCCCGTAGCGCGAACCCTTCATGAGATTGGTGTAGCTGTTCAGGCGCAGTCCCGAAGCGGCGGTCGCATCGTCATGGCAGCCCACGATCGAGCAGTTCACCATCAGGATGGGCAGGATGTTCCGGGAGAAACTTCCGCCCATCGACACGAGGGTCAGGTTGGTGGTCGCGGTCAGGCCGTTGTCGACCGTCACCGTGATCGAGTTCGAGTTGTAATCGGCCGCGTTCGCCGTGACGGTGTAAACACCGGGCTCCACATCCGAAATGGTGAAGTGGCCGTTGATATCCGCGTTCACGGTGGAGGTGGACGGCGAGGTGAGAACGGAGGCGCCGGCGACGCCGATTCCGGTCTGGGAATCGACGATCGTTCCCGAAATGCTTCCCCGAAGCGTCGTGCGCGTGCCGCAGCCGACCGCCGTGAGCAGCGCCACTCCCAGGATAAAGGCAAGGAATACCTGATACCGTTTCAACATAGCGCCCCACTCCTTCCGTGGTGTGAATCCATACGACATCTCATCGGCAGAGACCGGTGGGAAATTGAGAGGGCTCTTCGATGGATTTTCCGGCGCATGGTATAATGCCGCCATGATGCGATTCGATTCGAACGGGAAAGCGGGAAGCGGACGGCGCGGGGAAAGCCTTCTCGAGCTGCTGCTGGCCGCCTGCCTGATGACGGTAGCCCTCGTGCCGCTGTTCCAGGTATACCGGCTGTCGCGGCCGCCGGAGCGGGCATCGGACATGGAGTTCTCGGCAACGCTGCTCGCCCGCCACGTCATCGAACGGATCATCGCCCTCCGGAAAGCCGACCCGGCCTACCTCCCCGGCATGACCTCGGAAGAACCGGTCGTTGCGCCGGCCGACGGGTTCCAGCCAGTCTCGGAGCACTTCCGAGCGCTGTTCGGCCATGAGAACGGCATCGACCGGAACGAGCTGCCCGCGCTGTATGAGGCTCTCGAGCCGTTCCGGTGCCGCGTCGACACGTATTATCTCGACGGAGGGCATTACAAGATCATCGTCTATATCGAGTATGAAGAGAGCGGACGGCCGAAGCGCGTCTTCCTCGAGCGGCTGCTTCCCGCCCCCGCCACCCCCGACCTGACCGGAGACACTCCATGACCCGGCGACGCGGCATCGGTTCGATCGAAATCCTGCTTCTGGGCATCTTTCTGCTGATGCTCGGGGCGACGCTGGTCATGGTGTGGCAGTTTTCCCGGCATACCGACCCGACGACGCTCCAGGGCAAAGACCTGATCGGCTCGTATGAGCGGACGATCGAAGCGCTCAGCCGGGACACGCGGATGGCCGTTTCCTTCCTTGCCGGTCGCGAGCATCTCACGCTCGAAACGGTTGCCAGCACGACGATCGAATGGGGATTTTCCGGCAATGCCCTGCGGCGGACCGAGCCGGGCCGGCCGCCCGAGGTGTTCGTCGAGAACCTGCGGGAAGGCGGCTTCACGACGGCCAGCACGACACCCGACCTGTTCTCGGTCTGGATGATCCCGATGGATGCAGGGCAAATGCCGGTCTTCACCTCATTTGCCCCGAGGGGAGGCGGCCTGTGACATCTTCCCGCTCCGGCGTCACGATCTACATGGTTCTTGCCATCCTTCTCGGCCTGGTGATCATCGGCACGACGTTCACGCTGAACTCGCTGCGCAAGATCACCCCGCCCCCGTTCCTGCTCGAGCAGAAGGCGGATTACCAGATGGAATCGGCGTTCGTGCTCTGCCTCGCGAAGCTCGACCAGCTCCCGGAAGGCGGCTCGAACGAGCCCCTGCTGCGCCAGGAAATCGCGCCCGGCGCCTGGCTCTCCGTGACCGCGACACCGGCCGGGCCGCGTCAATGGAACCTCGATGCCCGCGTGACGGCCGAGCACTGGTCGAGAGGGCTTCTGGCCCAGGCCACGAAGCGGGCTCCCGATGTCGAGGCCCCGAT
>JAKQOH010000046.1 GCA_029565415.1 Candidatus Rifleibacteriota bacterium | reverse complement strand
TGCAAGACCTGGGTCGCCGCCTATACGGCCTCCTATAATAACGGCAGCCAGGGCTCCAGCGCCTCCACCCAGTCGGCTCTCGACATGAGCAAGTTCGACGCCATGATCGATGCCATCAACGGCTTCGCCAAGGCCTCGATCGCCGGCTCCTACGGCGCCCAGTTCAAGGATGCCCTCGCCAAGGTCCAGAAGTTCTACTATCGCACCAACATCGACCTGCCCCACCTCGTCTCCCTGCTCAAGACCACCATCAAGGACGAGGCGTTCCTGACCGCCGCCAACAAGCTCGAAGTCGCCATGGCCGATGCGATTCTCGCCAACGGCACCAACGGCAGCACCATGAAGAACGCCAAGGGCCTGGCCGTGTTCTTCCCGAACACCTCCTACAGCTTCTCCAGCGACTACCTCGCCCTCGACTACGCGAAGAACACCCTGTGGGACGAGATGGTTCAGGACTTCTACAAGAAGACCACCGCTCCGAAGATCGTTGCCGACCTGCAGAACGGCGACATCTCCAGCATGATGGAATACGTCCGGACCGCCAACGCGAACAACCGCGAAGTCTCCGCCGACCTGATCGGCAAGGTCAACTTCGCGATCTTCGCCGAGAACGCCACGACGGCTTCCGTCCAGGAGCTTGTGAAGAACCTGGTCAGCGAGCTGAAGACCAAGTAATTCCGGTTCTGACTTCACATGCAGCCCCCGGGGAAACCCGGGGGCTGTTTCTTTCGGGCGATTGACGAAACTTCTGTACCGGGTATGATTGAAAGATACGGTATCGCAAAGAGGGGGAAGCGCATGAACGGATTTCTGAAAACGGCTGCCATCGTCGGGCTGTGCGTGCTCTGGCCGGTGTCGGCCGCCCTGGCCCTGATCGGGACGCCCTGTGACCCGGAAACGGATTTCAAGGACGTGTATCTGATCCGCAACTGGCAGAAGCTGCCCCACAAGAACCAGGAAGAGACGAAGGAGCGGTGCGACGAGGTCAACGCCCGCGCCGGAAAAGAGCTCTGGAAATACAATCCGACGCCGAACTGCCCTCTCTATGCCTGTCTCAGCTACGGCGCCTCTTCGATCGCCGACTGGTGGGCCATCGAGCTGGGCTGGAAGCTCGGCGAATACAAGAGCTACGCCAATGGCCGCACCGAGCAGGGTTTCAACCCGCGCAAGCTCGAGGTGCGGTACCGCGCACGGTCGAAGTGGAATCCGCTGCAGTATTTCATGGTTCCGCTCAAGAGCGAACGCGACCCGGTCACGGGGGAGATGGTGCCGATCCGGCCGACCGGGTATGCCCGGCTGCTCGTCGACAAAAAGTCCGAGACGCTGACCGATCGCGTCGATGGCCTGACATTCACGTACAAGGCCGGAGATTACCCGATGGAAGGCGAATGGACCTCGATCGTCAGCAAAAACTGGAACCGTGACGCGGTCGAGAAGAAGCTCATGAAGGCGCTGCACGATCTGGGGCCGTTGCTCGTGCAGTATGAGATCCCCAAGAAGCATTACCTGATGGGAACCCACGCTCCTGTCGTCATCGGCTACGGCACCCTTCCGGACGGAACGGTCGCCTTCATCTGCCACGACTCGTTCGGCAACTTCCCCAAAACCCATGTGCAGGATTACCGCGGGGCTGCGGCCTACCGGTATGTGTCGGCTGACGAGATCGATGAGGCCGTCGCGTTCCCGCACAAGCCCGTCGTGAAGGCGAGCCGGCGCGGCGAGATGGTGTTGGTGCGCATCCTGAATGGGGGCGGGGTTGCGATCCAGGTGCGGCGGGTCGCGTATGCGACGCCGGGCGGGACGGTGATGACCCTCGAGATGGATGGTCTGAGCGGCGGGTTTGCCCCTGCATCCGCGATCGAAGACGGATATCTGAAACTGTATATCGAAGCTGATCATTACATGGCGAAGAACGGAAAGGGCCACTGGCTGAAAATTCCCGTCGTCGGAGAGACGGCGGAGTGATCGGATACTGGCTGACGTGCCGCCGGGGGCGTGAAGAATGACTTCACGCCCCCGGCGCTTTTCTAGGGCGCTTGATGGAGAATGGAAAAAATATAATATACGATATATACGGGTTGCGGATTGGCGGCGGGGAGAGTCCAGTATTTTGCTTGACGGTCCAGTATTTTTATACTAGGATGCAGAAAAGATTCCCCGGAACAAGAGGAGTGACTCGTGAAGACCAGGACATCCGATCGGAAACGCGCGGCCGCTGCCAGGCCGGCACCGAAGGCCACCCACCGCCCCGCTGCGAAGAAGACGGGCGCGCTGCCCCGAGAGACCCGGAAAACCGTTCCGACCAGGGCGGCTGCAACGGCGAAAAAATCGAGGCCGCAGGCATCCGCCGCGACGTTGCGCGTTGCCGCCAGGCAGAAGCGTGTGATCGAGGGAAGCTGGATGCCAAAGCCCTGGCCGGTCGAGCGGATCCGTGGATTCATGAGCCTCTGGGGGATGACCCAGGCGGAATTCGCGATCTTCTGCGGCGTCTCCTACGACACCGTCACATCCTGGAGTCGCGGCCGCCGCAACCTCGTGCGCGTCGACCATGCCGGTCACATCGAGGCTGCCGAAAAGGCCGCCCGCAAGCGGAAGCTGACCATTCCCGCCGAAGGCGCGCCGGCGGCCCCCTGGGCCCCGCTTCGCGCTTTCGTACGGCGTCATTCTCCGATCCGGCAGGCCGGAACCATTCCGGCGAACCTGTGCGGCACGTTTCCTGTTGCCGGTGTTGAAATGCATCCTGCCGCTCTTCGCCTGGCCGACCCGATCGAGTCAGTGACGATCGGAAAAGCGAAAGGCAAATCCGAAGCCATCCCCGTCACGATCATCGCAAACGGCCTCGAGATCACCCTCGAGGGGCGGTGGCGCGAACTGGGCGGGGCCCGGCTGCTCGAGCTGATCGCTCCGGTCGACGAACCGTGTTTCTTCGGCGGTCACGCCGGCTGCATCACGCCCGGCAAGCAGATTCTGCGCATCAATCTCTGGCCGGCCGATGCCCGGATCCCGATGCGCCTGATCGCCCTCAAGGCCTGACCGCCTTCGCGGTTCGCCCGGAAACACCGCTTCGCGGTGTCTTCCCAGCTCCGTAGGGGCGGATCGTGATCCGCCCGAGCCAACGCACCACAGAGCCACCGAGGCACAGAGGAAAGCCTCCTCTCTGACATCACCAAAAAGGCACAAAGACACAGTGCTCGTTTCTTGATCCGCCTTTTGCGGTTCTTTGTGCTCACCGATCCGCAGATGACGCAGATAACACAGATAAAATCCTGACCGCTTTCTTATTGATGAAGGTTCCGGTACGTTTTTCACCGGCATATCATCGAGGTGAAATACCTCTCTGTGCCTCTGTGTCTCTGTGGTGAACCGTCTTTCGTGCCTCTGCCCGTGATGGAATATATCCGTTCAGCTATAGAACGCGCAGGCGATCACCTGCGACATCAGTGAATGAGTGTTATCTGGTGGTTTCCGTGATGCGGCCGCCGCCGAGGAGGCGGTCGCCGTCGAACAGTACACCGGACTGGCCGGGCGTGATGGATCGGGCGGCCTCGTCGAGTTCCAGCAGCAGGCTGCCGGCGCCGGGGCTCGAAACGATGCGCGCCGGAACGGCCCGCGCCCGGTGACGGATCTGCACCGCCAGTTGCCGACCGGGTTCGAGCGGGCCGGCTGTGAGAAGGTTCATCCGGTCGAGTCGGAGCCGTCGTCCCTCGAGCGTCGCGGCTTCCCCGACCACCACCGTCCGGCTTTCCGGCCGGATCGCAACGACGAACAGACGCCGGCCATGGCCGCCGCCGAGTCCTTTCCGCTGGCCGATGGTGTAGCCGAGATACCCGGTGTGGGTCCCGACCCGCGCGCCGGCCGTATCCACGATCGGGCCGGGCAGAAATCCCGCGTGGCCCGGTGGGAGTCGCTCGCGCAGAAACGCGACGTAGTCCCCTTCCGGAACGAAGCAGATCTCCTGGGATTCGGGCTTTTCGGCGTTCGACAGGCCGAACCGGCGGGCCAGCTCGCGCACCTGCGGCTTCGTCATGCCCCCGAGCGGCAGAAGCAGGTGCGGCAGAACGGCGGGAGGCAGTTCCCAGAGGAAATACGCCTGGTCCTTCGCCGTATCGAGGCCTCGAAACAGCCCTGAGCCTCCTTCGGGAACCGGCAGCACGCGGGCGTAGTGGCCGGTCGCGATCGAGGTGCAGCCGAGGCTTCGCGCTTTCTCGAGCAGCCAGGGGATCTTGACGGTCGCGTTGCACCGCACGCAGGGGTTCGGGGTGCGGCCGGCGGCATACTCGTTCGTGAAATCATCGATCACGTCGCGTTCGAACGCCGCGGAAACGTCGAACACGGTGTGCGGAATGCCGAGAGCGGCGGCAGCCGACCGGGCCGCGGCAAGCCCTTCCAGACCGCAGCAGGCTTTCGCGCCCCCGCCTCGTTCGGCGTAGCAGAAGGTTTTGAGGGTGGCCGCGAACACCTCGTGGCCGGCCTCCTTCAGCAGGGCGGCTGTCACGGACGAATCGACGCCCCCGGAGAGGGCGACGAGGACGCGCTCGGGAGTCTGGTTCACGAGAGAATCTGACGGCGCCGGAACACCACGAGGGCGACGGCGAAAAAGGCGGCGGCCCAGCCGAGGCTGCCCATGAGCGGCCCCCAGATCTCGGCGCTGGTCAGGGTCATCGACTGTTTCAGCACCCCGTAGATCGTCTTGAGCTCCGTCAGCTCGGACAGGTGGCGCGTGAAGCACCACGGCAGCCAGCGGGCGTAGGAATCATCGAGTTTCGCGAGGTAGGGGACCATCATGACGTAGGTCTGCATCGTCATCAGGATGATGAGGCTGACGAATGCCATCAGGATCGGGGTTTCGAAGAAGAGGGCGGTGAGCACGAAGTAGCCGACCATGGCGAGGTTGGCCATGAAGCTGATCGTGAGCAGGCGGGCCATGACGGTCGAGTCGGCGAGGACGGCGCCGGTCTCGCGCGCATCCATGATGATCGCGCCGCTCTGGCTCATGCTGTGGGCCACCCACAGGTCGATCTGCAGGAACAGGCCGCCGAGCGCGACGGCGATCAGCAGGAAGACCAGGATCGCGGCCGCCTTGGCGAACACCACCTGGGCCCGGGAAACCGGGGTCAGCAGCAGGGTTTTCAGGTGGCCCCGGCCGGCCTCGCCCGAGATGCTGTCGCCGACGACGAGGGCGAGGAAGAAGGGCGAGATCCAGGCGAACAGCTTCATGTGGGCCGTGAAGAGGGCCTGGACCATCTCGACGAGGGCCGAGTATTCGAGACTGCCGAGGCCGAGGCTGCGCATCTTCAGGTAGGCGAGCATCGCGGCGATACTGGCGAGGATCGGGACGACGTTGAGGGCGAGAAGGAACAGCACTGCCTTTTTGCGGGCCAGGATCTTCTTCAGCTCGAACGAGAACAGCACGAACAGGCGTCGCATCATGACTTGTCGGCTCCCGGCTCGGTGTCGGTGAGGGCGAGGAACGTCGCCTCGAGCGAGGCTTCGCGCGGGATCAGGGCCGAGATCCGGATGCCCGCCCCGACGAGGGCCTGGTTGATCTCATGGGAAACGCCATGGGACAGGGAAACCTCGAGGCCGCGGGGGACGGGGCTGATGCCGAGGACGGCCGGGATGGCCTTCAGCACCTCCGTCGCGCGCGGCAGATCCTCGTCGGGCAGGCGCAGTTCCCAGGTCTCGTGGCCGTCATTCAGCAGCTCGGAAACGAAGCCCTGGCGGACGGTGCGGCCGTGGTCGACGATCACGACGTAGTCGCACAGCCGCTGCACCTCGTCGAGCAGGTGCGAGGAGAGGAAGATCGTCGTTTTCTCCCGGGTATGTATATCGCGCAATATATCACGCATCTGGGCGCGGCCCTGGGGGTCCATGCCGTTCGTCGGCTCGTCGAGCAGCAGCAGTGCGGGGTGGTGCAGGATCGCGCCCGCGACGCCGAGCCGCTGTTTCATGCCGGTCGAGTAGATCCCGAACGGCTTGTGGGCCGCGTCGGACAGGCCGACCAGGTCGAGCGCCTCGCTGACCCGTTCCCGGGTGAGGGGGGCGGTCAGGGAGCCGAACCACCAGAGGTTCTCGAAGCCCGTGAAATGCTCGATGAACGAGGGCTTCTCGACGAGCGTGCCCGTCCGCTCGAGCGCCTCGGTGCGGCTGTCGGGCATCGGCCGGCCGAGCAGCTCCATTCCGCCCTCGTCAGGCCGGGCGAGGCCGAGCAGCAGCCGGAGCGTCGTCGTTTTTCCGGCCCCGTTCGGGCCGAGGAAGCCGCAGACCGACCCGGTGGGAACGGTGAACGACATGCCGTCGACGGCCCGGACCCGTCCGAACCGCTTCGACAGATCGGCCACCCGGATCGCCGGGGTGGTGGAGGGCGCCTGGGGCGCGTCAGGGGGTGTCGTAGAGTTCATGATACAGTTCGCGTGACAGCACCATCACCACGCAGGTGGCCGGGATGGCGAGCAGCATGCCGAGGAAACCGAACACGCTGCCGCCGATGACGAGGGCGAGCATGATGGTCAGCGGGTGGATGCCGAGGTTTTCCTCCATCACCCGGGGCTGGACGAGGAAGCCGTCGATCGTCTGGATGATTGCGAGGGCGATGCCGGCCTTGACCAGGGTGACGGCGGTCGCCGTCGAGGCGCCGGTCGTGGCGAGGGCGACGATCGTGGCGAGCACGATCGAGACGAGGCCGCCGAGGTAGGGGATCATGTTGCCGACCCCCGCGATGGGGCCGAGCAGGAAGGCGAACGGGAGGCCCGCGAGCCAGAGGCCGAACGTCGTCAGCAGGGCGAAGACGAGGGCGCAGATGAGCTGGCCGCGCAGAAACGAGCTGAGCAGCCGGTCGATGTCCCCGGTGATGCGCAGGGTCGAATCGCGGTACAGGGGGGGCACGAAGAGAAGAAACCGCTGCCAGATCAGGTCGAGGTCGACGAGCATGTAGAACGTCAGCAGCGGGATCAGGAGGAGATCCATCGCCCCGGTGAAGGCCGACATGAGCAGATTGAACAGCTTCTGGGAAAGGGTCACCGTCGTATCCTTCGCCCCGATGAAGGCGCGGGCGGCCAGTTCCCGGATCTTCTCGGCGTCGACCGAGCCGTTCACCCAGTCGGTGAGCCACGGAACATCTGCATACTTCGCATACATCTCCCGGAGCGAGGTGTGGTAGTCGCCCGCGATCTGCCGCACGTCGAGCTGGGACAGCTTCTGGGCGAGCTCGCTGCCCTCGGCGGCGATCGTGAACGTGACGGGCACGATGACAAGGATGCCGATGACAAAGCCGAGGATATAGATCATCAGCACCGCCCAGGCACGGGGAATGCCGCGCCGCTCGAACACCCGGACCGTCGGGTTCAGGATGTAGGCGAGCACGAGCGAGACGAGGAACGGGGCGATGACGCCGCTCAGGTGGTAGACGAGGCCCAGCAGCAGTGCGCCCCCGGCCAGAATGAGGCCGGTCTTCACGGTGGGCGAGAGATTGCGGATGAACATGGCTCAGACGACCTTGCGCAGCTCGTAGAACTTCATCAGCAGCTCGATTTCGCCCTTGCTCATGCGCAGCTGGCGCGCGATCTGGGGAATCGAGTAGCCCTGGTCGCGGAGCTGGAGCACCTGTTTGAACGCCTCATACTCCTGGGCATCCATGCCCGGATGCATCGACGCCCGTTCGAACGTGTCTTCGGGCAGATGCCGGAGGCGGATGCGGTCGATGATGTCGGCATCGTTGATCGCGGTCTGCCGCAGTTCCGGTGCGGGAACCGGCGACTCGGAGGCCGGGAACGCCCCTGCCGGGAAGGGGGCCGGTTCAGGCATTGCGGCCGTCGGCGCGGGCTGGGCGGTCTGCCAGTCGGAGGCGGCAAACGTCCTCGGCGCGGCTGGCTGCAAGGGAGGGACGAGGGCGGCCGGGTCTGTCTTCGGAACGGCCGGAGCTGCCGGCTCAGCGGGGTGCGGCTGCTGGGATTCGGGCCTGACGCGCTCCGCCAGGAGCAGACGGTCGAGCTGGTCGACGATTTCGGTCCGGTCGAGTTCGAGTTGTTGTATTCGTAAAGTTATAATTCTGACCTGGGCGTTCGTCTCGTCGATCATCTCTTGCAGCTCGCGCCGTATCTTCAGCTCGCCGAGCGGGGAGGCCGGGGGGGAGATCGCGGCGGTGCGGTTGTGGTTCTGGAGCTCGCGTTTCATGTCGTCGACCTCTTTCATGAGGTCGTTCGCATACAGGCACTTCTTGTCGGCGACGTTGAGCAGCTCGCGCAGCTCCTGCGTCTTGGTGTCGAGCACCTTCAGATTGTGGCCCGAGACGAGCTCCATCTGCTCGAGAAGCTGGTTGAACGCCTTCTCGAGCGCCCGCATCTCCTCCTGCATTTTCAGGAAGCGGCGCTGACCGATCTTCTTGCCGACGATGAAACAGGCGGCAAGGATGATCGTCACGCACGTCAGGATCTGGATGGCTATCCACATGGTTCTGGCTCGCTCACGGTGGATTGATTATATCGGCTCATCGCGGGTTCGACAAGGAAACGGCCGGTCGAAACCGGCATGGTACACACGCTTGCGAGCGGCGATCGCCGGTTGCCGGGTCGGGGCGAGCGTGCTAGGATGCCTCGCATGAAAAAATGGGCAAAAAAAATCATCGGCCTGCTTCTCAGCGTGCTATTTCTCTGGCTCGCGCTGCGCCAGGTCGATTGGGAGCGGGTGCCGGCGGTACTCTCGGCCGTCGACTGGCGGCTCCTGCCGGTGCTTCTCGTCTCCTACACGATGGAACACCTGTTCCGGGCCATCCGGTGGCGGTACATTCTTCATCCGCGTGAAGTGCCGCTCTGGCGGCTGTATGCCGGGCTGCTTCTCGGATACCTGTTCAACAATCTTTTCCCCGCCCGCGCCGGCGAGTTCGTCCGATCCTGGTATCTGAAGAGCCGGGGCCATGCCGGCTTCTCCGAGGCGTTTGGCTCCGTCGTGATGGAACGGCTGCTCGACGGCATCTGCGTCGTGGCCTTCATTGCCTTCGCCGTGACGATGTTTCCGGTCGGCGCCGTCGTCCGCAGCGGCGGGTATACCGCCGTCACCTTCTACGGCGCCGTTCTGATCGTCATCCTGCTCCTCCAGTTCCGGCGCGGCTGGGTCGATGCCGTGTCGGATCTTCTGCTGTGGCCGTTTCCCGCCGCCTGGAAGCGATGGGTCTACGACCTGCGCGACTCGTTCATCGGCGGCCTCGGTCTGGTGCGTCATCCGTGGCCCCTCACGGTGTCCGTCGGCCTTAGTCTGGTTTCCTGGGGGGCTTCGCTCATCACATATTATATAACAATAAAAATGTTCGCTCTTCCGATGGGGGTGAGCGAGACGCTGCTGTTGATCGCCGTCCTTTCGCTCGGAGCGATGATACCTTCGAGCCCGGGCATGATCGGTATCTACGAATACTGCTGCATCATCGTGCTGACCGACATGCTCGGCCTTCCCAGGGAGGTCGCGGTCGCCTACGGCCTCGCGACGCACTTCCTCTCGTATTTCTACGTGCTCGCCGTCGGGATCGTGGTGCTCACGATCGAGAACCTTCATCTCGCGGATCTCGAGACGGCGGCCGAGCAGCCCGTGATTGAAACCCCGGCGGCTTGAACCCCCGCTTCCCGACAGAGTTTCCCGTACCCCGGGATGGACCGGGTAGAATGAGAGAAATTCCCCGGCCGTGTCCGGGAAGATCGGGTTCATGTTCGGAAAGGGCAACCGATGACGGCCATTCTGCATCGCAACCGCCTGCTCGCGGCGGTGCTCGCGGGTCTGACCTGGGGCGCTGCGGCGTTCGGGTGGGGCTGTGACGAGGCGCATCCTGCCATCAATGAGCTGGCCGGAAAACTGTTCATCGTCAAGAGCCAGAGCGATGTATTCGGTGATAAATATAAAAATGCGCCGATCGAGCACCGCACGGTGTTCGAAGGGGTCACGTTCAAGAAGGGCGGGCTCAGCGAAAAATCCGCCGACACCCTCGTCATCTCGGCGAATTTCACCGAGTGGCTGCGCCGGGGAGGGCATGACGCCGACATTCCCGGGATCGTCATGGGGTTCCGGCATTTCTATGATCCCGTCTACGAGCCTCACTATCTTACCTGGCTGGTGCGCCGCCTGAAAAAGCCGGATCGCGACGGCGTGACCTCGGAGGAAGCCTTTTTCGAAGGTTTCGAATACCGTGCCGACGACTGGAATCCGAACAAAGAGTGGAACGGCGTGCTGCGCCGCCTCCGTCTCCAGCCGAAACTGATCAAGCCGCGCATCGACGGCATCACCTGGGTGCTGACCCACCCCGACAACGACCACTCGTGGCGGAACGGCCTGCTGGCCTACAAAGCCGCGATGGAGAATGACCGCGCCGCGTTCGGCGGTCTTCCCAGAGAGCGAATGTTCGCGAAAGCTTTCCGTTGCCTCGGCGAGACGATGCACATGGTCGGCGACATGACGCAGCCCGCCCACACCCGGGCCGATTCCCACTCGCTGTTCGAGCCCGTCGAGGCCACTGTCGGCGACGAGATCGTCCGGCGCGTCATCGGCGACGGCTGGAAGAATCCCGAGTTCCGGCCGACGGGCGACTACGCCGTGAAGCGGGGACTCTCCCCCGAAGCCCTGATGAAGAGCCTCGCAACCTTCACCAACAGCCGGTTCTTCAGCAACGACACGATCGCCGATTACCAGAAATGGGTGTTTCCGCGGAACAAGAAACGCCCCTACCCCGCGCCGGCCCTTTCGAAGCTGAAAGAGGAAGGCGGCACCTACGGAGCCGAGTTCGCGGATGTCGGCTGGGTGCCTCTGGCGAAAGAGACGGGCTCGTGGTTCTCGGTCGTGCTGTTCAAATCGAAGAAGGTGAATCGCAAGAACCCGAAATTCAACGTGACGAAAGAGATGGCCGAGCCTCAGGCGAAGGTCTTGATCCCGCTCGCCGTCTGGGCCGCCTCCGAACTGATCGACGCGTTCTTCCCGACGTTCGAACTGACGGCCGCCGCGAAGCGAACGGATGGCAACACCTTCCTGGTTTCGGGTGAGCTGAAACATATCATTGAAAATGATTCCGAGTGGCAGAAGGTGGGCGAGATCCGATACGCCGGCCCCGCCGTCATTCTCGTGAACGGCACCCGGCGTATCCCCTGCACGTTCGCCGACGGCCATCTCGAAGGGGTGAGCGTGACCGCCGATGCCGGCGATACGATCCGGCTCGTCGTCGAAGCCGGCGCCCGCATCATCCGAAGCGTGCCCCTGCCGCTCGACTGACGGGGCCGACAACGACCCGCCCCTACGCCCAGATGTTGGTCCGACCAGGTGACGAAGCGCGTCGCGATGCGCCAGAACTGCCTCAATCCGCCGGCGGTGAATAGGGCATTCTCAGAACCATCCGTTTGAGGTATGATCCCTCCATTCACGGAAGCCGAATTCGGATGGTGACGATGTCGCAGAAAACACAGAATGCCCCCGCCCTCCTGCCCGTGGCCGTTGTCGGCCGCAGTCCCCTGTTCCCGGTTGCCGCCGCGCCCCGGGCCTTCTGGCCCGGCCTGCTTGGCCTGAAAGGCCTGATGAGCGGCCTGACCGGCGGCCAGTGGCCCATGAGCGAGTTTTTCACGGCCCAGGATCTGAAAAACCTCAAATGGTTCGTCCTCAAGAGCGGCCTCCTGACCGGGGTGCCGGCCGAGGGCTTCGAGATCCCTCCCGATGTCGTGCCGGTGACGACGGTGCTGCCGGCCGTCGCCCTGTTCCTGGCGAAGAAAGCTCTCGAGAATACCCGCAGTTTCGGGAAGGGCGGTATCCCGGCCCCCCGGGTTCGCGTGGCTCTCGAGACCCGCGCACGGCCGCAGACCCTCGCGCAGAAAGACCTGGCGGACATCTTTGCCAGGCACTACGGCTTCGGGCTTTGCCCGATCGATGATGCTTCGCCGCTTCGGGGAGCGCTGAACTGGGTTGCCGCGGCCGTCCGCGAACTCCAGTCGGACCGGACCGACCTGGTCGTTGCCGGAAGCACCGATGCCGTTCACGCGCTCGGGGTCATGATGAAAGAGGGGGCGCCGGCGGAGGGCTCACGGAACGGCCGGTACCGCGAGGGCCTTCAGATGTTCACGCTTCGTCGGCTCGCCGATGCAGAGCGCGATGGTGACGAGATCTTCGGGATCATCACCGACGTCGATGCCTCCACGATCGGCTTCTCGGGCCGGGAAACCCCTGCCGGGTCTCCGCAGCCCGCGGAATCTCCCGCGGCTTCCCCCGCGGTTCCGCCGGCGGCGCCCGCCATCGGCCGAACGGAGCGGCTGGCGAGGTTTTCCCGGCTTCAGGCGAAAGATATCGTCGAGGATACAACCGGTTCCTGCCTGAATCTGCCGTATAACGTTCTTCCCGAGAATGATACCGGCGTCGCTTCGCTCGACTGGAAGCGGCTTCGCAAAAGCTGGATCGACCGGACCGGCTCGCACCGGTTTTTCCACGACCTGATCGGCGCCCTGTGCGGGACGTTCATCAGCCGGGTGGTGATCCAGAGTCCCGCGGCGTTCGCGGCCGTGGCGGACCGGCCCGTCGTCTTCCTGGCCAACCACCAGATCGGCCTCGAGTCACCGCTGTTCATGGCGATGGCCTACGGCCTCACCGGCCTGCCGATCCAGGCGGTGGCCAAGCCCGACCACGTCAACGCCTGGCTGGCATTCCTGCTCGAGTTCGCGAAGGACTCGCTGGGCGGCGGCCATCCATTCCGGTTGATGTATTTCGATCGTCAGAACCCCCAGGGGCTGATCGACTCCCTGAAGAACGAGGACCGGCGCGACGCTTCGTTGCTGGTGCATGTCGAAGGCACCCGGAGCCTGACGGCCGACCAGCCCGTGACCAAGATGAGCTCGATCTTCCTGGACATGCCGATCGACAAGAACATCCCCATCGTGCCCGTGCGTTTCGTCGGCGGTCTGCCGGCGCAGGCGAACAACGATCGGCTCGACTTCCCCTACGACAACGGCAAACAGGACTACCTGATCGGCACGCCCATCCTGCCCGAAGAGTTGAAGAAGCTCGCCTACGGCCAGCGGCCGAAGTTCGTGATGGACCGGATCAACACCCTCGGCCCCGCAAAAGGCGAGGATGTGCTTCTGCCCCCCAGCAAGGAGTTCGGCGCCAAAACCCGATTCTTCGTGGAAACCTTCGGCTTCCCGAAGATGCAGGCGATGCTGTTCGCGATCCTCCAACGGATCGACGAACCCTGCGAGGAAACCGCCCTCCTGATCAAGGCCGTCACCGCCGGCAAGCTCGATCCCGCCAGCAACGCCATCCCCCCCGTCCTCAAAAACTTCCTCACCCACGTCAAAACCAAGTTTGCCTGATCTCCGGAGAACCTTCCTAATAAAACCGGGACACGCACCTTGTTATAATCAACCTGGTGTGTGTCC
Organism: Candidatus Rifleibacteriota bacterium; assembly: GCA_029565415.1. Next base: position 12,366 of record JAKQOH010000046.1, on the reverse strand, counting down.
CGGATTATCTGCGTTTATTACGCCGCTTTTGTCGTTCGTCGCCGGGTCTGGCGAATCAATTTGGCAAGATATTTCAAGGCGTCATTCACGGATTTGGAATCAGGAAATACGTCTGTCAGCTCGGGATCCAGAACGATGATATTCGTTCCTTCCGAATATCGGTGAGCATACTTTCCACGAACGCCTTTGGAAAAATCGTATTCTTCGCGCATTTCAGCGACTTCAGTCGTCTTTGGGGCTTTTTTCATAACTCCTCTTTTCCCTGGTTGTTGCTTTACGAGCGCTTATGATGCGGGTATTGGGTTCCCGATCGGTGAAGGCTATGACCAACACTCTGTTGTCTGCCGATCGACCCAGCAATAAGAATCTTTGTTCGAGTGCAGAATGGTCGGGATCTGGAATGGTCAGCGAAAAGGGATCTCCAAAAGCGGTTGAAGCCTCATGAAAAGTGACACCATGCTTGACCAGATTGATCTTTGCTTTATCCGGATCCCATTCAAAGGTCATCTTCATAATTGTAACGCCTTCAATAAAGGATTCGAATTCCACTGCCGTGGTGGTGTGAACGACATTCCGAATTGCTTTGAGTATAGCGTTTTGCCTGCTACCAGTCCAGTTGGATGAAAGGTATCCGGGAACCCCAGGTTTCTATAACGGTTCGATGGCGCGGCGGGAGCAGGCGGCGTGGAGGGTTTCGGGGCTGGCGAGGAGGGCGACGCGGTGCTTGGCGCGGGTGAGGCCGGTGTAGACGATCTCGCGGGAGAGCAGGCGGGAGGCGGTGTCCGAGGGCGGGGGCGGGAGGATGAGGTATACCTCGTCGTATTCCGAGCCCTGGCTCTTGTGGACCGTCACGGCGAACGCGGTCTCGGGGCCGGGCAGTTCGTCGAGGGGGACACGCAGGACCGTGCCGGGCCGCGGGAACACGCCGAACAGGCCGCCGTCCTTCGCCGGCAGGATCAGGCCGGTGTCGCCGTTGAACAGGTCCAGCCGGTAATCGTTGCGAGTCACCATGACTACGGCGCCCGGGAAGAAATCGCGCCAGCCCTCACCAGGCAGGCTTTTTCGCAGGTGCTCCCCGGCGATGCGGTTGATCGTCTCGACGCCGTACGGGCCTTCCCGGAACACCGTCAGGATCTTTTTGCGCGTGAGAAAACGGAACGCTTCTGCGAGCGGATGATCGCCGGGAAGGGGCTCGCCCGTCTGGGGAATGCCGCTCTTCAGGCACGCGTTCACAACGTCCGTGTAGTTGTTGGCCGAGCCGCTCGCGAACCCGGCTGCCCACCGCCCGATCTCCTTCGTGAAATCACCGGGGTTCCAGGATGACGCCTCGCCCGGACTCTGCCAGTGCAGAACGCCCTCCTGGCCGGCCGGGAACAGCGTGCGCAGGTGATCGCGATACTCTTCGGGCGGGCTGTATTCGTTGACGGCCCGGGCCGCCTCGATGATCGTCTTGTTGGCCCGGTAACATGTCAGGAGCACGCCGATGCGGTCGGCCATCGGGTGCTTCGCGGCATCGGCAAGAATATCGAAACCCGCGTCGGCTTTGGGGGCGAGGCCGAGAACGGACCGTATCGCCTCCCCCATCGTCTTGCTGAACGCGGGGCGCCGCATCTCGCCGACGAGGTCGGCAAGCACCGTTCCGGCCTCGACCGAGGGGAGCTGGTCGCGGTCCCCGATCAGCACGATCCGCGCCTCCGGCGGCGCCGCGTCGAGCAGGCGCGCCATCAGCACGGTGTCGACCATCGAGGTCTCGTCGACCAGGATCAGTTCGGCTTCCAGCGGGTTCTCCGCCGAATGGCGGAAGTCCAGCTTCGCAGGCGAGTAGCCGAGCAGGCGGTGAAGGGTGCGTGGCTCGAGATACGCGATCGACTCGTCGCCGGGAAGCAGCTTCCCGGCTTTCCCGAGCTGATCGAGCTGGGTGCGCAGCGTTTCGCCGAGGCGCTGGGCCGCCCGGCCCGTCGGCGCGGCCAGGGAGATCCGGCCGGGGTTCAGGCCGGCCTGGATGAGACACCGGATCAGCGTGAACACCACCGAGGTCTTCCCCGTGCCCGGCCCGCCCGTGATGACGAAGAATCGCCGCAGGAGCGCGGCTGCGAGAGCCGTTTTCTGGTCGGGGCCGAGCGTGAACGCCGAATGCTCCGTCACGCGGGCGAAGATCTCGTGCCAGGCGTCCGGGTCCGCGGGCATGCCCGGTTCGGGCGTTTCTTTCACGGCCAGACGAAGCCCGAGAGCCGCCTTGAGCCGGTCATCGGCCTCCTGATACCGGTGAAACGCCAGCCTCCCTTCGCTGCGGATCAGCGGCAGAAACGGCGTCGGGCCGGTCCGGCCGACGATCGAACGATAGATATCGCTATCCAAATAGCCGAGGAACGCCTCGAACAGCTTTTCCCGGCCGGAAAACGCCGGCAGGCGGTCGAACGGCCGGGCGCGGTCGAGCGGCATCGCGAGGCCGCCCTCGAGACGCACGAGAAACAGGTTCATCATGGCAGCTTCCAGCGCGGTCCTGGCCTCTCCCGCCGGGAGCTCCCCGATCTCGCAGACGTCGCGGATCGTCTGATACTCCGTCACCGTCAGATCCGTTTCCCGGACGACGGTTTCGTACAGGACGACCCGCACATCCTCCCGGGGGCCGGGCCAGATGCCGAGAAGCCGTAGATCCTGCGTCAGTCGTTCGTGGTGGCGGTTCATGCGTCGTTCTCCCCGCCGGATTCCGGCGCGAGCAGGCCGGGAAGCGTCTTCTGCTCGAACTCGTCGAGCATCACGTCCGTCAGGCCGGTGTGGAAGATGCCGGAAGAACCGCTTTTCCCGGACATCCCCCGGACGAACAGATACCCGGCCCCGGCGATCGGCGTGATGCCCGGCCGCTGCCCCGGCCCCCGCAGAAGGCGCCGCAAAGCGACGCCGTAGAGCAGATACTGCAGGTGATACCCGTGGTCGTCCATCATCGTTTTGATCCTGGAAGCGGCATACCCGTCCGTCGACCGGTTCGTCTTGAAGTCGATGATATAATATTTATTGTTGTAATTTATGATCAGGTCCATCGCGCCCGTCAGGAGACCACCGCTGACGCGCATGCCGAGCAGATCGCGGTAGCGCGCGCCCGGCGCGGGCATCCAGAACGTCAGTTCGTGTCGCCGCTCCCGGCAAGCACCGAGAGGCCGGCCGTCGAGGAAGGGTAGGGGGGTGCGGAGCGTTTTCCAGGTCATCTCGGCCAATCGCGCCAGATCCTCAGGATCGGGGTGCCGCCTGATCGGATACCGCCGGAACAGCCGCTCGAACAGCTCCCGGGAAGCCGTTCCCCCGGCGAGGAGATCGGCCGGGCTCTCGGCGGCCATCGCGGCTTCGTAGTCCAGAAGCTCCATCGCGGCGTGGAACAGCGTGCCGGTGCGCGCCCCGGCCGGCAGGGCCGTTTCCGGCCCCGCCGCTTCTTCCGGGCCGGCTTCGCCCGGCTCGTCGCAGGGCAGATACTCGACGTCCGTGCACGACGTTTCCCGGTCGTCCTCGAGCGAAGCAGGATCGTCGCCGGTCATCATGATGGCCGTCGCCTTCGCCGCATGCCTGGAGGCAAGGCTGCTGAAGGAGTTGAGGGGGATGAACAGGTGCTTCAGGGCTGTGCGCCGCTCCGGAGGCGGTTCCAGCTCTCTCTCCGGTACGTTCGCCTGCCGGACAGTCACGGTTCGGGGATCAGTGGGCGAAGGGGCGCCGTCGTCGGTTTCCCTGTCAGCATCGCCCAGAATGCGAAATCTCACTCCTTTGACAGCGGCGGCTTCGGCAGAGTTGCCGTCACTGTACGCCGACAGGCCGGGAAACGCTTTCTTCATGCCTTCGCCCAGGTAGGTGAAGAGCGGGCCGCCCCATCTCGGCACCCGGCTCGGGGACATGAAAGGCACATACACCCGCCCCACGGCTCGGGTCAGGGCGACGTAGAACAGCCGGCTCTCCTCTTCCCGTGCCTCGCGGGTGTGGCGGGTCATCGCGTCGTCCGAACCCGACAGATCGATGCGCCAGGCCCTGCGCCCTTCGGCGTCTGAATCCTCGATATGATATCGTAAATACTGATCGCTATTGAACGCCGTGAACCACCCCAGGACGAAGACGACGGGAAACTCGAGCCCCTTCGCCGCATGCACCGTCATGATCTGCACCTTCGGCTGGTCGCTCTCGACGCGCAGCAGCATGCCGGGCCTGTCGTCCGACGTTCCGAGCTTCTGCTCCGCGACGATGCGCCGGCTGAGCCCGGCCGGGTCGAGCCGCTCCCGGTCGGCGATCAGGGCGAGCTCCCGGCCCAGGTCGAGAAGCGTCGACACGCCGGCGTCGGGGTCCTCGTCATCCGCCGCGGCCTCGATAAGCCGCCCGGTCTCGTCGAACAGCGACCGGAACAGCGCCGGCCAGTTCCCTTCCGCCGCCAGGTGCGCCCAGGCGCGCAGGCGCACGGCGAGCGGATCGGCGGGCGAGAGGCCGTCGAATCCCTCCAGCCGCTCGGCGGGAAATCTGAAAAAGCGTGTCAGAAGGGCTTTCTTCACGGCCGACGCGGACGTCGGGTCGGCGACGGCGTCGAGCACCAGCGCGATCTCGCTCGCCTCGACCGACCGAAGCAGCCGCTCGTGACGTCTCGTCACATACGGAACTCCCGCTTCGGAAAGCGCCGCCGTGATGTTCCTCTCGTCCGCGGCCCCCCTGACGAGAACGGCGATGTCATCCGCCCGCAACGGGCGCGACCCAGCCCTGTCGCGGTACACGAATCCGCCCTCCAGGAGAGCCCGAATCTCGCGAACGACGAACGCGACGTATTCTCCCCGCGCCTTCGAAGCCGTTTCTGCCTTCGAGACGGCGATCTGCAACGGATGGAGAACCGGCTTGCCGTCCTCCAGAAGACAACGGCCGGAAGACGGCGTGATCCGCTCGTACTCGCCGACGATCCCGCTCTCGTGGAACAGACGGTCGATTGCCTCGACCAGGAGCGGCGCCGATCGGTAGTTCTCCGATAGCGTCTCGCGCTCGGCCCCAATCTCCTCCAGCCGCGCGATAGCGCCCTGGAACGTCTCGACGTCGGCCCCGCGGAACCCGTAGATCGCCTGCTTCGCGTCGCCCACCACGAACAGGTGCCGGTCCGGCCTGCCGGCGAACAGAAGATCGAAGATGCGCCACTGGACAGGGTCGGTGTCCTGGAACTCGTCGACCAGCGCCGCCACGAACCGCTCCCGAAGCATCTCCGCCAGCGCCGGTGACCGTTCGATCGCCTCGAGGGTCCGGCTCAGCATGCCGGGGTAGTCGATCGTCCCCTCGTGCCGCATCAACAGCCGGCTGAACCGCGCGCTGTCCTTTATTATACGAGCAAGAATATCATGAGCCGTCGCCGCCAGCTTCACGGCAAGACCGCAAAGCAGCTCGAGTGTCGTGCCGCCGGCCGGCCCGGCTGCGGCCAGCAGCTTCGCAACGTTGGCGCTCACGTCGAGCCCGTTGGCATTGAACACGGCTTTCCACGCGCGGTTCTCGATCAGCTCTCGCACCAGCGGCTTGCCCGACGTGCCGGCGGCCAGGATCGATTCGAGGGCGGCTCTCGTTTCGCAGATTTTTTCGAGGCTTTTCGAAGGTTTTTTCTGCGGCGCAACCAGGGACAGCCCGGCGATGATCTCCTCGCAGTCGGGCCGCGGGTCGAAGAGGCGGTCCGGGTCGGGGTGGATCGTGCAGGTGCGCGGATGGTAAAACCTCGAGGCCTGGGTCACGAGATCCAGGTGAAACTCGTTTTCGGCAATTGCCTGGGCGAGCGCCTCCCATCCCGGCTCGTTCATGATGATCCGGCGCAGTTCACCCCGGATATACCGGTCGTACATCGCCGGGAACACCTCATCCGGCCTCGTGACGTCCAGCGCGAACGGCTCGCCGGCCTCGAACGCGTATTCCCGCAGAATCGCGAAACAGAAGCCGTGGATCGTCGTCACCATCGCCCGGTCGAGCCCGCTCAACGCCTCTCTGCACCGCAGGGCCTGCTCCGGCCCGCCCGGCGCGAAGCTCGTCAGACTCTCGCGAAGCCGCTTCCGAAGCTCGCCGGCGGCCCGTTCCGAAAACGTCACGATCGCCAACCGGTCGATGGGAACACCTTTCCCGACGATCAGGTCGTGCGCGTGCCGGATGATCTGGTAGGTTTTGCCGGTGCCGGCCGAAGCCTCGAGAACCCGGTGCCGCATCTTCGACTCGTTCGGGGTCATTCGTCGGCCTCCTTCGATGCCGCGTTCTCGATTCGGTCGAGCCGGTCCAGGATCGGCACCAGCCGCCGGTTCACCTTGTCACGCGCGTCGCGCGGGATCTCCGGCTCGCCGATCGTGTCGAACAGGTCGTTGAAAAACATCGGCGGATACTTCCCTGACCGGAGCGTCTTGAGTTTTTCGTTCAGGGTTTCGAGATACGCGTCGTCGGTCGTCTTGTCGTCGGGGAGGTCGGCGGCGTTCACGATCTTCAGCCGCAGGTCTTCGAACTGTCGCTGGCCAAGATACTGCCCGGCGAGGTGGGTCAGATACGACCGGGCGAAATCCGCCTCGGGCGGGAACCGATACACCGTCGCTCCGTCGCTCGAAATCACGTGCAGGAGCAGAGGCACCCCGTTCACGACGGATTTGGCGCCGGTCTTCGCGGCATCCTCGTCCCATGCGAGCAGTCCCAGATACGTCAGCAGAGGCGCGAGCAGGCTGCCTTCGAGCCGCTCCTGCGACGATTTCCCCTCCCGCACGACCAGCGAATGGAGGCCGGCCGTGTCGCTCCAGACCAGGGGAAGCCGGCCGCTCAGCTCGAGCGTCCATTTCGGCCGCTCTGCCCCGCACGTGAGCGGCGTTGCCGGCCGGGGAGCGGGAATGCGCATCTTCAGCGGTGGAAGCCCGCGAACCCGTCGCGACGTCGAGAACCGGCCGAGTTCGATCGTGTCGAGACCCTCGTCCCGCCTGCGGTCGCCCATCTGGAGGCTGATCTTCAGCACCGTGGCGGCGAACCGCTCGGTGAGGCGGTGCCGGTCGACCCTGCCCCACAGGCCGTCCGGCAGCCGCGACCGGAGCCGTTCCCAGTCGTAGGCGCGCTGGAAAAACGCTTCGGGGGAGTCCTGCCGCTTCCAGCCGTCGAGCCTGAAATATGCGTCGATACAGCGTCTCATCAGGCTCCGCTCGAGGGTCTGGTTCGCGACGAGCGGCGCCGCCGTGATCTCTTCCCAGTCCTCGACGGCGTCTTCCATGTAGATCCAGCGCTCGAGAACGGCCGACGCGGGGTCGCGCAGGAACGTGGCGAGCCGGTACGTCGAGACGCGCACCGTGAGATCTTTCGGCGTGGTTTCCCGGGGGGCGGGAAGCGGGATGCCCCGCTCCGCGCGCGCCTCTTCGAGCAGGCGATCCAGCCGGCCGCTTCGTGATGCGCGTGGGGAGCGGTTCCGCCGTGCGAGCAGGAGGGCGGCGAGCCACTCGGTGCGGTCGACCAGCCGGACGGGATCGTGCCACGCCTCGGCATCGGGCGCCAGGAACCGGTCGCTGAGGGGCGTCGTCGGCACGACCACGCGCCGGAACGCGGCGTTCCCGGCCAGGACGTTGTCCCGGAGGAACGCTTCGAGATCGCAGATGACGGACGACGGGTTGAGCTCGGCCTCCTTGGCCGGGTCGATGCAACTGTAGGTCAGGATCATCCGTTCGCGGCACGCCAGCAGGGCCTGCAGGAACGCTTGTCGGCCGAGGTCGTCGCCCCTGACCGGCGCGCGATCGGCCTGCCCGGCGGATCCCGGCAGGGGTTCGACCAGGTTCAGGGAGGAGCGGCTGCTGCCGCCTGGAAACTGGGTTTCCTCGAGGCCCACGATGAAGGTTCGCCGCCAGGGAATCGTCGCGGCCGAGGCCAGGGGCGCGAGTGTCACGCCGCCCATGAACGGCCGGCGCAGGGTGCCCCCGCCCGTGGCGCAGGCCCCGATCAGGCCGGTGCGCACCAGTTCGAGGGGAAGCCCCCTTGAGAGCAGGGGTTCGAGTTCGGCGATGTGGTCGAGCATGCCGAACGCCTGGCTGCGCTCGGCGATTTCGTCCGGCTGGTCGGGCCGCGCGGCGAGGCAGGTATCGAGGATCTCGCGCAGGTCCGCCGCCCAGGTGGCACACGGCCGGGATTCGCCGGGGAGGCCCAGCCTGCGGACCATCACGTGCAGGATCTCGACGCCCGCGGAAAAGGCGGCCAGCGAATCGTCGTCGGAGGTCGCGAAGTCCTGGAACGGCGCGTGGCCGCGCCAGGCCGGCATCTCGTCGTCGGCGGGCGAGAAGTCACGGCACTCCATGAGGCGGCCGAGCCGGATGCGCCGCAGGGCCGTTCGCCACGTGTGGGCATCGCTCATGCCGATGCCCTCGGCCGACGCTTCGGGCCCGAGGCACGAGTCGCACGCCGCCCTGCCCGGCAGGTGGCAGGACCGGCACTTGTCCGCGGCCGTGAACCCCGCGAAGATGCCCAGCTCGTCGGCCCACGCCAGCCAGTCCTGCACCATCTCGGGCCGGACCCGCCGCGTGCGCTGCCAGCAGGGGTTCGACAGCAGGCGGAACACGCCCGCCCGGGTGAACCCGTTCGCGGCGAGATCGAACAGGGCCTCGACCCCGGCCGCATACGGCCCGGCCAGGGCGTCCCCCTCGCCGGACGACGTGAACGGGATGCGGAGCCGCTGGAACGCCTCTTTGAAAAGCGGAAGATATTCATCGGGCCGGGTGAGGAGAACCGCCGTTTCCGTCGTTCCGATGCCGCTCTCGTCGGTCTGATCGGCCAGGAGCCGCGCGACGAGCTCGGCCTCGCGCTGAGGCCCCGGGCAGGCCCAGAGCTGGAGCGAGGTGTCCTGGCCGGGCCGGTTCGCCGCCCGTTTGACGCTCTGCCGGAGCATGCCCTGGGTGACGCTCAGAACGCTCTGCGGCGTATCGGAAGCGGCTTCCGGGACAGCCGTGGCGGCCGGGATGCCATCGAGCCTGCGGCGCAGGTCGAGGAACGGTGCCCGCCACCGGTCGAGGGGATGCGGCGCGCCGTCGGGACAGCCCGTGTCGAGCAGGAACAGCCCGACCGGAACGACCTCTCCGAGCTTACGGAGGATATCGAGGGCCAGGGGCGGCAGGGCATCGAAGCCGAAAACGACGATAGGCCTGGTCTTCCCCGGCCTGGCGGTCGGCCCTAGCTTTGACGTCGCCGTCATCTGCCGGAGGGTGAGCCGGTCGGGATACGCGACGGACCGCAGCCCGCCTTTTTGAAATATGATGCGATATACCTGTTTCTGCCATTCCAGGTGGGGATGAACGCCCGCGCTGCTCCCGTTGAGCCTGTTCAGCAGGGGAAACGCAATCGGATCGCCGTCATCGGGGAGTCCCGCCTCGGATTCATACTGCTGGAACAGCACGGCGATCTTTTCCGCGATCTGCCAGGCCCGCCGCGCCCTCTCCGGGCCGCCCTCGCCGGTTGCATCGAGATCGGGGTGGGGCGCCAGGTATGCCAGAACCGGTTCGAGCTGCGTGGCGGCCCCATTCGGCGGTTCGAGCAGGAGGGCAAGCACCAGGTCTCGCAGATGCCCCGCCGAAAGCGGTTTCACATCCCCGACATCCGGCCCCGCAAGACGCTTCCACGCATCCCAGAGCCCATCATCGAGCCCCGAAAACGCCGGTTCGATCCCCCCCTGGAACCTCTGTATGAGATCGAGCCTCACCCACTCCTGCACCGTGAAGTTCGGCGTAATGACCGGCCACACATCGAACGGGTCGGGCTCGAACCCCTTCGCCGCCTTCCGGAGGTACTCGCCCAAGTCTTGGACAAGCCCCCCAAGCGTTGCTGCCGTGTGTAAATGAATGCTCATCCCTCATACCTTGCTTGTATTGTATTTCAACAAGGATGAATCAACAATTATACACTACTTGATTTTATCGATGAGTTTCGAAAACTAATAGGTCTTGGAGCGCTTTTTACTCGAGCGACGTTTTCAAACGTTCGATGTCGCCAACCGGCAGGCCGGTCATGGAAGTCCTAGGCTCCGCAGGATAGTTTGGGAGTTCGAGAAAGCGACGGTCAACAGGATTTTATCGTTGCTCTGATTTTCTCGATTTCTTCGATAGACAGGTCGGTCGCTTGGGATATCAGAGAAATTTCGAGTCCCATTCCCAGCATCTTACTGACAACATCCAGGCGTTCTTCCTCTCTCCCCTTTTCGATGCCTCGCTTTTCGGCGGCGTTGATTTCGGTGAGGCGAGTGCGTTCTTCTTTGTCGCGCTGTTCGAGAATGGCGCGCATGTGTTCGTCGGCGTTCACGTGTTCCAGCTCCTCGAGAACCCTGACGAAGATCTCGTCGGTTCGTAGTTCGTCCGGCAGAGACTTTGCATTCTCATACATCTCCGCGAACCTGATGATATGTAACCATTTTTCCAGGCGTGTTTGCAAGCCCCGGGGCTTGGACTTGAACTTCGGAAGCTCGATGAAATGCAGTTCCATCAAATCCGGAAGAACCAGGCCGGTCGCTTGTTCCTGAAACTGAAATATCGACTGAAATTGATCGAAGCCGTCGAACATCACGTAATCGAGAATGGCGATTCCGTAGGACGGATGAAGGTTCTCGAAACTCTCGCCTTCGAGAGGCTGGCCGGTGTAGAGCAACGCGAGATAGTAGGCCATTCTCTTCGCGAAGCTGGGCAGTTCCCTGACCTGCATTTCGATCGTGAACCGGCGGCCGGCCAGGTCGGTGGCCTTCACGTCGACGATCGTGAACTTGTCGTCATGAAACTCCTTGAGATTCAGCGGGCTGAGCAGGATCAGATCCGCGATGCACCGATCGCCGGTGAAGTGGAGCAGGGCATCGATCAGCTTCGCCAGAATCTCTTCATTGCCCTCCTTGCCGAAAACCAGCTTGAACACGAAGTCATTTCGCAACGGATATCTCTTGTGGTCTCCCATTCCAAGCTCCTTCGGCGAATGATTCGAAACGGAAAACCCGCTTCACCTATACATCCGCCGAACCCCGGCACCGGGGAAAAAGAAAATACTGAGCCATACACTGCTGATTATTTTAGGATGAAGTGGTAAAATAAAATAAACAAACGTCTTATTTTAGGGTTGAGGCAGGAAGGATGAAGCGAGAGCTCCAGGGCAGGTACGTGACCATATCGACGGTGGGAGAGAAGGCCCGAGCCTTCATTCCAGCACCGTTGCCGCCACATCCGCCCATCGACTGGACCCCGGAGCTTCGCGGCAAATTCGACCAGGCACTCCTGGCGCTCGGTCGGCTGGACAGCGTCTCGACTCTGCTGCCGGATACGTCGTTATTCCTCTACATGTACATCCGCAAGGAAGCGGTGCTCTCCAGCATGATCGAGGGAACCCAGTCATCGCTGTCGGACCTGTTGATGTTCGAGTTGGATCAGGAACCGGGTGTCCCGCTGGATGATGTGCGGGAGGTCAGCAACTATGCCGCTGCCCTCGACCATGGCTTGCGCCTGCTGGAGGATGGACTGCCGCTGTCGCTGCGCCTGATCCGCGAGATCCACGGTTTCCTGCTGACCGGGGGGCGCGGAAGCAGACGAGCTCCGGGCGAATTTCGGCACAGCCAGAACTGGATCGGCGGCACCCGGCCGGGCAATGCCGTCTTCGTTCCGCCTCCGGCCGAAGAGGTGGTGGAGTGCATGGGCAAGCTCGAGCTCTTCCTTCATGACCGGCCGGAGCCGACCCCGGTACTGCTCAAAGCTGCGCTGGCCCACGTGCAGTTCGAGACGATCCACCCGTTCCTCGATGGGAATGGACGTCTGGGGCGTCTGCTGATCACGCTTCTTTTGTGCGAGCAGAAGGTGCTGCGGGAACCGATGCTCTACCTCAGTCTCTATTTCAAGACGCACCGCCAGTATTACTACGATCTGCTCAACAACGTGCGTCTGACCGGCGACTGGGAAAGCTGGCTCGATTTCTTCGCCGAGGCGGTCATCGCCACTGCCACCCAGGCGGTGGAAACGGCCCGGCAGCTTCTCGAACTGTCGGACCAGGACCGCGACAAGATCGGCGGCATTGGCCGGGCGGCGGCTTCCACACTGAGGATTCATCGCGCCCTGATGGAGCATCCCATCGCCACTTCAGGCTCGCTGGTCGGGAAGACCGGTATCACTCCGGCGACCGTCAACAAGGCGCTCGGCCATCTGGTGCGACTCGGCATCGTCAGGGAGCTGACCGACCGGAAACGCAACCGTCTGTTCAGCTACGCGGGCTATATCGAGATGTAAGTGTTCAGGTCCTCTGATTTGAGAGGGGCTTGTACGTTCATAGAAAAATCCGTACGATGGAGTTGTGGAAGATAAATGTCAGAACTGCGAGAAGCTGCAAGAACTTCAGGCACGCGTTGCGCAGCTGGAAGTTCTG
>JAKQOH010000036.1 GCA_029565415.1 Candidatus Rifleibacteriota bacterium | reverse complement strand
CGGAACAGGGCGTAAGCTTCCTCGAGAAGCCGTTCGGCGCGCTCGAGATCGCCGCCCGTCTCGCCGAGCAGAAAGCCGACGGCATTGAGAAACTTGGGATTGCTTGCCGTGTCCGCTGCGAGAGCCTGTTCGAACAGGGACAGGGCTCCGGTGGCATCCCCCGTCTTGTACAGGCTCAATCCCCCCAGATACTTGACGTCGGCCGACCCGGCGAGGTCGGGGGGAAGTGCCGCCAGCAGGGCGGTCGCGCTTCCCCAGTTGCCCGCCTCGGTCTCGAGCTCCGCGAGCTGCAGGCGGATGCGCGCGGCGGCCGACACCTCGCCGGTCTGCCACGAGGGAATGAACCGGAGGCCTTCGCGGAACGCGGTGGCGGCCTCGGCGGAGCGACCTTCGGCGAGCAGGATGCGACCGAGAAGCTCGTGGCCGATCGGAGATATATTGTTTAAAATATGCATCAAAGCCATCCGGTGGGCTTCGATCAGGAGATGACGCTCGAACGCGATCCGGGCGATCTGGTAGCGGGCGGCGAAGGCGTTCGGACCGAGCCAGTCGAGACGGCTGAGGACCTCCATCGCCTGGGGGAGGCGGCCCAGCCGTTCCTGGCTGATGGCAAGCCCCCACAGCGCGGAAAGGGACTGGGGATTCGACTGGAGGGCTGCGTGGAACTCGGACTCGGCCCCGTCGGGCTTGCCGGCCTCGAGAAGGAGAACGCCGTTGAACAGGCGGCGTTCGACCTCCTGATGGGTGGTCTGGCTGAACCAGACCGCGGCGGCAAAGGCGGGAACGAGCAGCAGATACGCCACACCCGAGGGCGAGAAGCTCTTGCGCCAGCGCAGATCCCGCTGGCACAGGGCCTGATGAAGCCCCACCAGCAGGAGGCCCTGGATCACCAGGGGAGGGACGGCGAGCATGTTGTTGAACAGTCCGTACCCGAGCAGGGTCAGAGCCGGCACCAGGGCTGCGCGGGCCAGCGAGAACCGCTGTCCGGCGGAACGGGCTTTCTCTTCCGTTTCCTCGGCCGCGGCCTGGTGCCGACGCCAGGCATGAACGCCGAGGAGCGCCGCCACCAGGCTGCACGCGGCAAACAATCCGCCCATGCCCGTTTCCCCGAGAAGCTGGACGGGCCAGGCGTGCGGGTCGTCGTTGAAATGGGAGAGGCCGAAGGCCATCCCGAAGGGAGGCCGGAATGACGAGAGGAGATACGACGAGGCGCCCGGGCCGATCCCGAGCAGCGGGGCGTGCAGGAACAGCCGGAATCCCATGGCCCATTCGAACAGGCGCGTCACCGCCGAGATGTGCTCGATGGGCGGCCGTTCGAGACCCAGCCAGGGATACGACCGCACCCCGGCCGAAATCGAGCCGTACACCAGGACGAACAGCAGGGTCGCGATCGCCCCGGCGACGAGCGGGGTGGCCCGCAGCAGCCTGCCGGGCCGGATTTCCCAGGCGCTCGTCGCATACAGGATCACCCCTCCCGCCAGCCCGGCCCAGCAGGAACTGGTGTCCGTCGCCGCCATGCCGGCCGTCTGCACGAGAGCCGAAATGCAGAAAAAGGCCCGGCGTGACGGGGACCAGAGGTGGGCATCGAGCGTCAGGCCGATCGTCACCAGCAGGGTCGTCAACAGGAATGCCCCGAGATACTGCGGGTTGGAGAGGGTGCCGACGACGCGATAGGGGGAGCCGGGCCAGGTGAGAGGATCATGACCGGCCGACTGGAACAAGGCATACACGGCCATCAGCAGGCCGCCGACGCTGACGAGGGCCAGCAGGGTCGGGGCGTCACGGCCGCGCAGGGTTGCGCGAAGCACGAACAGCAGCAGGAGCAGGCTGCCCCAGACGAGGCCGGTCCGTAGCGAGACGAGATACGAGGAGTGGAGCGTCGCCGCGGCGATCGCGAGCCAGGAAAGAAGCCCCGGCGCCAGCAGCGGGAACTGCGACCGACGCGGCTGCCAGAACAGCCGCACGATCCCGTAGCCTGCGAGGCCGAACAGGCCCAGGCCCAGGACGAGCCAGGTCTGGTTCAGGAACGGATCGTTGACGTTGAGCGCGATCACCCAGGGCGCGATGGCGAGGGAAATGGCGACGAACAGCCCTGCGGTGCGCAGCAGCATGGCGAGAACGTGTGGCTGCATCGGTCAGTCCGTCGCCAGCAGCGGCAGCGGAATCTCGAGCCGGTCGCCGGGCCGCAGTCCCCACGCGTCGGCCGCGCCCGAAGCGACCTCCAGGGCATACTGTGCCGGCCGTTCCGCGGAGTAGCGCGGCAGGAGCGCGTCGGCGATCCCGATGCCCGGCTTCATGCCCCGGATGATGCCGTTGAGCCGCAGGTTCTCGTCGAAGAAGACCAGATCCAGGGGAAGGATCGTGTTCTTCATCCAGAACGTCATCGGAAAGGGGGCGTCGTAACAGAACAGCATCCCCTCGTCACAGGCGAGCTCCTTCCGGAACATCAGTCCGTAGGCACGCTGCTCATCCGTCTTCACGAGCATCACCCGGATCGCCCTGCCCGCGAGGGTCGCCGAAACGAGGGGAAGCTGTTGCGGCGTCCCATACGTGATCCCGGACTGAGCCCGGGCGGAGGGGACAGCGTCGTTTCCCGGCCGCGCGAAACAGGAAACCGATGTGCCCGCGGCCAGCACGACGATACCGAGACAAAGGAGCTGCCTGATCACGAGATTCCCAGGTCGGCGTTGAGAGCCGCGAGGCCGGCTTCGATCTCGTCGGCCGTGTCCAGGTCGAGCAGGGGAAGCACCCTTGCCGTCAGCTCCGGCAGCGAGACGGTGCGGACGATCTGCTTGACGCGCGGGATGAAGACGGCATTCATCGAAAACTCACGCAACCCCAGACCGAGCAGGAGAGCGGTGTACCGACTGTCGCCGGCCAGCTCCCCGCACAGGCTGACGGCCTTGCCGGCCGTCGCCCCCGCCTGGACGACCTCGCGGATCAGCCGCAGGACGGCCGGGTTCGCGGGCTGGTAGAGGTGGGCAACCTTGGAGTTGGTGCGGTCCACCGCGAGGGTATACTGAATCAGATCGTTACTGCCGATCGAGAGAAAATCGACCTCGCGCACGAGGCGACCCGCCATCAGCGCAGCCGAAGGCACTTCGATCATGGTGCCCACGGGAATCGCGTCGGGAACGGCAAGCCCGGCCTGCTTCAGCTCCGCGGCCGTTTCATTGAGCAGCCCGCGGGCGCGCCGCAGTTCGGAGAGATTGGATATCATCGGAAATAGAACGCGCACGTTCCCGCGGCCGCTCTTCGCGCAGGTGCGCAGAATGGCGCGCAACTGGGTCTTGAACATGTCGGTCAGATCGAGGGCCATGCGAACGGCCCGCCAGCCCAGCTCGGGATTCTTCTCGGTCGACTGGCCGACCAGGTAGGGAATCTTGTCGCCGCCCAGATCGATCGTGCGGATCACGACCTCGGCATCGCCCAGCCGCTCGACGACCGACCAGTAGATGTCGAACAGTTCGTCCTCGGTCGGGAATCGGCGCCGGATGAGATAGGTGAACTCGGTGCGGTACAGGCCGATGCCGTCCGCCTGGTTCGCCAGCACGGCGTCGACATCCTGGGCCTGGCCGATATTCGCATACAGCCGCAGGCGGGTGCCGTCCCGGGTCGTTGCCGGCTGGGAGAGGCACTCCTGCATCGATCGTTTCTGGCTCTCGAACTTTATATATGCCTGTTGATATTCTTCGACGACCTTCGCCGGCGGGTCGATGACGAGGGTGCCCGAGTTGCCGTCGACGATGAGAAACGCCCCGGGCTTCGCTTCGCACAGCAGATGCTTCACCTGGATCAGGGCCGGAATGCCCAGGGAGCGGGCCAGGATCGATGCATGCGACGTGGCGGTCCCCTCGGACATGGCCAGCCCGCGGATGATCTTGGGGTCGAAGCCGACGATGTCGGATGGGGTGAGGTCCTCGGCGATGATGATCAGGCCTTCCTTGGGATCGACCTGGGTGGTGAGCGGCGTGTTCGCCTGGCAGTTGCGCAGGATCCGGCGGCCGATATCCATGATGTCGATTGCCTTGCCCTGGAACTGGGGGTCGGGCAGCTTGCGGAAAAACTCGCTGTAATCCTTGATGACCGACGAAAGAACGGATTCGAGGCTGAGCCGCCGGTTCCGGATGCCCTTGACGACCTCTTTCTTCAGGTCGGGGTCATCGATCAGGGTGAGATGTGCCTGGAAAATGTTGGCGATCTCGAGGCTGCTCTTGATCTGGGGAAGTTCGAGAAGCTGGGTGATCTCGATCCGTGACTGGTTCAGCGCCTGCTGGAAACGCGAGACCTCGTTTTCGACGTCCCCCTCGGGGATCGGCTTGGCGGAGACGTTGTCGAGCTGCAGGTGCTGCAGACAATGCGCCCGACCAAGCGCATACCCCGGTGAGATGGCAAGACCTTTGAGCATCGGCGACCCTTGCAATTCGTTTCCGGCCATCTTATCATGAACCATCCCGGCGGGCAACCGGAAGAGAACGGAGTGCCGGGTACGGAGATCATCCATGCGCATCCTGATCAGCAATGACGATGGAATCATGGCCCGGGGCCTGGTGGCCCTCGCCGAGGCCCTCCTGCCGCTGGGGCATATCATCGTGGTCGCCCCCAACCGCGAGCGCAGCGCGTGCAGCCATTCGCTCACCCTCGAACAACCCCTGCGGGCGACGCAGGTGCACTTCCCCGTTCCGGTGCACGAGGCCTGGGCCGTCAGCGGTACCCCCTCCGACTGCGTCAAGCTCGCGATTGGCCAGCTCCTCCGGGAACCGCCCGATATCGTCGTCTCCGGCATCAACAAAGGCGCCAACATGAGCGTCGACGTGTTCTACTCGGGAACCGCCGCCGCCGCGATCGAAGGCGCGTTCGCGGGCTTTCCCGCCTTCGCCTTCTCCCTCGCGAGCTACGACCCGGCCGCGGATTTCTCCGCCGCGGCACGCTGGGCCAAAGCCTGCCTGACCCACGTCATGGACCGCGGCCCCGAAAAAAATATCATGTACAATATCAATATTCCCGCTCTGCCCGACCCCGAGATCAAGGGCGTGCGGGTCACCCGCATGGGGCACGTGCGATACCGGGAGTCCTACGAATGCCGCCGGGACCCGATCGGAAGGCCCTACTACTGGCTGAACGGCGATCCCGAAATCCTCGATCAAAGCCCCGAGTGCGATGTCGTGGCCGTCCGCGAGGGATTCGTTTCCCTGACCCCGATCCGGGCCGAACTGACGGATTTCGAAACGTTCGGGAACATGGTTGAAACGGCCTTCGTCGGCGGCTTCAGACGTCCCTGACCGTTCCCCTGATCGCATGACGCTCCCTCCCGAATGGCGGGGACTGGCCTCCCGGCTCGCTGATGAACCGTGCTGGAGCCGCCATCTCCTGGAATGGGTCGCCTCCACCGGCTCGACGAACGATGACCTGAAAGCCGGTTGGGCTCACGCACCGCCTCACCGCCGCCTCCGCGTCGCCGGCCATCAGACCGCGGGACGCGGACAGCGCGGCCGCGGCTGGACCGCCGCTCCCGAGGCGGGACTCCTTTTTTCCTTCACCTGGTCCTGGGAATGTGCCGGCACCGCCTGGGAAATCCCGCTCCGGGCCGGGCTCGCGATGCATGCGGCATGCGCTCCCTTCGTTCGCGATCCGTCACGACTCTGGCTGAAATGGCCCAACGATCTGTGTCTTGGCGACGGCAAGCTGGGCGGCATCCTCGTCGAATCGACGCTTCGCGGCGACGGACTCGATCTGGTGGTGGGCGTGGGCATCAATCTGCGCCGGCCGGACGCGGTGATCGACACGAGTGACGGGCCGGCCCTGCCGGCCGCGGCTCTGGCGGACGAAGCCTCGTCCAGCGCCGAAGCCCATCCCTGGACGGTCTTGGAAAAATTCGCTTCACAATGGAATGCCTGGTCCGGTGCGGACACCGGGCCGGAACAGCTCATGGCAGCGTACGAGCGCGCCGCGGCCCCGTTCCTGGGAAGACGCGTCCGGATTCTGGCCGGGGACGGCACGAGTCTGTCGGGCCGCGTGACCGGATTTGCCGGGAACGGCGAGCTCCTCGTTGTCGATGAAAACGGCGGGCAGCGCCGTGTTGGCGATGCCCGCCGCGTGCTCCTCGCGGATGCGGTTACAGGCCCGTCACCGGAATCGTGATCTTGTAGGAGAACGGCGCCTGGTCCGTGCGGCCATACACCCAGATGTAGGCATCGCCTGTCTGGTTCGGGAAGATGTGCTCGACGAGATCGTTCTGCATGGCGCTCGGGGACGTCGTGATCCGTTCGCGACCGTCGAAAATCTCGATTTTCACCGAATCGCGCTGGATGCTGCGGGAATAATCGAAGCCGAAGGCGAGGGGGGTTTGCGGCGAGATCGACTGGGCCGTCGGATTCGGCTCGCTCACGAAGTCGAACGACTGGGACTGATCCGTGGCCCGGTTCTGGACCGAAACGCTCAGCAGATAGGGCTTGTCCGGCTGCTCGACTGCGGCAGTGGTGACCCCGCCCTGATTTTGCCGGCGTTCGGCATCGCTCGGATCGGCGGCTCCGTCAACGGGGGATGCCATCGCGACCTGGGAGCCGTCCATCGCTGCATCAGCCGCAGCTCCGGCGGCTGGTGTTCCGGCCCCTGCGGCCTGTGCCAGGGCGCCGCTTCCCGCGACGGAGCTGCCGTCACGCTGATCGCCGTGACGAGCCGCCGCGGAGTCGCTGTCGGCAGACTGGGTGCCTGATTTCCCATGCGCGGAGGAGTTCCCGCTGCCGGCGGCTCCCTGGGACGACGGGGCCATTGCGGAGGCGTCGGACGGCTTCTGCGAATTGGCGGAACTGTCGGGGTCCGACGTTCCGGATACGTGCTGTCCAACCGCCGGACTGGCCGAACTGCCGGCTTCGCTGGTGTTCTGACTCGTTCCGGCGCTGCTTGTCGGCAGGGAGGCAATCTCGGTTCCAGCCACGTCGGGCGGATTGGTGGGATCGGTATACAGGTCGCTCAGGTCCAGGGCTGCCCGTCCGGTGTCGGACGAGTCGTCGCGGCGCGTCGAACCGGATCCCGACGATCCCCAGCCGGGCAGATCATCCGATGATCCGCTTTGCCCGGGGCGGGAAGAGGCCCCGGAGCTGCCGCCCGTTTCGAGAGCGGCGTCACCCGTCCGGTGAGCCGAATCTTCCACGGTGCGGTTGGCGAACGACATCTTCAGAACCGGGATCTGGACGTTGATGATCTCCTGGCGCTCGCCGGAAACGGGGTGCTCGTAGATCACGTGAGCCCGGTACGCCGTCTGGTTCGGAACGCGGAAGATGTGGCGATAGTTCTCGGGAAACGCGCCGTGATCGAAGGCGTGATCGCCTTCGTTGTCCCGGAGCGTTACGCTGAGGTTCTTGCGGTTGATCCCCGGCCCGAGTTCGAGCGCGATTTTCACGCGGGTGTCCTCGTAGATGGGTTTCGAAATAGAAGCCACGGTGGGAAGTTTCACGGGTTTGTCCGGCTGAACGGCTGCCGCGAAACTGGACTCCTGCTGGGAAACGGGATCGAAGATCGACAACACGACGGGCGGAGGGGCGATCCTGACCGGCGCGACGTCGATGCCTTTGGCTGCCGGTGCCGCATCTGGCGCGGAGGGAGCGGATGGGGCGGACGGCGAGGTGGTTCCCGGGGTGGCCGGGGTTGCCGCTGCCGTCTGGGTTGGGGATTTCGCGGGGACGGGCGTCGGTCGGGCGGGAGCCGGGCTTGCCGGGGCGGGCGTTGACGGTGCCGCGGCCGTGGGGGCCGCCGCCGGAGCCGGTGCCGCCGCCGGGGTGGGGGCCGTCGGAGCCGCCGGTGCGCCGGACTTCACGGTGGTGCCGATCGTCCCGTCGACCCAGGTCTCCTTCACCTCGACCGGCTTCCCATCAGGGCCAACCTTCCATTTTTTCTCCCAGGTCCAGGCCCAGCCGGAGCCGCCGCCCGCCTGCTTGATCTTCGTTGCGGCCTCGTTCAGGAAACCGTCGACATAGCTCTGCTGCGACGACGTCCCGGAAGTGGAGGTCTGCGAACCGTCCGATCGGGTTCCGCCGGTCGTCTTGATCACGGTTTCGATCTTGTCATGGCCGGAGGTGCCCGACGGGGTCGCCCCCGTTGTTTCGGCAGGTTTCTCCCAGGGCTTCTGGTCGGCGGCTGGCGCGGGAGAAGCGGCCATGAGCGAAACGGCGATGATGAGGGAAACGGCGTTCCGGATGCGCATACGGGTCCTCCTCAGTGCGGGCAGTATCTGTACTTTCATTCAGTATAGGGCCGTCGAAGAGGTCTTGTCAAAACCTGGGGCATATTGTATGAATGAGAGCGCACCGTTGCGGAACCTCACAGTTCATCACGGTGCAGTTTACAAAGGACAGGAACCATTCATGGCGGGTTCGGATGTAAAGCTCATCTCCTGCAGGATGTGCGGGGCGATCATCATGCGCATGTCGCGTGATGTCTGCCAGAAATGCCATCTCGAGGAAGAGGAACGGTTCCTGAAAGTGAAGGAATATCTGCGTTCCCACCCCGGAGCCGCGGTGAAAGAGGTCGCCGCGGAGACGCTGATCCCGGAAAACCAGATCAACTACTTCATCTCGAGCGGCCGGCTGGAACGGGTGGGCGTCATCATCGAGCACACCTGCCAGACCTGCCACAAGGTGATCACGGCAGGGGTCATCTGCACCGAATGCAAAAGAGATATCAAGGCTCACGTCAAGCAGTTGCGCGAGGAGATTGCCCGGCCGGCCCCGAAACCGGATCCCGACAGCGACAAAAATCCCAGGAGGGACGAAGGCGGGTTCCATGTCGGAAAATCCCGGAAGTAATGGCCTTGAATTGGTCTCTTCCCTATGCTAGACTTGGATCTTTTATGCCTTTTGAACCGCGTCCGGCGCGGGTTCAGAGGCGGTTTCCCCAGCCGGAACAGGCGGTTCGAGCGCCCTCGCGACGCAGGCAAACAGCGGCACATCCCGGGAGTTTCCCGACACGGAGAGAATTCAGATGATTCCTGGTGAGGAAAAAGGCGAAATCAGTAACGAGTTTTTCAAGAAACTCAATCAGCAGATCGTCCAGAAGGACAACCTCATCAAGCTGCTGCAACTTCAGATCAAGACGCTGAAATCGCAGGCCGATGAAACCGGCGCGGGTCCGCGCAAGGCTGACCTCGAAAAAGCGCTCGAGGCGAAGGAAGCCGAGGTGAAGAAGCTCGAGTCCGGTCTGGCCGAGCAGAAAGCCGAGCTGGATGCGCGCCTTCGCGAAAAGGAAGAGCAGATTCAGTCGCTTCAGCAGATGCTCGAGCAGCATCAGCAGAACTCGCAGGAAGCGCTTGCCGCTCCCGCCCCGGATCCCCGCGTTCCCGAACTCGAATCCCGCATCGTCGAGCTCCAGAACCAGCTCGAGATCGAAAAACAGGCGCGTGCCGCCGCCGAGGCCGGAGCCGGTGCAGCCGGTCAGGCCGTCGAGGAGGAGGCGAACAAGCTTCGCGCCGATCTCGAGATCGCCCAGGCCGCCGCGATCGAGGCCGAAACGCTGCGCAGCTCCGTGAAGCGCCTCGAGGGCGACCTCCAGCTCCGCGACTCGGAGCTCGCCCGCCGCGATTCTCAGCTCGTCGAGCTGAAGGAAACCCTGCAGAAAGCATCGGACGCCCCCGCTTCGACAGACCAGACCCGGCTTGCCGAACTCGAGCAGGATGTGGCCACCCTCAGGAGCCTGCTGGCCGAGAAAGACGAGCAGATCGCTGCAGCCGCCACGGGCGGGGCAGAGACAACCGAGCTCAAAACGCTCCGAACCGAGCTCGCGACGCTTCAAAAGCAGCTTCAGGAGCTCCTGCCCCGCGCCGGGCGGGCGGATGAACTCGAAAAACTGAATGCCGAGCTCGCAACCCAGGTATCGGAACTGCCGGGGCTGCGCCAGAAGGTTGCGCACCTCGAACGTGAATCCACCGGCTTGACCGAGATGTCGCTCAAACTCACCGCGCTCGAGTCCGAGCGACAGGCGATCCAGGAAGAGCTCTCCGCTCTGAAGGCACGCCCCATGACCTCCGCCGAGGATCTGGACAAGCTGCGCAAGCTGAATGACGAGCTTGGCCGCCGCCTGACCCAGCGCGACGAGGAAAAGACGAAACTCCAGAATGAAGTTGCCGAACTGCGCGTGGCCCTCGACACCCGCCGTGACCAGAGCATCCAGGATCCCAAGGTGCAGGCCGAGCTCGAGCAGCTGACCAACCAGGTCGCCGACCAGCTGGTCGCGATCCAGAAGCTCGAGGCGCTCCTGAATCAGCAGAAGCGCGAGCTGACGGCGAAGGACGAGGAGGTCGCGGTGCTTCGTCAGAAAGCCGCTCTGGCTGACGACCAGGCCCCGATCATCCCGGCTGATGCCGACAACGAGATCATCTCCGGCTTCATCGACTTTTTCGACGGTCTCGACGCCTTCCTGGTGAAAAACCAGATCCCCGAACTGCAGACCCTGCACCGGAAGCTGCTCGAACGGCTGATCCTCCCCAACAAGATCCAGTATATGCCCGTCATCTCCGAGGAGTTCGACGAGCAGAAGCACATCGCGACCGACTTCTTCCGTTCCGACAAATTCCCCGAGAAGTGCATCGTGTTCGAGGTCGAGAAGGGCTACCGCAAGGGCGAGGCGGTCATCAAGAAGTCCAAGGTCTGGGTCGTCCAGAACCTGTATAACTGTGCGGGCTGCAACACCCTCCAGAGCAACCCCGACAGCCGGTTCTGCCACCTGTGCGGCAAGAAGATCACCGCTCCCAACGACCTGCCCGTCGACAGTCTGCCGGTGTTCGAACCCACCGCGACCACCTACCTGCGGTTCGCCGAACGGATGATCGATAGCGAACAGTATGATAAGGCTCGGGAATACCTCCGCTCCGGCCTGGCTCTCGATCCCGAGTCGGTACCGCTGCTGGTGCGCCTCGGCGACGTCTATGCCCAGGCCTCCGAGTTCGCCGAGTCCCTCCGCCTGCTTCGCCAGGCCCAGGCGCTCAAGCCCGATCCCCGGGTCGACGAGCGGATCAAGCAGCTCGAGGTCAAGAACACGATCTTCCAGCAGGCGCGCAGCCTCAACCTGGCTCCTGAGGAGTTCAGCAAACTGGTCAACCTGATCCAGAAATAACGCAGAAACGGGTGCATCACACATGAATACGCCTTCCGCCGCAGAACCCATCAACCCTCCCGCATCCGAGGCCCTCGAAAAAGCCTACAACCCATCCGTCGTCGAAGATCGCATCTACCAGTCCTGGGCCTCCCAGGGCTGTTTTCATGCCGACGAGAATGGAACCGCCGCGAAGTTCACCATCGTCATCCCCCCGCCCAACGTCACGGGAATGCTCACAATGGGCCACGTGCTGAACAACACCCTCCAGGACATCCTCATTCGCCTCCACCGCATGGAAGGCAAGGAGACCCTGTGGCTGCCCGGCACGGATCACGCCGGCATCGCGACCCAGAACGTCGTCGAAAAGGCCCTCGCCAAAGAGAAAACCTCGCGCCACGACCTCGGTCGCGAGAAGTTTCTCGAAAAGGTCTGGTCCTGGAAGGAAAAATACGGCGGCATCATCATCAGCCAGCTCAAGAAGCTCGGCTGCTCCTGCGACTGGGAGCGCGAGCGGTTCACGATGGACGAGGGACTGTCCCAGGCCGTCCGCGAATCCTTCGTGCGGCTTCATAAAGATGGTTTGATATATAAAGGTAAATATATCATCAACTGGTGCCCGCGCTGTCGCACGGCGCTCTCGGATGAAGAAAAGATTCCCGAGGAAAAGAAGGGCAGCCTCTGGTACATCCGGTATCCGCTCAAGAGCGGGAAGGGCCACGTCATCGTCGCCACGACCCGCCCCGAGACGATGCTCGGCGACACGGCCGTCGCGGTGAATCCCGACGACGACCGGTTCCGCGAGCTGGTCGGCCAGACCCTGGTCCTGCCCCTGATGAACCGCGAGATCCCGATCATCGCCGACGACTACGTCGATCCGAAGTTCGGCACCGGTGCCGTCAAGGTCACCCCGGCCCACGATCCGAATGACTTCGAGATGGGCCGCCGCCACAGCCTCGCCCAGATCATCGTGATGGACGAGGGCGGTGTGATGAACGAGCTGGCCGGCGCCTACAAGGGGCTCGACCGGTTCGCCGCCCGCGAGAAGGTCGTCGCCGACCTCCAGGACCAGGGCCTGCTCGAGAAAATCGAGGACCACACCCTTGCCGTCGGCCACTGCGAGCGGTGCAACACCGTTATCGAACCCTACCTGTCCGACCAGTGGTTCGTCCGCATGAAGCCCCTGGCCGAAAAAGCCATCGCCGCCGTGAAGGACGGCACGCTCCGGTTCACTCCGAACCGCTGGGTGGGCGTCTACCTGCACTGGATGGAAAATATCCGCGACTGGTGCATCAGCCGCCAGCTCTGGTGGGGCCATCGCATTCCCGCCTACACCTGCGGCCACTGCGGCACCGTCATGGTCGAGATGGACGCCCCGAAAACCTGCTCGAACTGCGGCAAGACGGATCGCATCACCCAGGACGAGGACGTGCTCGACACGTGGTTCAGCTCCTGGCTGTGGCCCTTCTCGACGATGGGCTGGCCCGAGAAGACGAAAACCCTTTCCTCGTTCTACCCGACCGACACGCTGGTGACCGGCCCCGACATCATCTTCTTCTGGGTCGCGCGCATGGTGATGGCCGGCTACTACTTCATGGGCGAGTGCCCGTTCCACGACGTCTACTTCACGAGCATCGTGCGAGACATGAAGGGCCGGAAGATGAGCAAGTCGCTCGGCAACTCGCCCGATCCGCTCGACATCATTGCCACCTACGGCGCCGACGCGCTGCGCTTCACGATCGTCTGGCTGGCCCCGGTCGGCCAGGACATCCGGTTCGCCGCCGACAAGGTCGAGATCGGCCGGAACTTCGCCAACAAGCTGTGGAACGCCTCGCGGTTCACCCTGATGAACATGACGGGCGCCTCCTGCACCATCGCCGATCCGCTGCCCTCAGCCGACCAGCTCACGGTGTGGGACCGCTGGCTCCTCTCGCGGTTCCACGGGGCCGTCGAGACCGTCCGGCGCGAGCTCGCCGATGGCCAGTACAAGTTCAACGAGGCCCTCAAGGGCGTCTACGAGTTCATCTGGAACGAACTGTGCGACTGGTACATCGAGATGAGCAAGTCGACCCTGATGGGTCCGGAAGGCCCCGACAAGGACCGCGTCCGCCGCGTGCTCCTTCACGTCCTCGACGGCGCGCTGCGGCTGCTCCATCCGTTCATGCCGTTCGTCACCGAGGAGATCTGGCGCAAGCTGCCGGGTGCGACGGGAAACCTGATGCAGGCCGCCTACCCGGCCGTGCGGTCCGAGCTGGTGAACACGCCGGTCGAGGCCGAAGTCGGCGAGGTGATGGAGGCGGTGCGCGTGATCCGCAACCTGCGCGCTTCGGCCAATATCGCCCCCGGCAAGCGCGTCACCGTGCGTGTCGTGCGCCACGAGGGGCTCAGCCCGGTCATCGAGCGGCACAGCGCGATGATCCGGTCGCTGTCCAACACCGAGCTGCTCGAGATCGTCGGGGCGAAGCCCTCCGGCCACCTCGTCGGCCTGATGGGCGGCACCGAGATCTGTCTCGACCTCGCCGGCATGGTCGACGTCGAGGCCGAGAAGAAGCGCGTCGCGCTCGAGATCGCCAAGATCGAGAAGGAACTCGCGAAGATCGCGGGCAAGCTCGAGGACCAGAACTTCGTGTCCAAGGCCCCGCCCGAGGTCGTCGAACATATTCGGTCCGGTATAGATTCGTATGGGCTGCAGAAGGCCAAGCTCAACGAGTATCTGACGGAACTGGGGAAGATCTGACACCGTGAAATTCCAGGCAACACCCAAAGAACAGCTCGAGATCGTCGCGACCGGAACGGTCGACATCGTGTCGCGCGACGAGCTGCTGAAGAAGCTCGAGAAATCCTACGCCACCGGCAAACCGCTGGTGATCAAGCTCGGAGCCGATCCGTCGGCGCCCGACATCCATCTCGGCCATACGGTCGTGCTGCAGAAGATGCGCCAGTTCCAGCAGCTCGGCCACGAGGTCGTGTTCCTGATCGGCGACTTCACCGGCCGCATCGGCGACCCGACGGGCAAGAAAAAGACCCGGCCGGCCCTCACCGAGGACGAGGTGATCGCGAATGCCGAGACCTACAAGCAGCAGATCGCGAAAATCCTCGACCTCGGCCGGACCCGCATCGTGTTCAACAGCAGCTGGCTCGGTTCGATGACGTTCGCCGACGTGCTCAAGCTGACCTCGCAGTACACCGTGGCGCGGATGCTCGAACGCGACGATTTCAGCACCCGGTTCAAGAACCAGACCCCGATCAGCGTCGTCGAGTTCATGTACCCGCTGATGCAGGGCTACGACTCGGTCGCGTTGAAATCCGACGTCGAGCTGGGCGGCCTCGACCAGACGTTCAACCTGCTCGTCGGCCGCGAGCTCCAGCGCGCCTACGGCGTCGAGCCGCAGATCACACTCACCATGCCGATCCTCGAAGGGCTCGATGGCAGGGACAAGATGTCCAAGAGCCTCGGCAACTACGTCGGAATCAACGAAGAGCCTGGCCAGATCTACGGCAAGCTGATGTCGATTCCCGATGAATTGATGATCAAATATTTTGAGCTGCTCACCGACCTGACCCCGGCCCAGCTCGCGGAAGTCCGGGAACTGGCTCCGCGCGAGCCCAAGGCCGTGAAGATGCGCCTTGCACGCCGCATCACCGCGATGTATCACGGTGAAGATGCCGGGGCGAAGGCCGAAGAGGGCTTCGAGAAGCTGTTCGGGAAAACCGGCGACGGGCTTCCCGAGCAGATCGACGAGACGACGATCGCCTGCGGCGCCGACGGGATCACGCTGATGAAGGTGCTCGTCCAGTCGGGGCTCGCCCCGAGCGGGGGCGAGGCGAAACGCCTCATCCAGCAGGGCGGTGTGCGCGTCGAGCAGGAGAAGTGCACCGATCCGGGCCGTCCGTTCAAGGCCGGCGACACGTTCCTGGTCCAAGCCGGGAAGCGCAGTTTCAGACGTATCATCCTCACCGCATGAGCCGCCCTTGAGCTCCTGAGCCGGCTTCCGAGCCGGAAGGGAACAGGGCGGCCCGTGCGATGACGTGTTTCAGGGGCGCGAGGCGCCCCGCAAGGAGGCAATCATGTCACAGAATCTCAATCTCACCCTTCCCGACGGCAAGACCCTCGAGGTCCCGTCCGGCGCCACCGTGCGCGATGCCGCCGCGAAGATCGGCCCCAAGCTGGCCCAGGCCGCCATCGCCGGCAAGATCGACGGCACGTTCGTCGATATCCGCACCCCCCTCCTTACCGGCGGAAAGTTCGAAGTCGTCACCTTGAAATCCGCTGATGCGGCCGAAGTCTACCGTCACTCGATGGCGCACATCATGGCCGAGGCGGTTCTGAAGCTGTTCCCCGAAGCCCAGTTCGGTATCGGCCCCTCGATCGAGAACGGCTTCTACTACGATTTCCAGCTCTCCCGCGCCCTGACGATGGATGACCTGGCCCACATCGAGAAAGAGATGCACGCCTCGGTCACCGCGAAGGCGCCGTTCACCCGCGAGGAGCTCTCCCGCGCCGCGGCTCTCGAGATGTTCACAAAGCTGAACCAGCCCTTCAAGGTCGAGCTGATCAACGAACTTCCCGAGACGGAGCGGATCACGGTGTTCCGCCACGGGGCCTTCGTCGACCTCTGTCGCGGTCCGCATCTGCCCGACACGGGAGCGGTGAAACATTTCAAGCTCCTCAGCGTGGCCGGCGCCTACTGGCGCGGCGACGAGAAGCGGCCGATGCTGCAGCGCATCTACGGCACCTGCTTTGCCTCGAAAGAAGAGCTGGATGCCCATATCACGATGCTCGAAGAGGCGAAGAAGCGCGACCACCGCAAGCTCGGCAAGGACCTGGACCTGTTCTCGGTCCACGAGGATGTCGGCCCGGGGCTGATCTTCTGGCACCCGAACGGCGCCCGCATCCGTCACGTGATCGAGACCTACTGGAAGGAACAGCATTACCGCCACGGCTACGAACTGATCAATACGCCCCACATGGGGCGAAGCTGGCTGTGGGAGACCAGCGGCCACCTCGGCTTCTACAAGGACGCGATGTACAGCCCGATGAACATCGACGAGAATGATTACTACATCAAGCCGATGAACTGCCCGTTCCATATCATGATTTATAAAAACCAGAAGCGTTCGTACCGCGATCTGCCGCTCCGCTGGGCGGAGCTCGGCACGGTGTACCGCTATGAGAAGAGCGGCGTCCTGCACGGCCTGCTGCGCGTGCGCGGCTTCACCCAGGACGACGCGCATATCATCTGCACGCCCGAGCAGATCGAGGATGAGATCGCCGAGGTGTTGCGGTTCAGCCTCTCGCTCTGGCGCACCTTCGGCTTCGAGAAAATCAAGGCCTACCTCGCCACCCGCCCCGAGAAGGCCGTCGGCGAACAGTCCCGATGGGATACGGCCCTCGAAGCCCTGAAGCGTGCCGTCTCGAAGGAGAACCTCGAGTGTGAGCTCGACGAGGGTGGCGGCGCGTTCTACGGGCCCAAGATCGATCTCAAGGTCAAGGATGCGATCGGCCGCGAGTGGCAGATGACCACGATCCAGTTCGACTTCAACCTGCCCGAGCGGTTCGACATGACCTACGTCGGCGCCGACGGCCAGGAGCACAGGCCCTACATGGTGCACCGCGCCCTCCTCGGCTCGATCGAACGGTTCTTCGGCGTGCTGATCGAGCACCACGGCGGCGCCATGCCGCTCTGGCTCGCGCCGGTCCAGGTCGCCGTTCTGTCCATCTCGGAGAAGCATCTCGAGTATGCGAAAAAGGTGACCGAAGAGTTCAGAAAGCGCGGCGTGCGCGTCTGGCTCGATTCCGGCAACGACAAGATCGGGTACAAGATCCGCCAGGCCCAGTTGCAGAAAATCCCCTTCATGGCTATCCTTGGCGAGGAAGAGGCCGGCAGCGGAACCATCACGATCCGCAAGCGGACGGGTGAGAACTTGACCGGGATTTCCCTCGAATCCTTCGTTGCGGAGCAGGAATGGAAAAAGGAAGCCATCTGACGCTGGTAGACGTGGGAGACATCGTCTTCCGCGTCATGCAGAACTTCCTCTTCCGGGAGCAGCGGGATCCGGGCGTCGAGGTGACGATCAACTCGAACGCCTACCAGGAAAGCCTGTTCCTGCGGCTCCCGGATTTCAGCACCCTGCTGATCAAGATCTTCCCGCACCGGAACTTCATGAACGCCCCGGTATTCCGTACCGAGGTGTATAAAACGAAGTCCGGCGACATGCGCGGCAATCGGATCGCCTTTGTCGAGATCTCGCTCGACAGCGGTGCGACGGATGAGATCCGCCTGTTCATCGAAGGGGTGTTGTCCCAACTCGGTTTCTGATTTATCATGTATCATATAGAATCAAAGGAGAGCGAAACATGCGGGCTGTGATCGATGCTTCCAAAGGGGCGTATTTCCGCTGTCTGGCCGAAAACGGCGATCTTCTCACCGTCCACCGCAGCATGCTGCCGGAAGGGGTCGGCGAGGGCGATGTGCTCAAGGTGACGTTTGCTCTCGATACCGAGGCGACAAAACGGCAGAAGGAGCTGATGGCTTCCCGAAAAGGTTGATCCCACGCGGTTTTACCGGATTCGGTCAGGCGATCGCGGCCCGGGAGAGGGACAAGGGGCGGCTTGGTTCGGGCAAGAGGTCGGAACGGCCGTGTGAACACAGGAGGGCGAGAGAGTGAGACCCCCTGGTAGCAGGCTGGTGAGGTGCGCATGGGCATGGATGCTGTGCGTGCTTCTGGTCTGTATTCCCGCATACGGAGCCGATGAACGACCCGCTGCCGGCCCGCCCCCTCCGGGAAACGAGGAACTCCTGCGCCGCAAGGCCCAGCTCCTCGTCGAAAAGGCGCAAAAGGCCGAACACCGCGGCGAGTATGCCGAGGCCGCCGAGGCCTACGAGGATGCCTACGACGCTTTTCCCGGGAATGTCGCTCCCCTGCTCGCCTGGGGCGACCTCCTCTGCCGGATCGGCCAGTATCGCCAGTCCCAGACGGTCCTCAAGCGCATTCCGCTCCGGAAGCTTCCTCCGGCGGGCCAGGCCCGCATTCACCTGATGTTCGCGAAGATCGCCGCTGCCGCCGGCAACGTTGGCGAGGCGGCGGCGGCGTTTGGCAGTGCCCTCCGGGCCCAGCCGTCCAATATCCAGGCCCGGGTCCGTCTGGCGCTCGTGAATGAGCACCTGGGTGGCAAACAGCGGGTCGCCGAGCTGATGGAAGGGGTTGCCGCGGCCGAGACGCTCCGGTATCGCGACAACCTCATCCTGTTCGTCCTGCAGCTTGCCCACGTGGATCTGATGGGGGCGCTGGTGAGCTCGATGGTCCTCGCCGAGCAGCTTGCCGCCGTGCCGGTATCGGTGGAGAAGCCCGCCGCCTGGAGCAGCGGACTCCAGACCTTTTCTCCCGTGTATTTCCTGACCTCGTTTCCTCTCGGCTTTTCCGGGATCTTCGGCATTGTCTACGCGTTTCTGCTGCTGGCCGGCCTCGCGTTCATGGCCACCCGGCTGGCCCCTGCCGCGCCCCTCTGGGGGACCTGTGCATTCGTGGGGCTCGGAGTGGCCCACGTGATCATCGCGTGGCAGGCGGCGGTTCCGGGGTTCCGGCTCGCTCTCCTCGTCGACGAGTTTTCCATCTACGACTCCCAGTGGATCCTGCCGCGCCTGCTCATCGCGATGCATCTCGTCACGCTGCTGCTGTTCGGGATTTTTCCGCTGTTCCGTCTCCTCCCCGAAAAAATGCGGCCCCGGCGGAATGAATTGTATGCGATATGGTTTTTCTGCTGGTGGTTCATGCTGTTCGTGCTCGTCTTCCAGAGCCGTCTCGACCTGACGGTGCGCCTCCCGGGAATGGCTCTCTCGATCGGCATTGCCGGGCTGTTTTCGCTCTGGCTGCCGCTGGGGAAATACTGGATGTACCGTTTTGCAAAAGTCACTGGCATGAGCCGACTGATGCCGGCGTTCGGCATGACCTCGGACCCCACGAGCTTCACGGGGGCGAAGCTCCAGGAAGCGCAGGCTCTGAGCCGTCTCGAGAATGAAGAGTTTTCCGCCGTCCTGGAAAGCGGGAGAAAATTGTTCGGGCTGCATGACTCGGCGGCTTTTCCGGATATGTGGCTCGCGTTGATCCGCGTCCGGATCGAACTGGAGGACCTATTCGAGGCGAAACAGCTGCTGGCCGAGTTCCAGCAGAAGTTCGGCAACTCCCGGCATGCCGCCTACGGCCTGCTTCTCGAAGCCCTTCTCAAAAGCGTGGCCGGGGATTTCGCCGGCGCGGTGAAGGCGATCAAGGCGATTCCGGATGATCGTGCCCGGCAGTTCGGCGGGGATGACGCTGCCATGAGTCTTCTCGTGACGGGGCGATGCATGGTGGCTTTCAATCAGGGGGTGCCGGCCCACATCGACTGGACACGGGGCCTCGACAACGCCCGGCTGCCCCTGGTGCGAGCCCATCTGCTCGCCGAGCTTGCCTTCCAGGATTACCTGATGTCCCGCCGCGAGTGGACCGACCGGTGGGCCGAGAAAGCCGCCGCCCTCACCGGAGGCCCGAAAACACGCGCTCTCGCCAAAACCGTCGAGTCGATCGCCCTTGCCACAGCGGGGCGGGTGGAGGATGCCCTGAAGGTGGCGGCCGTCGCCGCAGAGCTGTTCGATCGCAGCGGATTCAGCCGGTTCTGGCAGGGGTATCTGCTGTGCCGTAACGGCCGGCATGGGGAAGCGGAGGCCCTGCTCCAGAAGATGGCGGCGGGGACGGCCGCGGCTGAAAACCTCATGCGGGAAATCACGACGAAGCGCTCCTGAAGATCCCCTGAAGGCTATCCCCCGTTGCGCGGATGGCACAGATGCACGCGCAGGATCGCGATGCTCGGCAGAACATTCCCGGCAGTCGTGTCTGTCGTGTCATCCCCGGGTTGCGTGCGCGGTGGCGACGTTGCCGTTTGCCCTGCACGGTTGGTATTGAACGTCGCGGCGGGGTATAATGGGAGTTGTGAGCAACGGAGTGGATTTTCAGGAAAAGAAAGAGTCCCGGCTGCCGGATATCCTGGGGTTTCTGGCCAGCCTGGGTATCGGTGCCGTTGCCTATCTGGTTTTCACGAACAAGATCCCCAAACTCTACACGACATATTATAATTATTTTTATATAATTGCCGTTGTGGGATTTCTCGGGGTGCTCGGGGAAAAGGTCGCGACGACGTTCCTTGCCTTCTTTCTGCCGCTGCTCGTCGCGGCGGCCACGTTTGCGCTCAAATACAAGCCCGACAAATACCCGAT
>JAKQOH010000024.1 GCA_029565415.1 Candidatus Rifleibacteriota bacterium | reverse complement strand
CCAGCATCGCCGGTCCGGTCGAGCGCACAGTTAGAACGCTCATTGCTAATGATCATAGCTTCTTTATCGACATTCTCGAATGTAGTGCCTCAGTAACTCAGATCAGAACGATGTTGTTGTTGTTTGCTGATTGAAATTGTGGCGAGATTAGCAAAGGTCATGACGTCGCCCAGTTGCACTGCCAATCGGCGGCATGGCCTTTGCGTTTGAAAAGACGGGATAATCGAATAATATTGCTTCTCATCGACATTCTATATTCATCTTAGTCGCCATGATCGCTCTCAAAAAGTCTTAGTATGCACAATATCGAAGGCGAGAAAACAAATTCAGCAAAGGACATGACGCCTTCACAGCATCCTGATGCGACGGCGTGACCTTTGCCTGGCATTCTTTGTTGAAATATTCAGCACATGAGACGCGCATCTATGTAATTCTATCATAAATTATATACATCTGGAATTCAGCGCTCTAACGCCCGCGATGAGCGGACCGCCGAACGACGCCAACGGCAGAGTGAGGGAACAGATGCGCTTTGGTCACAAAGCTTGCTTCGCAAGCTTTGTGACTGTCAGGGTTCACGCTATATTCCACCCTTGGGGTCACGAAAAATCCACCCCTTCAAAACGCTTGGAGGAGTGTATGAATATTCTTGATTTCCTTGGCCCTCGCGTGCCCTTATTACCCCCACCACAGCCTGTGGTGGAGGACGTCATGATCAGCGGCGACATCTTCAAAACCATCCATGTTCTCAAAAAGAGCGGTTTGGGCATCAAGACCATTGCCCGCCGTCTCGACCTCGATCCTGGAACGGTCAGGAAGTATCTCACCCAGACCGATATTCAGCCCTATTCACGCGACTGCCCGGCGAAGAACAGTCTCACGGAGTTCGAAGAATGGCTTCGCGCAAGAGCCCCTGAGGTCATGTTCAACGGCAAGGTTCTTTTCCGCGAGGCTCGGGAGCAGGGCTTCAGCGGCAGCTATTCCATCATCAAGCGGTTTCTGAAGCCGATTCGTGAGCAGGAGCGCGTTGCCACGGAGGCCACGATACGGTTCGAAACGCCCCCGGGACTTCAGGGTCAGGTCGACTGGGGTTCGTCCACTATCTGGCTCGGCGAAAACCGGCGCCGGGTGCACTTCTTCGTGCTTGTCCTGGGATTTTCCCGGCGGATGTTTGTCCGGGCATATCTGAACGAGAAGCGCCACAACGTCATCGACGGTCATCAGCGGGCGTTCGCATGGTACGGCGGTTACCCGAAAGAGCTTCTGTATGACAACGCCCGCACGATGGTCATGACGGAAAGGCCGCCGGCGGAGCGATTGAACAAGGTGTTCGAGGACTTTGCTCGTCACCATGGTTTCGAGGTTCGCTTCTGTCGGCCCTATCGGCCGCGCACGAAGGGAAAGGTCGAGTCTGGCGTGAAATACGTGAAGCGGAACTTTCTTGCCGGGCGGCGCTTCCGCGATCTCGACGATCTCAACGCCTCTCTGGAGCAATGGATGCGGGAGGAAGCGGACATGCGGATTCATGGAACGACGCATGTGACGCCCATGTCCCGATGGGCAGAAGAGAGCGCGGCCCTCATCCCGCTTTCTGTCGTGCGGCCCTGGCAGCCTGACCTCGAGCACATCAGGAGGGTGGCGAACGACAGCCGGATCACGATCGAAACGAATCGGTATCCGGTTGCGCCGAGTGCGATTGGGAAGACGGTCTCGGTGCATGTCGAAGCCGGAAAGATCGAGATTCGGAACGAGGCAGGGGAAGCCGTCGGCAGCCACGAGCAGCTTCACGGGCGATATCAGGAAGCCCCGATGCCGAAGGAATTCCGTGCCCTACTCGTCGAAGTGGCGAAAAAAGCGGAATGCTCCGATCTGCCCAGGCACGATCCTCGGTGGCCGGAGGACGATGTCCAGGTGCGGAGTCTGTCCGTCTATGACGAAGTGGCTGGCATCAAGGAGGTGGCGTGATGAGCGGTCTCGAACAGCTCGAGGACGGCCTTCGCAACCTCAAACTTCACCGCCTTGCGGATCATCTCGAAACCTTTCTCGAGGATGCCGGGAAGCAGACCTGGACCCACGCGGAGTTTCTGGAAAAGGCCATTCAGGAAGAGCTGGCCTCGAAACGGGACAAGCGCACGGAGATGGGCACGCGTATGGCCCGATTTCCGTTCGTCAAAACCCTGGATGCGTTCGACTTCACATATCAGCCCTCGATTGATCAGCGGCGTCTGAAGGATCTGGCCGCCTGCCGCTGGATCGAAAACGGCGAGAATGTCATCTTCCTCGGCCCGCCTGGCGTCGGAAAGACGCACATGGCTGTCGCGCTGGGCGTCGAAGCGATTCGACTCGGCTATCGCACGATGTTCATTACGGCCCAGGCGCTGATCGGCAATCTGACGAAGGCACATTCGGAAAACCGCCTCGAGGAAAAGCTCAAGGGATACACGCAGCCTCGGCTTCTGATCATCGATGAGATCGGGTATATCCCGATCGATCGGCTCGGCGCCAACCTCTTTTTCCAGCTCGTATCGCGAAGATACGAGAAGGGAGCGATGATTCTCACCTCAAATCAGGCTTTCTCGAACTGGGGCGAGGTATTCGGCGATCAGATCATCGCCACGGCGATTCTCGACCGGGTCCTTCACCACTCGGTGACGGTCAATATCAAGGGCGAGAGTTATCGCCTCAAGGAAAAGCTCAAGGCCGGGATTCTGAACCGAAAGCAGGAGGCGTCAGCGGCATGAGCAATTCTCGAGAGATTTTCGGCCTGTCCGCCCCTGCGTCGGTGCGCCATCCAGGACGATGGCCTGGCGCCGCCGGACACCAGGCGGCGGCCATTTTCGCAGGCCGGGATCTTTTGAGAACGAAAAGGGTGGGTCCGGGAGGGGAAAACGAAGAGTTGGTTTTCCCTTCCCGGAAACTCTGCACGAAATCGAAAGGAGGGATGTTCGCCGTATCAATAGCTTCTACTACATCATCATCGCGTTCTACACACAAGAATTCGCCTGAATCAATGCACCGAGGGGGTTGGTTTTTCGTGGCCCCAGGGGGTGAATATCGGTGGCCCTTGACAGGGGCATTCGCAAAGGTCATGACGTCGCCCAATTGAATTGATAATTGGCGGCGTGGCCTTTGCGCTTGAAAAGACTGGATAATCGATAAACATTGCTTCTCATTGACATTCTATATTCATCTAAGTCGTTACGATCGCTCTCGAGTAGTCTTAGCATGCACAATGTAGAAGGCAAGAAGGCAAATTCAGCAAAGGACATGACGCCTTTACAGCATCCTGATGCGACGGCGTGACCTTTGCCAGGCATTCTTTGTTGAAATGTTCAGCACTTGAGACGCGCAGCTAAGTAATTGTATCATAAATTATATACATCTGGAAATCAGCGTTCTAACGCCAGCGATGAGCGGGTCGCCGAACGTCGCCAACGGCAGAGTGAGGGCATCGATGCGCTTTGGGCGCGGGGCTTGCTTCGCAAGACCCGTGACCAGCATCGACG
>JAKQOH010000220.1 GCA_029565415.1 Candidatus Rifleibacteriota bacterium | reverse complement strand
GCCGCTTGCACGGATCGTTTCATCTACAGCTGCGGTCACGGCATGGAATTGGTGATACCCGGCGATGATCTTGTGGAGCCTGTCGCTGTCGCCATCCTCCTCGAAGACGATGAAGTGCCGGAGCAGGTCGAGGAGCCGCGTCTTGTCGAACACGCCCCGGATCAGCACCTCGAGTTCGAGGAAGGTATTCGTGAACGAGTCTTCCCCGTCGATGGTGCGCCAGACCTTGAACCATTCCTGGTTCGCCGTGAGCGAGCCGATGCGCGCCTGCATACCGTCGGACACGACGAGCAGTTCGTTGAACCTCAGCAGAGAGCCGATTTGTGCCTTGTAAGTCTGGAGTTGCTGATACGCCGACCAGATCGTAGCGTTCTCGTCGGCCGCGTTCTTCAGCTCGATGACAGCGAGCGGAAGCCCATTTATAAATACGACGATATCTGGTCTGCGGTTGACCTGACCTTCGATGACGGTAAACTGGTTCAATGCCAGCCAGTCGTTGTTCTGTGGACACACAAAATCGACAAGCCGCACCCGGTCTCCTGCGATGCTCCCGTCGGGGCGCTTGTATTCAATCTCGACGCCATCCCGCAGCATCGCATGGAACCGCCGGTTGTTCGCGACGAGCGACGGCGTTTCCTGACGGAGCAGTTTGCGAACCGCTTCTTCCCGCGCATCTTCAGGGATCTTCGGATTCAGCCGCTGAACCGCGTCCTGCAATCTCCGCACCAGAACGACATCGCTCAAAGAATCCCGCTCTGCCTGCGGTTCACCGGGAGCAATGTCTGGGCCATGCGCTATGGCGTATCCCAGCTCTGCGAACCAGGATAGAGCGGCTTCTTCGACGGTGGATTCATTGAACGTCATTCCTGAACCTGCGACTCTTGGATTTCCTTCAGGCTTTTCCCGTCTTTCGATTTCCATTCGAGGCGACCATTGGCTGAACGGCCCAGGACGACCCCTGCCGCAGTGGACGGGGAATTGAAAACGTAGTCCTGGGAAAACACGTACTCATCAGCCGCCTTCTTGAGAACACCGTTGGCAATGAGTGCTGATCGAAGTTCCCGAAGGTATTGATGGCAGGATGGCACCTCGCTTGCAGATGCACCGCTGCCGGTTTTAACGGTAAAACCTTCAGATGATTCCTGCCCCTGCGCTTCCACACCTTTTCCCTTCAAGTGAAGAAGCTTTCCGCCCTTCGGAGATGTAGATGGTGCCGAGAAAACGTTCAGCCCCAGCAGCGGGCAGCAGAGAAGGATCTCTCCGAGGAATCCTTCAGCGTCGGCGGCATCAGATTCTGACAGGGACGGCAGTGCTGGAACATTACCGTTTTCGAGCAGGCAGCGCTTCGCTCGCATGGCGAGATCGAGCAGGCGTGCTTCGAGATACTGCACATGCGCCTTGTTCAGGTTTTCGTCTTTGCTTGTGAACGCGATACAGCCGGTCCAGAAGTCCTTCTTCACGGCATGTTGTTCGAGCCGTGGCTTTATGGGATCACCCTCACCGACATAGAGCCGGGGCAAACCCGAGTCCTCCGGCGGCCCCATCAGGATATACACGCCTGT